>JAPYRG010000017.1:0-13608 GCA_029936965.1 Fidelibacterota bacterium
CGACCTCCGGCTTGACAGGCCGGCGTTCTAACCAACTGAACTACGATCCCTATACAATCTAATTCCCACGATAAATTAAACTGGCAGGAACAAAAATAATATATCCTAGGAACAACATAATTGGAGCTAAAGTCAAACTTTGAAAACTATTTACTGTTCCGGCTGCCATGATAATATATCCAAATACAATAAAAAGAACCCCAATAAAAAATATGATATAATTGACTCTATCAAAGGACCACCCTTCAATTAATTGTATTTTTTCAGGATTTTTTTCATTACTCATGAGGCGGCAAAATTACATTATCATAATTGGCATGACAACGTGTTTTTCCTCATACATATTATTATACACCAATCATATAAGATTGTAATAAGATACTTTAAATAAAAAAATAAATTTAAAATAATTGTTGACACATAAATAATATTGTTTTAATGTTGGGGCGGAGAGGAGCATCCATAGACGGTTTATGGACTGTCGGTGGGTGTTTTTTTCATTTTTTTGATAAAAAAATTAAATAAGCAGGAGGCGTATTTGCCATGAAAAAGCAAAATAATATGCTGTTCTTTGTAATGTCATTATTATGTATGCAGATGTTATCTGCGCAGGCAATGACTGTATCAGGAACAGTATCAGATGCCCAAACAGGAGAAGCACTTCTTGGTGCTCAAGTATTTGTTAAAGGTACTTTTGTTGGGACTACGACTGATGATAACGGTGCTTTCTCACTAGATGTTGAGTCAGGTGCTACATTGGTTGTTAATTATATTGGTTATAAATCTCAAGAAGTAGGCGTTTCTGAAGGGCAGGCTTTATTAAGTGTGCAACTTGAAGCTGATGTGCTAAAGCAAGATGAAGTGGTTGTTACTGGTCTTGCATCCTCAGTTAAGAGACGTAACCTAGCTACTGCAGTTGCCAAATTATCTGGCGATGAATTAAATGGTTCACCAAGTCAATCTTTAGATCAAGCTTTAGGTGGAAAATTTGCTGGTGTTCATATTCGCAGAAATACTGGTGCTCCAGGTGGTGGTATGAGTGTGAATCTTCGTGGTGTTGCAACGATAGCAGGTGAAACACAACCATTGTATGTTGTGGATGGTATTATTGTTAATAACTTTGCTAATCAATCAGGACTTGATGTTGTAAGTGCAGCAACAGGTGCTGGTAGTCCAAGGCCTCAGGGTCAGCCATCAAATCGTATTGCCGATATAAATCCTAGCGATATTGAAAGTGTAGAAGTTCTTAAAGGTGCAAGTGCTGCAGCTATATATGGTGCGAAAGCATCTAATGGTGTTATCATAATTACTACAAAACGTGGTACATCTGGTAAAACTAAAGTGAACTTTTCACAACGATTTGGTTCTAGAAATATAATAAATAAACAAGGTCATCGAGTTTTTGAGACCTATCAAGAGGCAGAAGATCAGTATGGTCCAGATATTGCAGCATTAGGAAATGATGCTGGTGGAAACTGGGCGAATAGAGATATTGATTATGAAGATGCATTATATGGAGAAACAGGTAATCTTAAAGAAACATCATTAAGCATAAATGGCGGTAATCAGTCAACTCAATTTTTTCTTTCTGGTCAGTATCTTGATGAAGGTGACATTATTGTTAATAGAGGTTATGAACGTGTTTCTGGTCGTGCTAATATTGATCATAGAGTAAATGATAAGTTAAAAGTTGCCACAACAGTGTATTTATCTAATTCATTTTCTGATAGAGGTATAACAGGAAATGATAACACTAATAAATCTTTTAACTTCTCTTTTGCCTTTACTCCAAGTTTCTTGGATATTCGTCAAAATGAAGATGGGTCTTGGCCAGATAATGCCGCAAATCCTTCAAATCCATTGCATACAGCAGCTGTCCTTACTAATGAAGAAACAGTCAATCGTGCAATGGGAAGTACAAGGCTTGATTATAATCTGATGAGAAACTCAGATATGAGTCTTGATTTGATTGGAACTCTAAGTGCTGATTATGTTGGTCAGGAAAATACAGTGTTTTCTCCTCCTGATCTTCAAGATGAAAGAGGGAAGTCAAACCCAGGAACATCTGTTTTAACGAATCATAATAGTTTAAATACGAATGCTTCATTTAATTTGGCGCATCGTATGTCTTTGGGTGGTGCGAAACTTAATACGACTGCTGGATACCAGGCAGAAACAGTGGATTATAATAATTCTATGATTATTGCTACTGGTATGGTAGTTACACAAACAAATATCGATCAATCAGCAGCGACCTCTGCGTTACAGACAAGACGTAAGCAACAGGATCGCGGTTGGTTTGTTCAAGAAGAAGTAGCCGTTGGTGAAAATATTCATGTTTCACTTGGGGTTCGTTCTGATCGTAGTAGCACACTTGGTGATACAGAAAAATCACATATGTATCCAAAGTTTGCTGCTTCGTATCGTACTGGCGAAATAGCGATATTTGATGATTTAAAAGTTAGAACTTCTTATGGTGTGACTGGTAATATGCCATTACCATTTGCTAAATATACTGCAATGTCTCCTTTGAATATTGGTGGTATGTCTGGTTTGGTTACCAGTGGCCTGAAAGGTTTAGACGGTATTGAACCAGAGGAAATGACAGAGCTTGAATATGGTTTTGATGGTTCTATAATGAATGGTTTGCTTGGTTTTGAGTTCACATTGTACAATCAAAATATAACAGGTTTATTGTTAGAAGTTGAAGAAGCTCCTTCAACTGGTTATACAAATAAGTGGGCAAATGCAGGTGATATGAAAACGAATGGTATGGAATTAGATCTTGTATTAAATCCAGTGAGAACGAGAGATTTGAACTGGGTAAGTAGACTATCTTACTATACGACTTCATCAGAAATCACTAGACTTGAGGTTGATCCTTATAACACAGGTGGTTTTGCAACATTTTTAGGCGCCTATCGTATCGAAAAAGGTTGGTCGCCACATACAATGGTTGGAGCTGAATTGGATGCTAATGGTGTGCATACAATCTTAGGTAATGAAACACCAGACTTTATTATGGGTCTTAATAATAGAGTCCAGTTTGGTGCTTTCAGTCTTGTAGCACATATTGATGTCAAGCAAGGTGGAGATATAATTAATCTTCAAAAATTGATTGCGGATTTAGGTGGTACAACTTTTGACTATGATGATCAAACATTAGATCTTGATGGTGATGGAACAAAATCTGGAAATGGTGATGAGCGTCTGACTGTATTGGGTGGCGTTACTGCTCCATATATAGAAGATGGTAGTTATGTTAGGTTATCCGAATTGAGTTTTAATTGGGATGTTCCTAAATCATTTCTTGCTGGAAAGGTTTCTAGTATGCAGGTAGGTGTCTCAGCCAGAGATTTATGGTTGAGCACTGACTATACTGGTTGGAATCCAGATGTAAGTCAATTTGGTAATGTAGCCGTTGGTGGATCTGTAGATACAGGCCCTTATCCAATGTCTAAAGCATTATACTTTAATGTTTCAGTAGGTTTATAGGAGGTAAATAATGAATAACTTAAAAAATATATTACCCCTACTTTTAGTAACTTTATGGTTTGGATGTGAAGATCTAGATTTTCCAGATCCAAATGCACCTTCAACAGATGTTGCAACTGTACAAACACTTGTAACAGGTGCGGAGGCAGGTATGCGTTCATCGTATGCTCTTTATCTTCGTGAAGTTAGCTCAGTAGGGCGTGAAACGTATTACTTGGAACCAGCTGACCCTCGGTATACGGGAGAATTACTTAGAGGTCCTCTTGATCCTGGAGGTTTTTTGGTATACTCGCCATGGGCATCTCGTTATAGAGTAATAGCAAATTGTCGTATACTTATGACGCAGTTTGCTGATGATGCTGGTGCTTCAGGCTTTGCAAAAACGATTGAAGCATATCAGCTATCATTAATTCTAAATATGCAAAATGAAAATGGTTGTAAAATAGCGCCATATAATGGCCTAGAGTCAGACTTTGTTTCTAAGGATGCAGGTTGGGCAGAAGTTGCTGCATTATTAGATGCTGGGTATAGTGAACTTAATAGTGCAGGTAGTTCTTTTAGCTTTACGCTTTCCAGTGGTTTTGCTGGATTTGATACACCTGCTACGTTTGCGCAGTTTAATAGGGCTTTAAGGGCAAGAGTAGCGGTTCAACATGATGATTGGTCTACTGCTCTTACAGCTTTGGATAATTCATTTATGGACCCTGCTGGAGCTATGTCTCATGGTGTTTACCATGTGTATAGTTCTGGTCAAGGAGATGGTGGCAATGGTATGTATGCGGATCCCACTGCTACATTTGTTAAACTGATGGCACATCCTACCTATGAAACTGATGCAGAAGCCGGTGATCCACGTTTTTCTAGTAAAGTAGTTGAACGGGCTACCGAAATTACGTATGATGGGTTAACTAGTGATTTAGCGCCAACCATGTGGACAGGTGATTATGATCCAGTTGCGATGATCCGTAATGAAGAACTAGTACTTCTTAAAGCAGAAGCAAATATTGGTAATGGTGGAGATGGACTTGCAGAAATTAATGTTGTACGTGCTGCGCATGGTTTAGCAGATGCTTCAAGTGGTGGTTTATCACAATTACTACATGAAAAACGATACTCCTTATTTCTTGAAGGTCATAGATGGGTTGATATGAGACATTATGGTCTATTAGGTGAACTTCCTATAGATCGTGATGGTGATGAGGTTTTTACATCATATCCACAACCTGAATCAGAAGTACCTGGTAGTTAATTTCATAATAGATACTAATTATGTTAATAAAAGAGGCTCTTTTTAGAGCCTCTTTTATTTTCAGTTCGTAACGATTCTTTTATTATTTTGTTTATTTACTTAAAGGAGGTAACTATGAAAAATTATATTTTCATTTTGTTAACATTAACAATTATTTCTTGTTCCGAAGAATCTGGAATTGCTCCAGATTATGTTCTTTCTGCAGAACAAAAACATAACAAGTTTAGTAGTTCTATTCCACCTGTTGTAAGGGTTCCTACAGGATCAGTTATTAAAGTCGATACCCATGAGGCATCGGATGGCCAACTTCATAGAAACGCTAATATTGATGATCTAAAGAATATTGATTTTGGACCGATTCACCCACTTACTGGCCCAGTATATGTTGAAGAAGCTGAAGTAGGTGATATATTAGCTGTTGATCTTCTAGATATAGAATTGCATGATTATGGTTGGCAGGCAATTGTGCCTGGATTTGGTTTTCTTTCTGAACGTTTTCCTGACGCAAAACTTACCGTACATAAAATTAACACTCTTACCCGTACCGCTACTTTTAATGATAAAGTACAATTAGAATTAAGCCCATTTCCTGGTGTAATGGGAGTCGCACCTGCTACTGATGAAATGTTAAGTACTATACCTCCTAGAGCAAATGGTGGCAATATGGATGATCCAAACTTAACTGAAGGTACAACTGTTTATTTTCCTGTCTTTGTGAAAGGGGCTCTATTTTCTATTGGAGATACCCATGCAATACAAGGTTTAGGTGAGGTATGTGGTACGGCAATAGAAGCACCTATGACTATTACATATAGGCTACGTGTAATAAAAAATAAACCTGCAATCAAAGAGCCTCAATATGAAAATGATGATATTTATGCTGTAACTGGATTTGGTGAGACCATAGATATTGCTACAAAAAAAGCAGTTAATTATATGATAGATCATTTAACTAATAATTATGATATAACAGATGAAGATGCTTATATGTTATGTTCTTTAGTTGGCGATCTTCATATTGCTGAAGTAGTTGATGTACCTAATATGTTAGTTACAATGCACTTTCCTAAGAACATAATTAAGCAACTATAATTAATAAATAATCTCAAGTATAATTGTAATATTTAAAATAAAGTCAATTTTTTATTTTATTACAATTAATTGACTTTATTTTATGTATATCATTACCTTTCCGCCCCACAAATGCTGCAATTAAAAGAGTTTAACCCGGGGTTAAAAACTGTAGGAAGTATTGCTGGTATATTGATCGCTAGCATATTAGCATTCTATTTACTAGTTATTTATTGGCCTCAGTCTAATCCTTATGAACGTGTGGAAATTAATATTCCCAAAGGGGTCACTTTGTCTGAGATAGGTGATATTTTAAAAGAGAAAAGTATTATATCAAATAAAAGAACATTTACAATGGCAGTAAAATCATTAGGGCATGAAAAGAATATTCCTGCAGGAACATATGTTTTAAATAATGCAATTAATAATAACGCTATAATTAATCAGTTGGTTTATGGAGCTCCATCATTAAAAAAAATAACTGTATTAGAAGGATGGACTATCGAAAATATAGCTAATCAATTAGAAGCAAAATTAAAAATAAATAAAAAGAAATTTTTAAAATTATGTCACGATAAAAGAATGGTAAGATTATTTAATCTTCAAGGGAATTCATTTGAGGGATATTTATTTCCTGATACTTACACATTTGCTGAAGGAGTTGATCCATATTTAGTTCTTACTAGGATGGTGAATGAGTTCAGTAATAATGTGTCTAAATCTATGGAAGTACAATCTCAAGATTTGGGTATGTCAATGTTAGAAGTAATTACCTTAGCATCCATTATTGAAGGTGAAGCGATATATGACTCTGAGAGGTCAATTATTTCTTCAGTATATCATAATCGATTAAAAAAAGGTATGAAATTGCAAGCAGATCCTACTATTCAATATATTATTGATGACGGCCCAAGACGTTTACTTATTGATGATTTAAAGATTAAATCAAATTATAATACGTATTTATATCCAGGTTTACCACCTGGCCCAATAAATAATCCTGGAAAAGAGTCAATTATTGCAGCATTATATCCCAGTGTTAATGAATATTTGTATTTCGTTGCTAGAGGCGATGGATATCATACATTTACCAAAAATGAAAAAGAACATATTAAGGCTAAAAAGAAATTTCAGGAAGTTCGTCGCCGAGTTCAACTAAAGAAGAATAAAATTGAACCTGAAAGGAAATAATTAAATTCTATGGATTTGAAAAAATTAAATAATAATCAAAAAGCTGCTGTAGAAGCAGTAGATAAGCCAATTTTAATCTTTGCTGGAGCAGGTAGTGGTAAAACAAGAGTTTTGACTTACAAAATCTCTTACCTAATCAAAGAAGGGATTGTGAAACCAGAAGAAATATTAGCTGTTACTTTCACTAATAAAGCCGCTGCAGTAATGAAGCAACGTGTTGCTGCTTTATTGAAAAACAATGTTCAAGATATGAATATTGGAACTTTTCACTCTATATGTGCAAAATTACTTAGAAATGAAATAAGACATTTAGGATTTACAAAGAATTATGCTATTTATGATAGATCTGATCAAATTTCTTTAATAAAAATTATTATGGCAGAAATCAATGTATCTAAGAATAGTGTTATGCCAAAGACAGTGCGTAATAAAATTAGTTATTATAAATCTAAGCTCATAGATCCTAAATCTGCCTTGAAATCTGTAAATACAATACAGGATAAAATCATAATTGATATCTATATTATTTATAATAATTCACTAAAAGAGAATAATGCTGTGGACTTTGATGATTTATTGAATTTTCCATTAGAGATTTTTAATAATAATCTTAGAATACTAAGTAAATATCAAAAGTTATGGAAATATATTTTGGTTGATGAATATCAGGATACAAATAAAGCTCAATTTTTACTTGTTAAAATGTTAGCTGAAAAGCATAGAAATATTTGTGTCGTTGGTGATGATGATCAATCAATCTATGGTTGGCGTGGTGCAGACATAAGGAATATCCTAGATTTTGAGAAAGATTTTCCTGAATGTAAAACTTTTACTTTAGAAAATAATTATAGATCTACTAATCAAATTTTACAAGCTGCGCAATCTGTTGTTCGCAATAATACGGATAGGGTTGATAAGGATTTATTATCGGTAAACGGTGATGGTGATTTGATTGGCGTTATTGAAACGCATGATGAAATGGAAGAAGCCGATGCTGTTATTAATGCATTACAAAAAGAAATAAAAATGAAAAAGCGCACATTTAATGATTTTTCTGTACTCTATAGAACTAATGCTCAATCTAGAGCATTAGAAGATAGTTTTCGTAGGAGCGCTATCCCTTATAAAATTATTGGTGGAACACGGTTTTATGAACGTAAAGAAGTTAAAGATGTTTTAGGCTATCTACGTTTAATAGTCAACTTAGATGATACAATTTCATTGAGAAGGACAATTAATTTTCCTCCTAGGGGTATTGGTTTAAAGACAGTTGATAAGTGTTTTATTCAATCTATTAAGGATAATAAAAAATTGTTTGATGTACTTAATAACCCGGAACCCATGAAAATTCGTGGAAAACAAGGCGATTCACTGATTGCTTTTCATAAACTAATAAATAAATATAATGAGTTATTAATAAAACTAAATGCTAGTGAACTTGCAAGAGCATTAGTAGAAGAAGTAGGTATTTTAAAATTTTATAAACAACAAGATAATTTAGAAGATAATGACAGATATGATAATGTTTTAGAAATATTGAATTCTATTGATGAGTTTATGGATAGAAAACCTGAAGCATCAATAGCTGATTTTCTTGAAGAAGTTTCATTATTGACAGATATAGATGAATGGAATACTGATGAAAATTATGTAACAATGATGACAGTTCACTCTTCAAAAGGACTTGAGTTTCCTGTCGTATTTTTAACTGGTCTTGAAGATGGATTATTTCCGTTATCAATAGCATTGAATGAAAAAGAAATAATGGAAGAAGAAAGAAGATTATTTTATGTCGCTTTAACACGATCCCAGGAAATGGTTTATCTACTATATGCTACTGATAGAAGAAGAAGTGGTTCAGATAGTTGGGGAGGTCTTGCATCACGGTTTATTAAAGAGATACCAGAGAATTTTATGGAAAATATATCTTTTTCTTCAGCAATGACAAGAAAGATCGTTAATACAAAAACTGGCGCTATAAAGATGAAAATAAAACGAACAATTACAACTTTTGATGATTTTAAAGTAGGAGACTTGGTGGAACATGCGATTTTTGGTGAAGGGAAAATTAGGGCATTAAGTGGTAGTGGTGAAAATCAAAGAGTTGGAGTGGCCTTTAAAGATGGATTAAAAAAGAAACTTATAGTTAAATTTGCAAAACTGAAGAAGATATAAAAATAAACAAAACTTTGTGAGTAATAACTTAAAAACATTAATGGATGCATTGCGAAATGAAGGTATGCGTTATACAAAACAAAGGCAGATTGTTTGGGATGAGATATGTCGAAGCAAAGATCATCGAGATGCAGAAGAAATTTATTTTAATATAAATAAAACTGGTAGAAATGTATCCAGAGCGACTATATATAGAACAATTGATGTTCTAGTAAAAAATAATCTTGTAAGACAACTAGAATTAGGTGATGGTAGAAAGCGATTTGAAAATAAACTCGATAGCACACATCATGATCATATTGTTTGTCTAAGTTGTGGTGATATCCAAGAATTTTATGATGATCTTATTGAAGCACAGCAAGACAAAATAGCAAAAAAGTATAATTTTAAAATAGTGAGACATATTCATCAACTGTTTGGTGTTTGTAAGAATTGTAAATAATATTTTAATTATTAACAATTTCCAATTTTATCGCATATTTAGCAATTTCTCATAATAATATAATTTTTATTTGATATTCTTGACTTTGCATAATCTTTTTGGAAAATTCATATGCCATGAAATCTATTACATCTATAGAAAAGTTTAAAGAAGGAGATTCCATACAAGGGTTTTTTTTGTGTTTCGAAAAACATATTAGACACAGCCGTAATGGTGATTTATATATTGATCTAAGATTACGTGATAAAACTGGATCAATAAATGCAAAAATATGGGATAATGTAAATGAATTAAAAAAGAAATTTAAATCTGGTGATCCTGTAGCTGTATCTGGTAATGTAGAATTATTCATGGAACGACCACATTTGATAATTAAAAAAATTAATCGTGCATCAGTACAATATTATGGACGCTATGGATATGATCCATCTTTAATTGTGTCTTCATCAAAAAGAAATGTACCTGAGATGTGGAAGTCTATTGTAAAGATAATACGATCAATTAATTCTAGCTATCTAAGAAGACTAGTTAGTATGATATATAAGGAAAATAAAGAAATCTTAATGATACATCCTGCAACTGTGAACTTACATTATAATTATCGTTCTGGCTTTATAGAGCATATACTATCAATGGCTAAAATTGCTGAGCAATTAATTAAGCATTATAAGGTAGATCGCGATTTATTGCTTGCGGGTATATTTCTCCATGATATAGGAAGACTTGTGGAAATCTCCTCTGGTCTTGAATCAAATTATACGGATCAAGGAAAATTTATTGGTCACATAATTTTGGGTAGAGATATTGTAAGAGCTACATCAAGAAAAATAAAGAACTTTCCAAAAAAAGTCCAAACTCAACTTGAGCATATTATGATTTCGGAACTCAGTAAATATGAGTGGGATAATAAAATGAAGCCTAAGACACCAGAATCATTATTATTACAACTTATTAAAAATATAGATTCAAAAATGAACTTATTTACTTTGGCTATAGATGAAAATAGTGATAATGATAGTTGGACAGATACTCATAATATTTTTAGAACTTCACTTTTTAAAGGGAGTGATGATTCAAAATAAATTTAATGTTTTTTATATTTATTATTATTGTCTCTGCACACAACATTTCTTAGTGTTCTTATTAAAGGATTTGTATTGAAAAAAATCTTATTTCTGTTAAACATTTTTTCTATATCTATTTTTGCTAATGAATATATTAACTACCCTTTTGACTGGACTAATCATTTTGGACTTATATCTAAAAATGGACGTGTTATATGGAATGATGATTGGATGTATGGAATACTATTTTTTGATGGAACATTTTCAAATTATCCTAAGCGCTATGGATTAGATCTTAATAAGAATTTTACCTTAGTTAATACTGGTACTTTTCCAAATCAAGAATTCGAAATAGATACAACTTTTGTAAATACTCGTATCCAATATACACAAGGGGATTATTATCTCGATATGTTATCTATTAATACAACATATGCAGATAAAATAAGATTATTGACAATGAATGGATATAAAAAAACATATACTGGACCTTATGCGGACTATAGTTTGGGTATTCTAAATCCAATTCAACAATCATATTACATTGAATACAAAACAAATCACTTTCAGGCTGCAATAGGTCATTTTGTTACTTCTAGTGGAATACCTGATAGTAGCACCAATGGTTCTTTAAATGATAGAATAATTAATGCAAGCATTCAAACTAAAGGGGATATAGGTAATTGGCGATGGATATTTCATGGATCTCATTTTAATCAGAAATATGCAGTCCAACATTCATCATGGAATAATCCATCAATGCAATATCTAACTAGATCAATGATACAAGCAAAAATTATTAATGAGATAAAAGATTCAATTCTGATTGGTTTTGGATTTTCAGGCAATCTTCGAGCACTTTCTGATATTGATTCTTTTTCATCAAAAGAATGGAGTTCTATATACTCTAACATATCTATAAACAACTTCAAGATTAAAGGAGGGTTTTCTTCCATAAATAACGAATATAATCCTTTTCTAAGAGTATTATCTCATTTTGGAAGAAAAAATAAGGGATTTTCTATTGAAGCAAACAGGAAAATAAAACCTGGTTATGAATTTATGCAGGTAAATGATATTAATTCAAAAGTTGAAAGAACAAATTCTGTCAATATTATTGCTTGGTATTCTTTGACAAGATCTACAATAAAGATAAAAATATATTCGCAAAATATTTTACAAACAAACAATGATAAAGTGGAAATATTAGGTTCTGACATTAATTTAAATTATAATATTTTTGATAATTGGATTTTATCTGGCTATTTACGTCATTTGTCAAACCCAAATATCCTTTCTGATGGTATAGGCGAATTTTTAGAGTTCACTTTATCTGGAAATGAAAATTTATTTAAAAATAATATGATATTATTTTTTGAATTAGGATTTACTGGATGGGTTAATCGTAAATCTAACATTAGTTTTAACCCATTTTATTGTACGCCAATTTCGATTTCAGATCCAAATTTTACACTTAAAGATCAATGGAACCTAAATTCTGCAATATCTTTAAAGGTATCATCTTTAAAAGTGACATGGAAAATGAATAATATATTGAGTGCATTACAATCAAGGATTGATAGCATTAATGAAGAAAAAACTTTTATTATAAATAACTACTTATTGCATCAAAATAATCGCAATATGGGTAGATTGATGGAGATTCATATTGATTGGTATTTCTCAGATTAATTAGATGCTTCCCAAATTGCATAGTCTCCAGGAGATGCATCTACAATATAGGTAAAATTATGTTCACCTAACTCATTATGAATATATACTGTGTCAGGTCCATTAAAGTCACTTGTAGTTCCCATAAAAATATAATCACTATGTGCGTCCGCTGAATAAAGACCGTTTGTATTATATGAGCCAATTTTTGCAGTTCTATTTATTGTAAGATCAGATTTTATTGGAGCAACTCCACCCTCATAAGTTCTATATGTTTGTTCATTAATTTTCATCATGTCTCCACCACATACGATTCCAGCATCATATTCTTTTATTTGTATGGCACCTGAGAGGATATCTATCTGACTTGTACCATAATAAATCTCTGTCCAATCAGGACTGTAATATGTTCTTGATATCCATAACAAACTACCTTCTATCAGCATTTGTTGTGGGCCATTGCCAACGTAAAATGTCTCCACAATTTGTTTTGAATTAATTTCTATTTTTTCAATAGTACTTCCTGAACTTATTGCAACCCATAAATACGAGCCATCAGAAACAATTCCTTCAGGTGTCCCATCTACTCTAATTGAATCTTCAATGAAATAAGTTTCTAAATTTAAAATTTTAATATTACGGCTATTCCAATTAGTGAAATATAAATAATCATCAACTATTACCATCTCTCTTGGGCCAGAGTTATGAGTATTAATTTCTATACCAGGCAAACTCAAGCCTGATGATGTAATAGTATATATTTTTATTAAATGACTATTATTTATTAATACAAATAATTTATCGTCATGTACCTTTATAGATTGAATTACATCCCCAATATTTGAAACTTTTTGTATTTGATTAGGTCCTTGGAAAACTGAAATAGAAGCATTGCTACTTCCAAAATTTCCTTCTGATGCTATGAAGGTCAATCTTTTCTCATTATCAAAGCCCGAATTATTATCGCAAGAAATAAACAAAAATAAGATTATAATAAATTTATTCTTCATTATTTTCCTTTTTTAATACTTGGGGATAAAATTTTAATTATTAAAAGCTACTTTTATCTCGAAAGTACATTAAAATATGAATAATTATTTAGATATCCTGACTTATGTCTTAGCAGAGTCAATTTACCTTCTCACCTTAAAAGAAAATGGCATGATAAATTAATCTTAAGCAATGACAGTAGCGGGAACTATGATCGAATTACACGGTCTTCCCTAAATAACTCTTTCTCAATTATCATT
>JAPYRG010000017.1:13708-46537 GCA_029936965.1 Fidelibacterota bacterium
CTCTTTCTCAATTATCATTTAAGATTAAAATTATTATAAAAATAATCATAAAGCTATTTTATAATATTATTTTTTTATGGAACTCTTGTTATATAGAATGAGTGTAGAATAAATTCCTTAACGAATTTTTCATTTTAATAACCATGAAGACAAATTATTTTACAATAAATGTATCTGTTGCGAATATATATAATAAACCTGATTTTACATCACAAGTAGTAACTCAAGGTTTATTAGGTGAGTCTTGCAACATTTTGGACGAAAGTGATGATTGGGTTAAAATTCAACAGTGGGATAATTATAAGGGTTGGATTAATAATAAGCAGGGTGTGTATTCAGAAAAAAAATATGATTCTAAACTAACTGTTTTTGATATGGATGGAGTGGTAATTCAAAGAAATAGTAATAATATTATTAGAGATCTTACTTTTGGCAATAAACTTGTTGGAAAAGCAAAAAATGGAGGTTTTGATTTGGTTCTTCCTGATGGACAAAAAGGTTGGACTGATACTATATTAGGGAATATGACTGAGAAGCCTAGCAGGAAGAGCATTGTTCGTCTAGCACGATCTTTTTTGGGTACTCCTTATCTCTGGGGAGGAAAATCACCTAATGGTTTTGATTGCTCCGGATTTATTCAATCCATTTATTATACTTTTAATATAGAACTACCAAGAGATTCTTTTCAACAAGCTGAATTCTTAGATAAATATAAAATAAATAGAGATGAAGTACAGGAATGTGATTTACATTTCTTTAATAATAATAATAATAAAGTTTCTCATGTTGCACTTGCGGAGGACAATGCATATTACTTGCACTCTCAAGGATGGGTCAAACAAGAAAGTTTTGATAAAAAATCACAAAATTATAATCAAGATTTAGACTCTAAATACACTTTTTCAGTATCAATGAAGGAAATATTAGATTAATGAATAATTATGCTACTAAAGAAGGCTCATTACTTAATCGAGTTGTACTAGTATTAAATTCAAATTATGCTCCAATGACAATTACTACATCAAAAAGAGCTATTTGTTTATTTTTCCTTGATAAAGTCGAAGTTATTGAAACGTATGATGACCGTATTCATTCTCCAAGTAGAACTTTACAACTACCAAGCATTGTTAAAGTAAAAGATTATATAAATTATAACAGTATGAATGTAGTATTAACTAGGAAAAATATATTATTAAGAGATAAACAACAATGTCAGTATTGTGCTTGTAAATCAAATATATTAACTATTGACCATATTATTCCTAAAGAAAGAGGCGGTTATGATTCATGGGATAACCTTGTGACTGCTTGTCAGAATTGTAATAGAAAAAAAGGAAATAGGACGCCAGAGGAGGCAAGAATGCCTTTATTAAAACATCCTAAGAAACCTAATAGAATTCATTATTTTCAGCAATTTATAAAGGAATCTCAACGAAATTGGAAACCTTATTTATTTTTAGAGGCATTTTGAGGTAATCTTTGAAAAGAGTGTTAAGCGGTATACAGCCTTCAGGATCATTACATGTTGGCAATTATTTTGGTATGATGAATAGAATGATTAAATACCAGGATGAAAATGAACTATTTTCATGTATAGTAAATTATCATGCATTAACAACAATAAATGACCCGGAGGTTTTAAGAAATAATACAATTAATGCTACTATGGATTTTTTTGCGTTAGGCTTGGATCCTGAAAAATCTACTTTTTGGATTCAGGGAGATGTCCCCCACGTTACAGAGTTTACATGGATCATCTCAAATGTTACAAATGTCGGATTAATTGAGCGTTCTACTTCATATAAAGATAAAATTTCAAAAGGCGTTATGCCAAATATGGGCTTATTTAGTTATCCTTTACTCATGGCATCAGATATTTTGTGTTTTGGAAGTGAGATTGTGCCTATTGGAAAGGATCAAAAGCAGCACTTAGAGATTGCCCGAGAGATTGCTATAAGATTTAATAATATATATGGTGATATATTAGTTATTCCTGAGGAAGATATAGATAAAGACACTCAATTGGTGCCAGGCGTCGATGGTCAAAAAATGAGTAAATCATATAATAATATTATTCCAATATTTGGTGATGAAAGTTTTATCAAAAAACAGATTATGTCCATAGTTACAGATTCTACGCCTGTTGATCAACCTAAGGATTTAAATTCTCCTTTATATAGATTATATACATTATTTCTCAATGATAAAGACATAAAAATATTAGAAAATAAATTTCTTAGTCCAGGACTACAATATGGCAAAGTTAAAGCAGATTTATTTGATACTGTTATTGAGTATTTTCGACCATTTAGAGATAAAAGAGATTATTTATCTAAAAATTTAGATTATGTTTTAAATCAGTTAACCGTTGGATCAGAAAAAGCAACTTTAGTCGCTGATCAAATTATTGATAAAGTAAGAACTGTAACTGGATTAAATTATTCTATTAAATAAATGTATAAAGTAGAATTAGAGAATTTTAGCGGACCGCTTGACTTATTATTATATTTTATACGTCGAGATAAAATTGATATTTATGATATCCCTATTTCATCTATAACTAAAGAATATATGGATACATTGGAAATGTTAGAAAACCTGAATTTAAATATTGCTGGTGAGTTTATTTTGATGGCAGCTACTTTAATGAGGATTAAGGCAAAAATGCTTTTACCTAAGCCTGAATTTATTGATTTAGATGAAGGATCTGATCCCAGAGTAGAGTTAGTTCAACAGTTACTTGAGTATCAGAGATTTAAAGAGATGTCTTTTGATTTGAAGCAACTAGCTGAACAAAGGAGTCATTATCATCCGCGTGGCATGGAAATGAAATCTCCTGAATATAAAGAGAACTTAAGTGCACAATTAAAAGATGTTACAATTTTTGAGATAGCTCGTATTTTTAAAGTTTCTATGGAAAATATGCCAGTTATTCAACCGTATGAGCTTCATAGAGAGCAGATACATTTAGATGATCAAAAAGCAATAATATTGAAATCTTTTGATATGCAAGGCTCACTGCGATTTTCATTTTTGTTAGATAAGTTAAAATCAAAAATTGAAGTTGTTGTGACGTTTTTAGCTATTTTAGAATTAATCAGAATGCGCAAAATAGTTATTATTCAAAGTGAAATTTTTGGTGAAATAGAAATGCAAAGAATTGAAGCCGAAGCATAATTATAATGAACGTATCTGAAAAATTACAAATTCTAGAAGCCCTCCTTTTTGCTTCTCCTGAGCCATTAACTCAAACCAGAGTAAATTTAATTTTTCAAAATGATGCACCAAAATTAGATAATGCAATTAAAAAACTTAATACACACTATGAAAAGAATAATAGATCATATATCATTCAGTGTATTGCAGGAGGTTATCAAATAACTACTCTTCCTAAGTATGATAAATGGATTAAAAGAATGTTTGATAAGTCTGGAAAAATCACATTATCTACAGCTGCAATTGAAACTCTCGCAATCGTAGCATATAAACAACCAATTAATAGATTCAACATTGAGTCTATCCGTGGTGTTGATTGTAGTGGAGTTATTAAGACTTTATTATCCAGAAATTTAATTAGAATTAAAGGACGGGATGATGCGCCTGGACGTCCACTTTTATATTCAACTACAAATAACTTTTTAGAAAATTTTGGATTAAATCGAGTATCTGATTTGCCAAGACTAAAAGAAGTTGCAGAATTAACTGATCAAGATATGTTAGAAAAAATGAAATTAGATAGTTTGCAATTGCATCAATCAGAAAATTCTAATGATATATCCACGGATAATTATTCTGCAACTAATTCATTGCCATAATAATTAATGCGTTTAAATAAATATTTAGCTCTATCTGGAGTAGCTTCTAGGAGGATGGCAGATAATTTAATTAAAGCTGCAACTACTACTGTTAATGATATTGTTATAACAGATCCAGCATTTCATGTAAAAAAAGATGATGTGATTAGATATGATGGCATGAATATCAAAATTAATCAAAATTATTTTGTTATAATGTTTAATAAACCTTTAGGTGTAATTACAAGCATGCATGATCCGAAAAATAGACCAGTTATTGCTGATTATTTTCCGAAGAAGATGAGGCTTTTTCCTGTTGGTAGATTAGATAAAAACACCACAGGTTTATTATTAGTAACAAATAATGGAGATTTAGCTAATAAGCTTATGCATCCTAAAAATCTTATCCCTAAAATTTATGAAGCTGAAACAGATTCACTACTTGACGCTAAAATAATATCGAAGATAAAAAAAGGGGTTTTCATTGGGTATAATCAATGGGCAAAAGCAATAGTCGTTAATCAAAAAAAAATAAAAAGTAGAATTCTTGTTACTTTGCAATTGCATCATGGTAAGAATCGAGAAATCAGAAGATTATTTAATAAAATTAATAGAAAATTATTTAGCTTAAAAAGAGTACGATATGGTGATCTTGAATTAGGAAATTTGCCATTAGGTATGTTTAGGGAATTGAATAAAATTGAATTGAATAAGGTTCAAAAATCTATATATGGTTAAATCCATAATTATTCCAATTTTTAAAATATATTCCATTTCATTGGTTTTCAATAAACTCAATAGTAAATTTGCCAGCTTTTTGAGAAGGTGATTAAATGATAATCGCTATTGATGGACCTGCTGCCTCTGGCAAAAGTACAACAGCTAAATTAGTTGCGAAAAAATTAAATATAACTAATTTAGATACTGGTGCGATGTATAGAGCTGTAACTTTACAATTATTGAGATCTAATACTGATTTTGATAATATTGATAAAGTTTCTACTATTCTTGGTAATCTCAATATTGATATGTATGATTATAAAGGTAGAAATATCATAAAACTAAATAATGAGGATGTCACAGAGGAAATAAGGTCAAGTAATGTTACTAAATATGTTAGTGAAGTTAGTGCATTGCTTACTGTTCGAGAAACTATGGTTATTAAGCAACGAGAAATTGGATTTAAAACTGACTGTGTAATTGAAGGGCGAGATATTGGAACCAAAGTATTTCCAAATGCTGATTATAAATTTTATATGATTGCAGATATAAAAATGAGAGCTAATAGAAGATTAAAAGAAATGAATCAGTTAGGAAGAATTAAATCATTTGATGACGTTGTCTCTGATTTAGAGATAAGAGACTATAAGGATTCCAATCGAGAGAATTCTCCCCTGCGTAAAGCAGTGGATGCGGTTGAGATTGACACTTCAAATTTATCTATTGATGAGCAGGTTAATAAGATCATTAATCATATAAAAATAAATAAATAGGAATAATATGTCTAAAGAAAATAAAAATGAATTGACTATTGAAGAGGAAGAAGTAAATATTTCTGATTTCAGTAATGATTCTAATAATTTAGAAGATTTACCTTTAGTTGCTGTAGATAATAAAAATGACAAAGGTGATAGTACGTCTGATATTCAAATAGATTACTTAAATCCTAAATTATTTGAAGATATTCGTACTGTTGATATAAAGGATCTGCTTTCTAACACAGATGAATCTTCTGTAAAGGATGAAGTAAAAGATCAATATCTTGGTTCGATTTCTGATATATCTGAGAACCAAGTACTTTCTGGACGTGTAATTGGAATGAATGAAAAAGTTATTTTAATTGATATTGGATTCAAATCTGAAGGACTAATTGATCGTTCAGAATTTCCCGAAGATGCAATCCCTCAGATTGGTGATCAGATTGATGTTTATCTTGAATATCTTGAAGATAGAAATGGTAATTTAGTTCTATCAAAAGAAAAAGCAGATTTTATGCGAAATTGGAAAGAGATAAGAGAGTATTATGATACTGGTGAAATATTTAGTTGTAAAATTATTAAAAGAATTAAAGGTGGTATGATAGTTGATATAAATGGTTTGCCTGGATTTCTTCCTGGAAGTCAAATAGATGTAAGACCAATCAAAGATTTTGATAATTTTCTTGATAAAGATATTGAAGTCCGAGTTGTTAAGCTAAATGAGGCCCGAAAAAATATAGTTGTATCTCATAAGGTAATAATAGAAGATAGTCTTCAAGAAAAAAGAGAAGAATTTCTTTCTAAGATTAAAGTTGGACAAATAATTGAAGGAAGAGTTAAAAATATTACTGACTTTGGTGTTTTTATTGATTTAGGAGGAATCGATGGTCTTCTACATATTACAGATTTATCTTGGGGTAGAGTAAACCATCCTAGTGAAATTGTTGAGTTAGATGAGACCATTTCAATTAAGATTATAGATTATGATGAGAGTAAGCAACGAGTGTCTCTCGGTTTAAAACAGCTTATGCCTCATCCCTGGGAAAATGTTGAAGATACGTATCCAATTGGATCTAAGGTTAAGGGGAAAATTGTAAGCTTGACAAATTATGGAGCATTTGTTGAATTAGAGGCCGGTGTTGAAGGTTTAATTCATGTTTCTGAGATGTCTTGGACACGCCATATTAAGAATGCTTCTGAAATTTATTCTATTGCTGAAGAAGTAAATGCAGAAGTGCTTTCAATAGATAAAGATGATAGAAAAATAAGTCTTGGTGTTAAACAATTAGGACCAGACCCATGGGATAATATTCAAGAAAGATATATAATTGGAACTTTACATAAAGGTAAAATTATTAATATAACTCAATTTGGAGTATTTGTTGAATTAGAAGATGGTATAGAAGGCTTAATACATGTCTCTGATTTATCATGGACAAAAATTATTCGACACCCCAAAGAAATGGTACAGAAAGATGAAGATATAGAAGTGAGTATTATTGAAGTTTCTCGTGAAAAAAGAAAAATTTCTCTTGGTTTAAAACAAATATCGGAGGACCCTTGGCCAGATTTAATTAAAAAATATGAAACTGGAAAAGAAGTTACTGGAGAAATAATAAAAATATTAGATAAAGGTATTATTTTGCAATTAGATGGTGACATTGAAGGAATTGTTCCATTTGGCGCTAGGTCTAGTAAAGGCCGCAAAGAAAAATTATCAAAATATAACTCAGGAGATAAAATAACTGGTTTAGTAATGGAAGTGAAACCAGATGATAAAAAGATTGTAGTTTATATTGAAGATTTATCCGATCAAAAAAATTCTAGTTCTAAGGGTGATGTTGAAGAATATTTAAGTGGACAAGATGAACCTGCTGCTCAAAAGATTGAAATACCTGATGAATTGACAGAAAAATCTTCCAAAGAAGAGTCAGCTGAATAATTTTTAAAATATTGTTTAAAGTTGGTTGATTTTTGAAAGAATCAAATTTCATAACTTTTTTAAATAATAAGCAATTTGGTGCACGTATAGCCGCCTTTGGGCTAGCAGTATTTTTGTGGCTTTTTGTAGTTAGTAATAATAATTATTCTACGATTATTAATATCCCAATTGAAGTCAGAAATCTTAATGAAAGAAAAAGAGCCTATAAAAAAGAAATTCCTCAGATAGCAAAAGTTCGTTTTAAAGGAAAAGGAAGATCTATAATAAAGACATTGCTATTAAAAGATTTTGTAAAAGATTTTAAATTAGTTATCGATCTTGATAGAATTTCTGAAGAATACAACTTTTTCTTAAACGATTATTATAATAAGTACCCTCAAAAAGTTTCAATTCCATCAATATTTGGATTACAGTATGTTGAAGTCATCTATCCAGATTCATTACATATTAGTTTAGATGAGTATATGGTTAAAAATGTTCATATTAAATCTAACATAGTGATAAATCCTAGTCCGGGTTATATAAAAGTTGGCAAACCATATCTTGATTCAAGTTTAGTAACAATTGCTGGTGCAAAAAATGTAATACAATCAATTGATTTTATCTATACAGAAAATGACACTTTTTATAATATTGATATTCCAATCAATACAACAGTTTCACTTAAAAGAATAAATAATACACTCATAGAATATTCGTTTTTAAAAGTTAATTACACGCAAGATATTCAGGCTATTAGCGAAAGAATTGTAAGTAGTGTGCCAGTAATGATTAAAAATAATTTAAAGGGTTTGGTTGTAAGAAAAAACCCTAGCACAGTATCATTAACTATAGTTGGAGGTATAAATTATATTGCAAAAATAGAACCAACTGATATTATTGTCTCGATTGATTTTACTTATCAGTGGTCCCCCAAAAAACAATTCTATGAGCCTGCAATTATAGTTCCAGATGGAATTATTAGTTGGAAAGATTTGACACCAAGAAACATTGAACTAGCAGTTGCAAAGGAATCAGATTGATAATCTTAGGAATCGAGTCTTCCTGCGATGAATCTGCTGTATCAATTTGTAAAGATGGAAAAATTTTATCAAATGTTGTTAGTTCTCAACAAGTTCATAAAAATTATGGTGGAGTAGTCCCAGAAATAGCTTCTCGTGAACATGACCGCCTATTAAATCACTTAGTCATAAAATCCATAAATGAAGCTAATATTTCTTTGAATAATATAGAAGGTATTGGTGTTACAAAAGGACCTGGTCTAGTAGGAGCATTATTAACTGGTGTAAGTTTTGCAAAGGGGTTTTCCCAAAGTATAAATGTCCCAATCATCGGAATTAATCACCTGGAGGCTCATATTTATGCGAACTTTTTAACTTATCCTAAGTTAGAATATCCATTAGTTTGTTTATTAGTTTCAGGAGGGCATACGCAGATTTGGTATATTAAGAATATATTTGATTATGAACTATTAGGTGATACTAGAGATGATGCTGCAGGAGAAGCTTTTGATAAAGGAGCAAGAATCTTAGGTTTAGGATATCCAGGAGGACCAGTGATTGAAAAAATTGCAAATAAAGGTAATAGCAATGCGATTAATTTCCCTAGAGCCCTTATGGAAAAAGACAATCTTGAGTTTAGTTTTAGTGGTTTAAAAACATCTTTACTTTACTTAGTTAAAAAAGAACAATTATTTGATGTTGAGGATATTGCTGCCTGTTATCAAAAAGCAATTTTAGATGTTCTTATCACAAAACTATTAAGAGCTATAAACATTAAAAAAGTTAATACTTGTATTATAGCAGGAGGAGTTGCAGCAAATAAGTGCTTACGTAGATTGGTAAATGATAAACTAAATAATAGAATCAATGTTTATTATCCTGATATTAATTTATGTACTGATAATGCTGCGATGATTGCTTTCCTTGCAGAGATTTATCTTATGAAAGGAATACGAAGTAGCATAGATTTTGAAGTTGTTCCAAATTTAAAATTGAAATAAAATGGAATTATCTTTTTTAAAATCGGCTGATATCTGGTTTTGGTTTTTTGTTATTATTTCATTTATAATAGTAGCTTTCTCCTTCATATTTATAAAAAACCATTCCGAATTAAAATTGTTAATCATCTTGAGAAGCATAACATTTATAATAATTACCTTCTTACTATTACAACCAAAATTTTCGTGGATCCATTTTAATTATAGTAAATTAGATTGGAATTTATATGTTGATAATTCAGTAAGCATTTCATATCACCCAGCTTTATCATTTCAGACTATTAAAACAGAGCTTGAACAAATTATATTAAAAATTTCAAAAAACATTACTGTCACAAATCTTTTTTCTTTTTCTGATGAAGTAAAAAAAATTGAAAATACTAATGAAATTGACGGTTCTGGATCTTCAACAGATTTGGGAAGAGTACTTAGTCATATTCAGATAAATCAGGACAACTTAGCTGGTGCAATAATTATCACTGATGGACAAAATAACCATGGAATTGACCCTCTAAATTTGATAAAAAATATAAATGTTCCAGTTTTTACTTTAGGTGTAGGTGAATCAAAGCCATCAATAGATTTAAGTATAGAGAGCGTGGATGGTCCAACTGTAGCTATTAAAGGCGAGAAAGTTAATATTACTATAACAATTCTTTCTTTTGGTGATTTAAGGGAAAAAGTTAACGTAATGCTGTTTAGTGAAAAAAGAATGATTGGATCAAAATCTTTAAATATAAATGGACAAGGATCTAGCAATGAGGCGCGATTTATTTTTTCACCTATTAATCTTGGAGAAAATGAGTATATAGTTAAAGTTTCAAGTTTGGCTGAGGAAATCAACATAGATAATAATCAACAAACTTTTTTCATCACTATTTTAAAAGATCGTTATAAAGTAGCTCTAATTACTGGTGTACCAAGTTTTAATACTGGAGTAATAAAAGACTATATTAATAATTATCCACGCGTTGAACTTGATCACTTTATTCGATCTAAAAATGGATATTCTCCCTCATTAAAATCATTCTGGTCAACACCTTATCAATTAATCGTTTTTGATAATTATCCTATTGATGTCTTAAAATCTAAGACACAGAAAATATATTCAAAAAAAATAACTTCTGAGAAAGCTTCGCTTTTATGGGTCATAGGTCCAAATGTAACTAAAAAATCTTCCCAGTCACTGACACCTTTTTTTCACTTAGATTTAATAAAAGAAAATATTAATTCGGATAAGATATCTTGGTATTTTACTGAAGAAATAATAAATAGTAATGTTATTCAGGGTTTATTAACTATTCATGATAGTAATCATTCAGATATTTTTCCACCAATTATAACACCCTATAAATTTAATAGTAAGCATGATAAAGTAATACCAATTGCATACCTTGAATCTGAAGAAGTTATTCCAGTGCTTTTTATGGGTGAAGTAAAAAACATCCGTAGTATTGTATGGACATCAAACGATCTTTCTACTATTAAGTATAATATTTCTAATTCTAATTCAAATAATATTTTTCCTGAAATTTGGTCAAAACTATTTTCTTGGTTATTGAAAACTGGTGGTGATAAGAATCTATATTTTCGTTTAAATAAAGACTCATATCAGCAGGGTGAAGAGATATTAATTACTGGAAGTAGCGTACAGGATTATATTAACAATCAAGCATTTATAACTATAATTAATGATAGTATTGAGATTAATTCTTTTGAATTAAGGTTTAATCCTGAGACTGTTCGATGGGAGGGTAATTTTTGGGCTCCTAAGCCTGGTGATTATAACTATAAAATTGTAATTCAAGATGGACTAACTGATCCAATGGTGCAGAATGGAAAATTTATTGTTGAAAAAAGCCAGATAGAATTAAACCAAGTCTCTTTAAATTTTCCTCTACTTGCAAATATTTCAAATATTACAGAAGCTGAATATTTTTCTTGGAAACTTCGATCACAACTGGTTGATAAGATTACACCTATAGAAAGCAAACGTAAGATAAATAAATCCATTGTTTTAAATGAGAATAAATGGGTGATGATAATGTTGATTATATTATTAACTATCGAATGGGTTTTTAGAAAAAGAATTGGTTTACCTTAGAATATATGTAATAATTTATTAATGAAAAAATTATGGGGTCTATTTAGTTAATTATGAAAAAAATTACAATAATCGGGACAGGATATGTTGGCTTAGTTAGCGGGGCTGGACTTTCAGATTTTGGTAATAATGTATGTTGTTCAGATATTAATAAAGAAAAGATCGAATTATTAAATAAAGGTGTGATTCCGATTTATGAACCCAGTTTGTATGAATTAGTTAATAGAAATGTCAAATCAAAAAGATTGATATTTTCTGATAATGTCAAGGATTCTATACAATCTGCTGAAGTAATATTTATTGCAGTTGGCACGCCTGAAGGCAAAACTGGAAATGCAGACATAACGACTGTTTTACAAGTTGCAGAATTAATTGGGAAAAATCTGAATAACTATAAAGTTATTTGCACAAAGAGTACTGTACCCGTAGGCACTGGAAAGAAAATTATTGATGTAATAAATAAATATAATCAAAATAATATTGAATTTGATTACTGTTCAAATCCGGAATTCTTAAGAGAAGGTAAGGCTGTCTCGGACTTCCTTCATCCTGATAGGGTTGTTCTAGGTGTTGCTAGCAAAAAAGCTTATGATTATATGAAAGTTGTTTATCGTACGCTATATATTAATAAAACACCTTTAATTCAAACAACAATTGAAACTGCTGAAATGATAAAATATGCTGCTAATGCATTCTTAGCTTTGAAAATAAGTTATATTAATGAGGTAGCGAATCTTTGTGATGAAATTGGTGCAGATATAAATATAGTAACAGAAGCCCTTGGTTCTGATGGTCGAATAAGCCCAAAGTTTTTGAATCCAGGTCCTGGTTTTGGAGGATCCTGTTTTCCAAAAGATACTAAAGCATTAATTCGCATAGCAAAAAAACATAATCTTGATATGTATACTGTTGATGCGGCAATTAAAGCTAATGAAAATCAAAAAATCAGGATGCTTAATAAACTCGAAAAACTACTTAAAGGAAATTTTAACAAAAAAAAGATAGGTATTTTAGGATTAGCTTTTAAGCAGGAGACAGATGATGTTAGGGAATCTTCTGCGATTTATATGATTTCAGGATTAATAAAACGTGGTGCAAATATTAAAGCTTATGACCCTATAGCAAATGATTCTATGAAAAAATTAATTCCAGGAATTGATTATAAATTAAATTGGGAATCTGCTGTAGAAGATTGTGATGCTGTAGTAATTATGACTGAATGGAATGAATTTAGAGGAATAGATTTATCTAAACTTAAGGAATTAATGTGTTCCCCAATTATCCTTGATACCAGAAATATTTTAAATATTATTGAGCTAAAAAGATTAGATTTTACATTTGATAATGTAGGACGAAAATGATTATTGAACAGACAAAGCTTGATGGTGTATTATTAATAAAACCTACCATTTACGAAGATGAAAGAGGTTACTTTTTTGAAAGTTATAGAGATGATAATTTTAAGAACATTGGTTTATCAGGGAAGTTCTCTCAAGATAATCAGACAAAATCTAAGAAGGGAATTTTAAGAGGTTTACATTATCAGTTAAATTATCCTCAAGGTAAGTTAGTACGAGTAAGTTTAGGTGAAGTATACGATGTTGCTGTTGATATAAGACTAAACTCTCCTACTTTTGGACAATATTATGGCACTTTACTTTCAGATAATAATCACTTTCAAATGTATGTGCCACCAGGTTTTGCTCATGGTTATATCGTTAGATCTGAAATTGCAATTTTTCAATATAAGTGTACCGAAATATATCATCCTGAGGATGAATATGGAATTCGATGGAATGACCCTCAAGTGTCAATAGATTGGGACATCACTAATCCAATTATTTGTGATAGAGATAAAGAATTTCCTTTATTATCAAATCAAAAAAATCTTCCAATGTATTAGTTACGATGAATAACAATATTTTAGTTACAGGTGGCAGTGGATTTATTGGTTCAAACTTTATTCAATATCTAATAAATAATACTGATTATCAATTAATAATTAATTTGGACAAATTAACTTATGCGGGAAACCCTGATAATTTAATCAACTTAGAAAATGACCCGCGTTATGAATTTATTAATGGTGATATTTGTAATAAAGATTGTATCAAAAAAATATTTCATGATTATAAGCCCAATAAAATTGTACACTTTGCAGCTGAAAGTCATGTGGATCGTTCTATTGATGGTCCTAAGGATTTTATTAATACTAATATTATTGGGACATACTTTTTACTTGAAGAATCATTGTCTTTCTACAACAGGTTAAATAAACCGTCAAAGTCTTTTTTCAAGTTTCATCATATTTCAACTGATGAGGTTTTTGGGAGTCTTGGAGAAAGTGGGTCTTTTACAGAAAATACTCCCTATGATCCAAGTTCACCATATTCAGCTACAAAAGCTTCTTCTGATCATCTTGTGCGTGCTTGGTTTAGGACTTTTGGATTACCAGTAACTATTTCAAATTGTTCAAACAATTATGGGCCATATCAGTTTCCTGAAAAATTAATTCCATTAATGATAATTAAATGTTTATCAGAAAAGTCGCTTCCTATCTATGGAAAAGGTGAGAATATACGTGATTGGCTATACGTGGAAGACCATTGTAAAGCAATAGATTTAATTTTACAAGATGGCACAATTGGTGACACATATAATATTGGTGGAAATAATGAAATAAGAAATATTAGCATTGTTGAATCAATTTGCAGTGTTTTAGATAGGTTAAGCCCTGCAAATTCTGGAAAACTTTACCATGAGTTAATAACATATGTTACAGATCGTCCTGGACATGATTATAGATATTCTATTGATTCAACTAAAATTAAAAATGATTTAAATTGGGAGCCAAAGGAAACCTTTGATACGGGATTAATTAAAACAATAGAATGGTATCTTAAAAATGAAGTTTGGTGGAGAAAAATAAAAGATCATGTATATAAACAAGAAAGACTTGGTGTTTCATCTTGAAAATAAGAAAAAATAGTCATCATTTTTTTTATTTATATATTTTAGTAATTATTAATATTGCTTATACACAATCTTCTAACCAGTTAGATGCTACTCAATTAGATAAATCTCAACAACCAATAATATATCGTGAATATGGAGTGAAACCTCTTCCTTTAGAAAGTGCGATTAATCCAGAAGAATATTACTTGGGACCAGGAGATAGATTAAGGATATTATGGTCTGTAGAAAATATTGATAATTTTGTTACAATAGGTCCGACCGGAAATTTAATTGTTCCTGAGATTGGTCCTATAAATGTCTTAGGTAAAACTTTAGCAGATGTTGATCGTGAAATAAATGAAGAGATAAAACAAGTCTATAAATCAGCGAAAGTTTCTATAGATCTTATCCGATTTAGACAATTTAAGGTGCTCGTTTACGGTGCTGTGAATAGACCTAGATATGTTAAAATGGCTCCAGTAAGTCGATTTAATGAAGCAATTAATGAAGCTGGAGGTCTACAGAAATATGCGGATTCAGATAGAGCTGTTTTAATTAGAGCAAATAAAAGTAGCAATATATTTATTAAAGAATTTTTACTATATGGAGATGTAAAAAATAATCCATATTTAATAGATGGTGATAAAATTTTCGTACCCTTTAAAGGTATTAACGCTGAAGAACAAAAAAAATATATGGAATATGATAATGCAAATAAAGTTTTAGTAACAGGGTTTGTTATTAACCCAACTGCACATTATTTTCGTCCAGGGTATAGCGCAAAAGATTATATAGCCTTAAGTGGAGGATCATTAGATGTTGGTTCATCAAAAAGGGTGAGAATATTAAAAAAAGATGGTAGAATATTGAAAAGAGCATATAATGAGACTATTGAGCCAGGGGATATTGTTGATATACCAGAAACTTATGGTAGTATAATCTTTGGGAATACAGGATTTGTCCAAGCCTTAACATCAATTGCGACACTAATGTTGGCATATCAAGCAACACTTAGATGAGCATAAATTTATCACCTCATGAAAAGAAAATTTTATCACTAGTTGATAAATACCCTTCTATTATTGATGATCCATTAGAAAGAAAACGTGTAGCAGAATTAAATGGTATGTCTGAAAAAACTCTTCGTAATAGAATTGCTGATTTAAAAAGATATGGAATAATTGGTGATAAAAATCGTGCGCAGAATTACAATATTAGTGAGGAAGAAGGATTTGTTGGAAGTTTTTTACTATTTTGGAAAAGTAGAAAATTTATTTTTAAGAATATGATTATTGTGACTATATCTGCTATAATTATATCTCTTTTATTACCAAAGTGGTATGCATCAAAGGCAGTTGTGCTTTCTTCAGGCGCTGGGCAATTTAATTTTTTATCTTCTATTTCACCTATCCCAGTTGCGGATTTTGGATTATCTACAATTAATGAAGATATTAATAATTTTATTGCAATACTTCAGAGTAGGACTGTGAAAGAATATATGGTTAATAAATTCAATTTAATTGATAGATATAAACAAAGAGATATTGAATATGCAATTGAAGCTTTTGAAGAAAAAATAGAATTAGAAGTAACAGAAGAAGGAACATTAGAAATAACCATTATTGATAAGGATCCCTTAATTGCTAAAGAAATGGTAAATGAAGTTCTTTTTATGTTGGATCAGATTAATCAAAGTATTGGGATGGAAGCTGGTAAATATAATCGAGAATTCTTAGAAAATAGGATCAATATAAATAATAAAGACCTTGAAAAGGCCGAACTTGCTTTAAAAACTTTTCAGGAAAAAACTGGTATTATTGATTTAGTTGCCCAGTTATCCAGCACTATGCAAATGAGTGCACAAGCATATAATTCAATTTTTGAAGCATATACATCATTATATGCAAAAAAGATTGAAACTGAAACAGAATTAGCAGTTGCCAAAACAACTTTATCAAATAATAATCCTACTATAATGCAGCTTGAAAAACTTTTAGATGTACAGACAATTCAACTTGATCAGCTAATGATAAGATTAGATGAGAAATTGCAATATTTATTATCTAATATTTCTCCTGCCCAAATTGACACTATACCAAATATTGAGTTTTCAGTTTCTTTTAATACTTTGCCATCTTTAGGACTAGAAAATGCTAGACTAATTCGTGAGGTCGAATTACAAAGCACTATTCAAGAAATTCTGATTCCACAATTTGAACAAGCCAAGCTGGAAGAAACAAAAAACATTCCAACACTTCAAATAATTGATAAGCCTAAGGTTGCATTAAATAAAACCAAACCAAAAAGATCATTAATAGTAATTGGATCGACAATTATGAGTTTTTTAATGTCTTTAATATTTGTTTATACTGATCATAGAACGAAGGGATTCCGATTAGCTATTAAGCAAAGCAAGTTTTAATGCTTCTACTTATAACTTTTTCTATTACTCAAATATTATTTTTTCTTATAGGTATCAATACATCTCCATTAGTGATGATTATTTTACCTATAGGTGTGATTATATTTTGGTGGTTAATTAACAATCCATCTATTTCTTTAATGTTTTTAAGTCTAACAGCAATTATTAAAGGATATTTTATTAATTATAATCCTATTTTTGAAATATTAGATATTACTGTTGTAGCAACAATTATTATCTGGCTTGGATTAATTAAGATCCTTATCCAAGATGGTTGGAATATTCCAAAAAATTTAAAGGAAATTATTTATATATTTATATTTTTTGGATTTGTACTTGGCCTTTCATATTTATATACACCATCCCCTGAGTATGGATTAATGAAAATAATTCGTTTTAACACCTTTGCACTAACCATGTTTTTGACTCCTTTTCTTGTAATTAAATCACCAGAAGATTCAAAAAGGCTTCTGAATTATTTTTATTTTCTTTTAGCGATTATTGTTGGTATAATGTTATTCCAATTTATTTATTTTTTAAAATGGGGAAATTTTGCAATTGTTTTAGCATATTGGAATAGAATTTCAATTCCTGGTGCAAATCCTATACAAGTTAGTCGATATTTAGCAATTGGTGCAGCAATGTTGATAGTATTATTAATAAGAAAAAAACCTACTGATAGCATAAGTTATATTCTCATTCTATCTATAATATTATTAACGATCATTCTATCAGGATCTAGAGGTCCATTAGTAAGTATAATTTTAGGTTCAATAATCTATGCAATGCTCTATGAAAGAAATCACTATATGAAAATTATTTTATATGCATCAATTGCAATAGGAACCATTATCTTAATTCTACTTTTATTACCTGAAAATCTGACTCAAAGGTTTTTTGATATTTCACAAGGTTCAGTTATTATTACTCAACAAGGAGTTAAAAGAGTAAGTACTATAGCAACTAGATTTGAATTTTGGTCTATGTCATTAAAATCATGGATCTCTTCAATAGTAAATTTTGTATTTGGTCTTGGATCAGGAGGTTTTAGTTCATTATTTATTTGGAGAGATTGGAGATGGTATCCACATAATATATTTTTTGAGATCATTGTTGAGCTAGGATTTATTGGATTAACTCTATTATCATTATTTATTGCAAAAACGTATAAATTAATTAGCCAAGGTCTAAATAGAGGGTCATTTACTGATCATTCAGCATTATGGGTAGCAGGTACAACCGTTATGTTTATTGCTGCTCAATTTTCCGGTGATATAAATGATAATAGAATCCTTTGGATGTTTCTGGCAATTTCAATAGCCTCAACGAATGTTGATAAGTTATTAGTTTTAGATACTGATAGTTAATAATTAACCCCTATATTATTTGCATATCTAAGCAATAAATGAACATTATAAACAAAAACTTATCATTGAAATATGATATAATAGTCACTTTTATTAATGGTATTATAGTAATAGGTGGAATATTCATTTTAAATGGCCTAATTGCTCGAATACACGGATTGGATATGCTAGGTGAATTTTTATTAGTGAAAAGAACTATTTCATCAAGCATGGGAATACTCTTAATTGGTTTGAATATTGCTTTGCCAAATTATTTAAGTAGAAATTTTGATAAGTCATATGCTGATAATTCGTATGTGCTATTTATGCTTGCAACTTTTCCTTTAACTGTATTATCAATCATTTCAGCAATATGGTTTGATATTAAGGGTTTCAATGAAAACTATTTTTGGTACTACGTGATCTTTACTTTTGGTATGTGTTCGCAATTTATGACCTATGCTATTTTTAGAGGTTATATGAATATGATAGGTGCAAATATTATTCAATTGATTGGTGCGGCAATTATTCCAATCCTTGTTTTTATTTATGTGCCCACATTACATGATAGTCTTTTTTGGATAGGATTTATTTCTATATTAGTTATGATTTCATCTTTTTTATTTCGTAATCAAGGTTTTCGTTTATATACAATTAATGCTGATAAAATAAAAAAATTATTTTTATATGGATTTGAGAGAGTTCCAAGTTTTATATCACAATTTATCTTATTAGCTGGTGTACCTATTTATATTGCCCAAAAAGTAGATTTTGATAGCGTTGCTTATTTTAACTCAAGCCTAAGTTTAGTCCGCCTTGCTTTAATAATTGTTAACCCTATAGGGTTAGTGTTATTACCCAGAATATCAAATAAAGTTGCAACCGGTTCACTAGAAGAAATAAATAAAAAATTATTTATATTATTAAAAGCAGGAATCTTTTTTAGTGTAATTACTTCAATTTTTTGTTATTCGAATGCTGCACTAATTTTTAAATATTGGCTTGGTAGTGAAAGTTATAAAGGGGCACAGATCTTACGATTTACAATATTAGCTTTACCTTTTTATACGCTTGCAGGTTTAAGTAGAAGCCCAATAGATGCAATATCTGAAAGAGGATATAATTCCATCATTTATACTATATCTGCTATAATAATGTTATTAATTCTTTATGCTGGGAAGATATTAGAATTTGATTTCTTGCATACCGCTATAATTAGTTTTTTGGCTAGCTATATAATTTTAGCTTTCCTTAGTATGTATTTGATAAAAAAGTTTTATAAATCAAAATTATGGAACTACAAATTGTTTCGCGATATCATTGTAGGTGGATTTATTATCTACATAATTAATTATTTGCTGATAGGAATGTCAGATTTATTTCAATTATTGGGTCAGACTATTATTTATTTACTTATAGGTTTATTTTATATATTAAAGGTTAAAACGGGATGGATGGCTGAATTGAGAGGCTTTTTGTTTGCAAGATAATTACAAGATATTTATTGGAACTAGTGTCCATCGATGGAATGATAACCGAATATTTCATAAAGAAGCAGTATCGTTAGCTAAAAAATTTAATGTTGAACTGCATGCTCCTGCAGATTTTGATAAAAAGAATATAAATGGTGTCAACATTATTGGTCTTCCTACCTGGGAAAAAGAAACAGATAGAAAATTGATTAGAAAACAACTTTGGCTTAGATTAAAAAATAATGATTCAGATATATTTATTTTTCATGATCCAGAATTAATATGGATTGGAATTAAAGCTTCAATAGTATTAAAAATTAAGGTTGTATATGATATTCATGAAAACACTATTCAATCTATAATTCGAAAAAAATGGCTTAATCCAATAGCCAAACTAATTGCAATCATTGGATATTCTTTTTTACAACAAATATCAAAATTATTCTTTGATCATTATTTTCTTGCTGAAAATTCATATAGAAATTTTATAAAAAAAAATAGTACTGTTATTTACAATTATCCATTAAAAGTTGATTATGATCATCAAAGCACCAAAGAATTTGATTTAGTATACTTAGGAGATATAACTGAGGATAGAGGTGCATTAATTATGGTTAAAATACTTTCCATCTTAAAAAGAAAACTTCCCAAGATTAACCTCGCTTTAATTGGTAGGGTTCCCCCAATCCTAAAGGATGATTTAGCAAATGCAATCGTGGAAAACCGATTAAAGAATAATATTAAATTGTTTGGATATATGAATTATTATGAAGCAATGCAAATAGTATGTAAATCCAAGGTAGGATTATGTCTACTAAAACCAATAAAAAATTATATTGATTCTTATCCAACAAAACTTTTTGATTATTTGCAAGTAGGTGTTCCATGTATTTGCTCCAATTTTCCACTTTATCAAAAATTAATAGATAAATATGATGCAGGTATTTCAGTTGACCCATTAGATATTGAAGGTGTTGCAACAACCATCTATGGTTTATTAGATGATCCTGACAAATATAATAATCTATCAAAAAATGGAATTATTGCTTTAAATAACGATTACAATTGGTCCACTCAAGAAAATAAATTATTCAATTTAGTTCAATCTTTTTAATTATGGGTATATTAGAAATAATTCTTTGGATCAGTATAATTTTGATTATCTATTCTACTATTATTTATCTCATTTTATTAAACCTATTTAGAAATAATGATTATGTTGTAGATGAGGATTATTTACCTACAATTACATTTATTGTATGCGCATATAATGAAGAAAAAAATATTCTAAATAAATTTAATAATGTTGAGGGTCTTGAATATCCTATGGAAAAAATGCAGGTGATTCTTGCAGATGATGGTTCTGATGATAGGACAGTTGAAATTGCAAAAAGTTTCAATTTTGTTAATGTTCTTTCATTAGATAGATCAGGTAAGACTTCTGCGCAAAATGAAGCTGTAAAGATTGCAGAAAATGATATTTTAGTTTTTAGTGATGCAAATAGTATTTATCACCCAGATGCAATAAAAAAATTAGCTAGGAACTTTGCTGATCAAAGAGTTGGTGTTGTATGTGGAGAATTACGTTATCATGAAGAGAAATCTGAAGAAAGTATATACTGGAATTATGAAATAGCTATCAAAAAAAGTGAAAGTAGAAATGGCTGGTTAATTGGAGCTAATGGCAGTATTTATGCTGTACGTAGAGAGTCATATGTCCCATTACCAAAAGATGCTATCAGTGACCATTTAGAACCTATAAAAGTATATGGGAATGGTCTTGATATTATTTATGAATCCGAGGCAATTGCCATTGAAGATGCTCCAAAAAATGTATTGCTAAGGAAAAGACGAATTATCTTAAGAAGTTTAATATCAATGAAATATATTTTGAATGAATTGAATCCATTTAGGAAAAGATCAATTTATATTCCTTATGTTTCCCATAAATTAATCCGATGGTTTACACCCATATTTTTATTATTAATTTTTTTATCTAGTGGCTTATTGATTAATTATTCAAATATGTATTTGTATATGTTTTATAGCCAGATCTTTTTTTATTTGCTTGGGTTAATTATCAGCCCAATAAGATACTTCTTAAAAGTAAATATTGCTTCTCTTTTAGCTATTATTGATTGGTTAAAAGGAAAAAAACAAGACACTTGGGAAGTAATTCGCTAAATAAATAGATATTACCATTCCCAACTAATTCCAAACCGAATCTGTCTGTCATCCTTGGATCTTGAATTAAAGCCACATTGAACATCAATATATCTGGATAGTTTATAATCTATTAATAATGTAATTATTCTATTATAGTTGATTGGTTTTAGTAGTAGAGGAGTATCATTATCCAAAACTGGATCACGTTCTATGTAGCTTTGATTAATGCTGCTACCTAAACCTGTACCTTTTCTATAGTAATCAAAAGATCCTTTAATAAATATTTTTGATGATGGAAAGAAATTAGTGCTGATACTAATTAAATCTGAGCTTGGACCAAAAGGGTGCCCCAAAGATATATTTGCAGATGAAAAAGCATTAATTGAGTCTTTATGAGAATATACCCAAGGCCTACTTAATGTATACTCAATTCGAATGTCTGGAACAGAAGGATTGCTTGATAGAATAAAGTGCAATCCTGATTGAAAAACGAATTTATTTCCCCACCAAGGCTTAAACAGCTTTGACCAAGTTATTTCATCTAATAACATCGTTTGATAAAATCTCATATTAGGTCTTATTCTCCATGAATAATCAATGCCAATGAGAAGGTTATCTCGATCACCAGTATTATGTTCTACAGCCCAATACCAATGAGCAGGATTTAGATAGTCTAGATCTATATTCCTATTACCATATATTGCTAATTCTGTTATTGAAATAGTAAAATTGTTTGTTATATCTATTTCCCCTCTATGAGCTGCGATATATTTACTTGGACTATAAACTCTTTTATGCATTTCATAAGGACTGTATGGCATGAGAGAGCCGTGTAAGGATCGAAATCGAATTTTACCAAAATTAATTTGTAGACCGATATATGAGAAAGGCATTCCATCGCCTGATAGTATTGGTGAAGAATTTGTTGACCATCCCCAGCTATGATTCTGTCTTCCAAGATTAAAATTTAACTTATCGAAATCAATAGATATTCCAGCTTGGCTATTATACCAAAAAATGGATTTAACTTCAGGAAAATATTTAGCCCATTCATTATTGTAGTTGTACCAATCTATGCTGTCTGGCGGCAAAACAGACTCAATAATTTTTCCGTTATTTTTCCAAACCAGACGATTCATAGAAAATTGTGTGTATGCGGATATTTGTTTAGATATTATTGTTTTTAATGAAATGTTATCTTGAAAATACGTATGATAATCATTAGAGGTTGACATGACTAGATCCTCACTCCAATCTATCCATATCGATGAACTGTCATTCTTTATACTTAAAAAATGAGGCTCTACATCATTAATATTGTAAGATAAAAGATGATTCAATTTATTTTTTTTTGAAAAAGGTAAGTTTATTCCAGAAATTTTTGGACTTATAAATTCGCTTATAAATTGTTCAGCTAATATGCGGGTGTTATTATTTATTTCATCATTTTCTTTGACCTTATTTAATAATGACAAAACTTGATCAATTGTTAAAGGCCTAACTGATTGAATCCATTGAGGCAATATTCCATTAGTTGATTGTCTATATAAATAGGGATATACATTATGATCAGGGCTAACAGGAATTTTTTGTGCAAACAAAAATGGACATAAAATATACACGATAGAAATTTTTATATATTGCTTCATAAATGAATTTTATGATTAACTAATGTTTATACAAATAGAAAGGATAATTATTTTTATTCTTTGTTGTATCATTAAATATAAAAAACTAACTTTAAATAATTGCACGGAGTTATATCGAATTAAACGTTAACAGTATTTAATAATTCATCAAATCAAATAGTTGAGGGAATTTTACTGTTATGCGTATAGAACTTTTCGGTGTGATCCAGCTCAATGTGCATGTATCCACCAATAATATAGATTAAAGCTGATGTCTTACGAAACGTTACAGCATCTGCGCATCCGTTTGCCAAAATGGCTAACTTCATGGTCAATATTTCTATTAGATCTAATCCCATCTTTTATTGCTTATAAATATTTTCTAATTCCTGATCTTATAATATCTGTAAATAAAATTATTTTCTATTTTATTTGCATCCAGATATTTTGGAGTATATTATTTCTAAGTTTAAATCTCTATAACTCTTCTGCAACATCTTCAAGATTCATTGAAATTCAGAGATTAGTCCTCACAACATTTACTATAGTTGTATTAATGATCTTTTTTGATGCAATTAATTATCTTAATTGGCCGATTAATCCGCAGACTACAGTGAGATATTGGTTTGTTTTTACATTTGGTTTTATAACTTCTAGAGTAATATTTCGAACATTTCAAAAATATTTATTAAGAAAAGGATTTGGTCGAAGCAATGCAGTAATTGTAGGATTCAATTCTCGAGGTATTGAGACTGCAAAACAAATCATTGATCATAATAATTTAGGTTATGATATTATTGGATTTGTTCAAGCAGTTGATGATAAAAATATAAACCAATATGATTCTAGTATACCAATTTTGGGTGAAGAGAAACAATTAAAGGATATTATTCTTAACAATCAAGTTTCTGAAGTAGTGCTTGCTTTAGAACAACTGCAGCATAATAGAATGATGGAAGTAATTACGCATGCCAATGGATCGCCAGTATCAATAAAAATTGTTCCTGATATGTACGAAGTGATCAGCGGATTAGCAAGGACAGAGCAAATCTACGGTGTCCCGTTAATTCAAGTAAACCCCAATCTTAATACATTCTATAATAAATATTTAAAGCGAGTATTAGATTTAATTATTGCTATCCCTTGCTTAATGATATTTTTACCTTTTTGGTGTATTATTTCTATTTTCATTAAGCTTGATTCTTCTGGACCTGTACTCTATAAGCAAAATAGAATGGGTGAAAATAATACAAGATTTACTGTAAGGAAATTTCGATCAATGCACTATGATGCGGAAAAAGATTCTGGGCCAGTATGGGCTTCCGATGAGGATCCGCGAATTACACGAACTGGAGACTGGTTGCGAAGGTTTAGACTTGATGAGATACCACAATTAGTTAATGTAATTAAAGGTGAGATGAGCCTAGTTGGTCCTCGTCCAGAACGCCCTTTTTTTATTGATAAACTAATGCAAGAATTTCCATTTTATTATAGAAGGCATAAAGTCCGTCCTGGTATTACTGGTTGGTCTCAAATCAAACAACCATATGATAAAGATATAGATGATGTCCGAAAAAAATTGAAATATGATTTTTATTATATAGAGAATCTTAGTTTTTCTTTGGATGTTAAAATTTTAGCAAGCACTTTTTGGGTAATGCTTTCTGGTAAGGGTAGATAGTATATTTACCTATCATTGTAAATCTTCATGAATGTCTCTAGTTTCTTTAATTACTTAATAAGAAATATATATGTTATCTCTAAATCGCATTCGAAATAATACTGATGAAATTAAGAAAGGAGTTCAGTCTAAAAATGAATCTATAAATCTAGATGATATCCTAAAAATAGATTCAGATCATAGAGAAAAAGTCCATGAACTAGATGGGCTCCGCGCGAAAAGAAATAAATCTTCGGATGCCATAGCTGAAGCAAAACGAAAAGGAATAAATTCTGATAAAGCAATAAATGATATGAGAATAGTATCAGATACAATTAAAAAAATTGAAAATGAAGCGAATGATATAAAACAGCTATTGGTCTCTAAATTAGAAATAATCCCAAATATTCCTCATGATTCAGTGCCTATTGGAAAGGATGAGACTTCTAATGTAGTAATAAGAGAATGGGGTAAACCAACAAGTGTAGATTTTGAATTAAAATCCCATGTTGATTTAGGTACAAATCTTGGCTTATTTGACCTTGAAAGAGGTTCAAAAATTTCAGGTTCCGGATTCCCATTATTAACTGGCCACGGATCTAAATTAGAAAGAGAATTAATTAATTTTATGTTAAATGTTCATGTTACAGAACATGGATATATAGAAATTTTCCCACCCTTTCTTACAAGATCAAAAGCCCCACATACATGTGGACAGCTTCCAAAGTTTTCTGATGATATGTATTATATTGAAAAAGACGAACTTTATCTTATTCCTACAGCAGAGGTACCATTAACAAATTTATATGCTGATGAAATAATTGATGTAAATAATTTACCATCAAATTACACTGCATACTCAGCTTGTTTTCGGAGAGAAGCAGGTTCATATGGTAAAGATACAAGAGGACTTTTGCGATTGCATCAATTTAATAAAGTAGAAATGGTAAAATTTGTTACACCCGATTCATCCTATGATGAACTTGAAAAACTCACTAAAGAAGCGGAAATAATATTACAAAAACTTGGTTTACATTATAGAGTGATCGAATTATGTACAGGTGATCTAAGTTTTGCAGCAGCTAAGTGTTATGATTTAGAGGTATGGGCTCCAGGTGAAAAGAAATGGTTAGAAGTGTCCTCATGCAGTAATTATGAAGATTTTCAAGCTAGAAGAGGTAATATACGATATCGTCAAGCTACTGATAAAAAAGTTAATTATTTACATACACTTAATGGTTCGGGGCTGGCAACTCCTAGGCTAATGGTAGCTTTATTAGAGACTTATCAATCATCGGATGGAAAAATATTATTGCCTGAAGTGCTTCATCAGCCAATGGGTATGGAGGTCCTTGGGTAGTTGCGTATCTATTTGTTCTATTTTTTAATTTGTTTATCAACGGTTTTTTTTTCAATCATAGGAATTTTACTTACTCCAATAGATTGGTGGGGTAAAATATGGGCAAAAATTGTTCAATATTGGGCGAAGTCCATTTTATGGATTGGTAATATTCCATATACAATTATAGGTTTGGATAAATTAGATCCTAATCAACAGTATGTGTTTGCAAGCAATCATGAATCTGCTTTTGATATTCCATTAACTTTAGCTGGAATTCCCGGGCATGTTGTTCCTATAGCTAAAAAAGAATTAAAAAAAATACCATTTCTTAGTTGGGCAATGCTTGCTGCTGGACATATATTTATTGATAGAAGTGATCATAGAAAAGCGCTTCATTCTATAGATAAAATCAAAAATTCACTAAAAAAGAATCCTCGATCAATATTAATCTTCCCTGAGGGAACAAGGTCATTAGATGGGAAGATGAAACCTTTTAAAAAGGGAGGTATTATCCTGGCTATTAATGCCGGTTTACCAATTGTTCCTATTGCGTGTTGTGGTACATTTGATGTTTTGGTAAAAGGATCTAAAAAATTTAATCCTAAATTGATTGAATTGCGCTTTGGCTCTCCAATATATACATCTTCCGATGATATAGATAATAGAAATGAGATAACTGAACAAGTAAAGAAAGCGGTTATAAGTTTGAAATCTGAATGGAACAATATTAATATAAATTAATATAATTATTTATGCGAGGGTAAATCTCTTGTTTGAATTTATAGAGACGGGTAATTTTGCCCTTTAATTATGAATATAATATGAAAGTTATGATAATAAGTTTAAAGAGTTTTAGCACGATATTTTTATTGATGCTATTTCTCTCTGCTCAAGAATCATCGATACAAGATTCATCTGAATTTCAGAATGAAATTCCAGTAAATCAAAATGGATCAGGATATGTTGAAACATCAAACCGTCTTCCATTACTTCTTAAAGATGTAAAAGTTCTTTTAACAGATGCTATTATTGCAGATTCCCAAGGTGACACATTAGAAGTGCTATATAATCTTGATCGTATTTATGAATTATTATCTGAAGCAGATCAACTAGGGGAAAAAACTGCAGAAGATGAAGAAGAGTTTGAAAGATTTGAGAGTGCGCTCCTTAATGTTGTAACGCAACGTTTGTTTACTCTAGAAATTAATACTGGATCCATTGTTGCTGTAGATTCCAGGCAATCTATCGAAGAATTAATGGTGCCAATGGAAGTGGAAATGGGTGCCTCAAAATTTATTGTTGTAGATGATCGTGATGGTCATATACCCTTAGTAAGAAATAAATCAGTAGATCAATTTATTAGCTATTTTCAAAATAAGGGTAGACGACAGTTTGAAATATGGTTAGATCGTTATTATCAATATGGTCCAATGTTAATCAAGATCTTAAATGAATATGAATTACCTGAAGAGCTAGCATATTTAGCAATGATTGAATCAGGTCTTAATCCTAAAGCTTATTCTAAGGCGAAGGCTGCTGGTATGTGGCAGTTTATGTATTCAACTGGAAAAAAATATGGTCTGCAAAGAAATTGGTATATTGATGAGAGGAGAGATCCAGAAAAAGCAACGCATGCTGCAGCTAAATTTTTATTGGATCTTTATAAAGAATTTGATCATTGGTACTTAGCTTTAGCTGCTTACAATAGTGGTCCAGGAAGAATCCATAGAGCATCAAGGCTTCATCAAACATCGGATTTTTGGCAGTTACATTCTTTACCAAGAGAAACAAGAAATTATATTCCTTATTATTTGGCTGCTGCAATTATGTGTAGTGATCCCGAATCTTATGGATTTAAAATACCTAAAACTAAACCCCATAAATATGAATTTGTTGAAATAAAGCAAAGTGCAGATCTTGCAGTTTTGGCTAGTTCTGCAGGTATTTCTTTGAAAACGTTGAAGATATATAATCCTGAATTACGTCAATCTGCTACACCGGATGAAGTAAAATACCAATTAAAAATTCCTTTGGATAAAAAAGATCAGTTTGTATCTAATTTTAATTCAATACCTGCAGATCAACGTTTTGCTCCTCAATATGTTGCTCATAAAGTTAAACGGGGTGAGAGTCTTTGGACAATATCAAAGAAGTATCGGGTTTCTATTCATGATTTAGCTGCCGTAAATAAAATAAGGAATCGACATAGGCTTAGTATTGGTCAAAAACTCACTATTCCAGTTCGTAGGTCAAATAGTGGTACCTTATTAAGTAGTAGAAGTGGACCCTCAGGTCACAAAAAGATTTTATATAAAGTTAAGAGAGGAGATACTCTTGGTCACATAGCGGAAGATTATAATACTTTAGCTAGAAGCATCAGACGTTGGAATAAGCTTGAATATGGCCAACATATTTTTCCAGGTCAAAAGTTAACGATTTGGGTAAAAGAGGATATGGGTCAATTAGTATCAAATAATAAAAAGGCTAGTGATAAAATTGTTCATATAGTAAAAAGAGGTGATACCATCGGCCATATTGCAGAAAGTTATCGCCTTTCTAGCAGAAAAATAATGAGTTGGAACAATATTAAATCTAAACAGCATATTTACCCAGGACAGAAATTGACTTTATGGGTTAAAAATAATAATTCTTCGTCTCAAAAATCAAAAAAAGGGAAAAAAGTTACTTATACGGTAAAAAGAGGTGATACTATCGGCCATATTGCTGATGATTATAATACTTCAGTAGAAAATATTAGATCTTCGAATAGCATGAAACGTGGATCGTATATAAAACCTGGACAAAAATTAGCAATTTGGATTGGGTCTAGTAATAGTTCTTTATCAAAGAGTTCAGATAATTTAAAAATTTATTATACCGTTAAAAGAGGGGATACATTAAGTAAAATTGCAGAAAATCACAGTGTAAGAATAGCTAGTATCATGAAATGGAATAAATTGAACAAATCTAATACTATATTTACGGGTCAAAAATTAGCTATTTGGATAAAACAGGGTTGATGTATCTTCTGGTAAGTATTTTTGTAAAATAATTGATTACTGATAGATATTTTTCAGTATTTTTTGAACTTGGAGTAATGCCATGACAAAACAGGAGATAGTTGATGCAGTTTCTGAAGCGACTGGGTTAACGAAGGTTGAAACGGAAACTGTTATGAATGGTATAATGACTACCATCACAGAATCGTTGGCTCGCAATGAAAGAGTTGAACTACGTGGTTTTGGTACTTTTGGTACAAAGCATCGTATGCCAAAGAAAGCAAGAAACCCTGGGACAGGTGAAGCTATATTTTTACCTGAACGATATGTTCCAACATTTAAACCTGCGAAACATTTACGAGGTCGTGTAAACGATTCTTTAATGATAAAATGAAAGAAAGAGAATGCCCTGCGGAAAAAAACGTAAGAAGAGAAAGATAAGCACACATAAGCGCAAAAAACGTTTGCGTGCAAATCGTCATAAGAAAAAGATTCGTTAATTTCATATTTACCTAATTGGTGATGATTTTCGATTACAGTCGTATCATTGTATGATTACTGTAATCAGTCCTACTATTTATATCTACCCAATAATGAATACACCTGAATCGAAACCGATATCAGTATCTGACTTAAATAAGCAGATCAAAAACATACTAGAGAATAGTATTTCTCGTTTTTGGGTATCAGGTGAGATATCAAATTTTATTCACCATAGTTCTGGACATATGTATTTTACGCTTAAAGATGAAAAATCAGAGATACGATGCGTGATGTTTAAAGGACCTAATCAATTATTGCACTTTAAGCCTGAAAATGGGATGCAAATCTTATTAGAAGGTGAAATCAGTGTTTATGAGCCAAGAGGACAATACCAGATATTAGTGAAAAAGATGGAGCCAGCTGGTATTGGCACTCTTTATTTAGCATTTGAAGCACTAAAAAAAGAATTATCCATAGAGGGGTTATTTGATTTAGATAAAAAACAGAAACTGCCAACTTATCCCAGAAATATTGGTATAATAACTTCTAAAACAGGTGCTGCAGTTCAAGATATTTTTCAAGTTCTTCATCGTAGAGCTCCACATGTTAATATAATCCTTCGATCTACTCAAGTACAGGGTGATAAAGCTGCAAATGATATAGTTGAAGCAATTAATGATATGGTTAGCTATAATAAACTAGATGTGATTATTATTGGAAGAGGTGGAGGATCTCTTGAAGATTTGTGGCCGTTTAATGAGGAGCCAGTTGCAAGAGCAATTTTTTCATGTCCTATTCCGATTATTTCTGCTGTGGGACATGAAACAGATTTATCAATATCCGATTTAGTAGCCGATATGAGGGCACCAACTCCTTCAGCAGCAGCAGAGCTAGTGTCACCTGCGACCAATGATATATTTGAGACTATTATTGGTTTTGAACGTAACTTATCTTCATTAATGAAAAGATACCTTCAAATTCGCTGGCAGAGCTTAGATAATACTAAAGATCGTTTTGCATTGCAGGAACCTAGTAGATTATTACAAAAACACAATGATCGATATAATGAATTAACTAAACTATTATTTCAAACATATAGATATAGTATTCAAACTTTCTCATCAAAGTTTTCTACTCTACATGAAAAACTACATGCTTTGAATCCAAAAAATATTTTATCGAGAGGTTATTCCATTGCATATAGAGAAGATGATCAAAAAATTATCCTTGACCCTAGAGATTTACAACAAGAAGAACACTTTAAATTACAAACCTACAAAGGTACCCTTAGAGCCAAAAAAACTGGTGAGAAAAAATAGATCTTAAACTCATCTAGTATTAGTAATATTAGATTATGACAAAACAAGATAAACAAATGCATTTTGAAGAAGCTTTTAAACGGCTTGATGTTATTGTAGGAAATCTTGAATCAGGCGACCTATCATTAGAAGAAAGCATGAAACTTTTTGAAGAAGGAATTGGATTAACTAAAGCTTGCAAATCCAGGTTAGAAGATGCAGAACAAAAAATCCAACTATTACTAAAAAATTCTGATGGGAAGCTTAACCTTGAGAAAACGGATTGAATAAGCCAACCAGCTTTGGTTTATGGGCCAATACAGATAAAAAAGCTTTTTGGGACACATTTCCTGATATTATTGATTGGGCAAATAAAAGGAAGCTTCAATTATTTATAACTACTAGAATACAATCTCAATTAAATAATCTTGATTTTGACTATAAGCTAATAAATAGTGCCGATGATTTTAATAAATTAGATTTTGTTTTATCTCTTGGAGGTGATGGGACAATACTATCATTAGCGCGCGCAGTTGCTGAAAGAGAAATACCTATTCTAGGGATACACCTAGGCGAATTAGGATTTCTTGCAGAAGTTGTTTTGAATGATATGTTTTCTAGGTTAGATGATGTATCGAATGGAGAATTTCTAATTCAAAAACGTATGGCTATTAAATGCTCGGTATTAAATGAAAATGGATCAAAAACCTTTCATGCGTTAAATGATGTAGTCGTTGATAGAGGAAAATCACATCGTCTACTCAATTGTGAATTATTTGCGAATGGTAATTTTGTTGCTGACTATAAAGCAGATGGATTAATAGTTTCAACTCCAACTGGTTCAACTGCATACTCTTTATCTTCCGGGGGTCCAATTGTTATTCCTACATTTGGTTCAATGGTTGTTACTCCTATTTCACCACATACATTAACCTTAAGACCTATTGTTTTTTCTGATGATCAGATTTTAACAATTTCTTTTCCAAATAATGGACATGAGGATATGGCCTTGGCAATAGATGGACAGGTCAATGAATATCTTAATCCATCTGCTAAAGTGGAGATACAAAAGGCCCCGTTTGAAGTCAATATGATAAATTTTTCTGATTCAAATTATTTTAGCACTCTTCGTAGTAAGCTAGGATGGGGAGTGAGGGGGTCAAATTAAATTTGTTAATTATAAAATAGTTAAATAAAAAACCCTGTTTAATAACAGGGTTTTTTATTTATAATACTTATTGAAATATAATTATGGTCTATCACCTTCACCATCATTGCCCCAACATTCTTCTTCTAGGGCATTCATTTCTTCTTCATTATTAATCGTAACAGTAGTTTCTTCGCCTTCATCATCAAATAGAATAATATTTACTGGATACTGTAATAAAGGTTCTTCTTCAGTTTCACTATTATTCACATACCATTCTCTTAAACTTAACCAGCCTTCTTCATTCTCAACTGTAATTGTGGTTCCATCAGGCATTGTAAAGGAAATAGGCAATACAAATTCAAAGCATTCATCATCATCTCCCCATTCTTCCCAGCAACGGCTTTTTACATATTCCATTTCTTCATCATTATTAACAGTAAGTGTAGTATCACCATCTTCAGTTTCATAAGTAATATCAACAGGAAATTGTAGTGTAGGCCGTTCTTCAGAATCAGGGTTGACATTATACCAGTCTCTTATTGCAGTCCAATCTTCCTGACTTTCAACAGTAATGGTTGATCCATCAGGCAT
>JAPYRG010000017.1:46637-49620 GCA_029936965.1 Fidelibacterota bacterium
TTATTGCAGTCCAATCTTCCTGACTTTCAACAGTAATGGTTGATCCATCAGGCATAATAAATGTTACAGGAAATACAAGTTCAAAACATTCTCTTTCTTCGCTTTGATCTCTCCAGCATTCTTGCGTTAATTCGCGTAATTCTTCTGCACTATTTACAGTAATTGTTTCATCATCAAACTCAACATTTACAGGGAATTGTAATTCTGGTTTTTCATCTGATTCTGGGTTTGCTTCATACCAGTCTCTTATTGCAGTCCAATCTTCCTGACTTTCAACAGTAATGGTTGATCCATCAGGCATCGTATAGGAAACAGGTAAAACTAAATTAAAACACTCTCTATCTTCATCGTCTCTTCCACCACCACAGCGGGAATACATTCCACGCATTTCTTCCTCATTACTAACTACAACATTAATAGTTCCTTCTCTATCATCAAACTCAACATTTACAGGGAATTGTAATTCTGGTTTTTCATCTGATTCTGGGTTTGCTTCATACCAGTCTTTAAGAGCAGCCCAATCGTTTTCATTTTCAACAGTAATGGTTGATCCGTCAGGCATTTCATATGTTACCGGAAGTACTAAATCAAAGCATTTCCAATCACCTTTATCTTCATCACGATCCCAATCAGATTTATCTTTATCACCATTTCTACTATACGGATCCAGCCTTTTTCCCTCTAGATTAAAATATACTTCACAGCGACTACCAACTTTATGACCTTTTCCAGACATATTTACTTCATATCCTAAACCGTATGCTTTCTTTGCACTTTCGCTTTCATATTCAGTATAATCGTATTCAATAACTGTTTTAGAATTGGAGGGTAAGGCATCTATCCCGATACTAATTTTATCTGCATCAATGATTGCTTGAATTAATTCAGAATCAGAAATTCCTTTTGGGTTTGTACTGCCATTCTGACAAGAAACAACAATTAATAGAATAGCTGAAAAAATAATTTGAATTGAATATTTCATTTCACTCCTAATACTTATTTATAATCTTTCACGCATTAAATAAATGATAGTTTCAGTCAATTTATATAAATTTGCCTTTTATAATAAACAACTTTAATAAATTTCTTCTTTTGGTATGATTTATAATATATATGACAAAACCACCACCTTTGCACTGTGCTCATTTTTGATACTCTTTTTCATATCCTCTTGTAGTGATGAAGTGTCAATTAAAATGGAATATGGTGATAGAGATCAACTGTATAAACAAAAATATGAGCCAATTCCTGGGTCAAGAACTTGTTTCTGGAGACGAGGATCTGTAAGTAAAGACCCGTATATTAATATTGCTTATCCTGATGCTGGTGTATTCTACTGGAATGCCGCCTTTACAGTTTTTCTTTTCACTATTTATTATTCCTTGGGACATACCTGCAATACTTAAACTAATTTTAATCATTATGAGTACTTTGATTTCAAGTTTTGCGATTTATGATCTAGTCATTGAGCGCCTGAAATGGATAAGACCCTTATTTGGATTGAAAATATAATGTGGACTTATATTAATCTAATAATCTATGGTATGAATAATTGTATAGTAGTGTAATATTTTTAGTATTATTTCTAATTCTATTTATGTTATTCTATCAAAAAAATCTTAAAACTATTATTTATTCAATCTGTTTATCGGCTACTATTTTATTTGCTCAGAATTTAGAAGATTTATCTTTTGGAGATGATAATTCTCTTGATATAGCAACATGGAATATCGAGTGGTTTCCTAAAAATGATCAAGTCACGGTTAATTATGTTACTGAAATCATCAACCTTTTAGATTTAGATATTCTTGCCATTCAAGAATTAGATGATACTACTATGTTTGATCAAATGCTCGATGGCTTACCAGCATATTCGGGGTATTATCAATCCAGTTGGTTTGCAGGTTTAGCATATATCTATAAAAAGGATTAATTGAAATCAATGATATTTATGAGATTTATACAACTTCACCATATTGGAATGCATTTCCTCGCTCCCCGATGGTAATGGATATCAATTTTATGGGAGAAAATTATTTTATAATCAATAATCATTTCAAATGTTGCGGAGATGGTATAATTGATTTTGATGATACATCTGATGAAGAGAACAGAAGATATACTGCGATAAACCTTATTAAGGAATATATTGATAATAATTTTTCAGATAATAATGTATTCGTTCTGGGTGATTTGAATGATAATATTGCTGAGGCTCCACCAAATAATGTATTCCAGGATGTATTAAATGATTCCACTCATTACCGTTTTGCAGATTTTGAAATTGCTCAAGGGAATAGTTCTGAATGGTCATTTCCAAATTGGCCCTCCCACCTTGATCATATTTTAATTACTAATGAAATGTTTAATGAATTAAATAATTTTGACGTACAAACAATAAAAATTGATGAATATCTTGATGGAGGCTGGAATGAGTATGACCAAAATATCTCAGATCATAGACCTGTTGCAATAAAGTATAGTATTAACCCCGCTGCATCTTATGATATAAATAATGATGGTATAATAAATGACGCTGATTTTATAATGTTGTTGTCTTTTATAATGAATGACAATGGATTAATGGATTCAGCAGATATTAATTTTGATTCAGTAATAGATATTTTTGATTTATTGCTTTTATCTGATTTTATCCAAAACATGTAAAAAAGAATCTTTAAATGTATTGAAATGTGGAGAATAATATATTTTATACCTTTACTACCCTTTGTTGCCGGTTGGCTATTATTACTTTTTACTGAGCAGTTTTTCGTTTTGTCATTAGTTAACGGGATTGCCCAATTAGTATTATTTGCTTTTGTTGTTTGCCTGCCGACATGGCGCACCGGTCGAATGTCTTATGTTGATATCGGCTGGCCATGGGGCCTCACTGTTATCGGAGTTCTCACCTGGATGTATGGTGAAGGCGATAGCCTAAGGGTAGCTATTGTTAGTATTGCCTATATCTTTGCTGGCAGTCGTA
>JAPYRG010000003.1 GCA_029936965.1 Fidelibacterota bacterium
GTGGGCGCTATAAGATTCGAACTTATGACATCCGCCTTGTAAGGGCGGCGCTCTGACCAACTGAGCTAAGCGCCCAAAAACCGGGCGAAATTAAGACGCTTTTTTTACTTTTGAGTTAGTTTTTCTTATCGTCCTTTTTTTCTTACCATTTAATCCTGGGATAGCAATATCTATCACATCCATTATTTCCTTAGCAAAATAGAAATTTAAATCTTTTTTAATATGATCAGGAATATCCTCAAGATCTTTTTTATTATGATCAGGTAAAATAATATGTTTTATACCTGAACGGTGTGCTGCAGTTACTTTTTCCTTCACTCCACCAATAGGTAATACATTTCCTCTAAGAGTAATTTCTCCAGTCATTGCTACTTTATCTTTAACAGGTTTTCCAGTCATTAATGAAACGATTGATGTAAACATACTAACACCAGCTGAGGGACCATCTTTTGGGATAGCTCCAGCAGGAACATGCACATGTATATCTGTCTTTTCATGGAAATCATCTGGTATCCCTAGTATATCTGTATGGGATCTAACATATGTTAGCGCTGCAGTTGCTGACTCCTTCATTACATCACCAAGTTGACCAGTTAAAGTTAATACACCCTTTCCTTTCATTTTTGAAGACTCAATAAATAAAATATCTCCACCAGCAGCAGTCCACGCTAAACCTGTCACAACGCCAGGTTTTGTTGTTCTTTCTGCTAATTCTGAATAGAATCTTGGAGCGCCCAAATATTCTAAAACTTTTGCTCTAGTAACTCGAATTCTTTTAGCTCTTTTTTCAACTATATCTCGAGCAATTTTTCTTAATACATTTGCTATTTCTCTTTCCAAGTTCCTAACACCTGATTCTCTTGTATAGGAGCGTATGAGCTCACTAATAGCCGCTTTATCTAGTGAAGCTTCTTTTTTATTAAGCCCATTTTCTTCAATTTGCTTTGGAAGCAAATGTTGTTGAGCTATTTTGATTTTCTCATCCTCAATGTAACCACTGAAATCAAGTATTTCCATTCGATCTCTCAAGGCAGGAGGAATAGCATCTTGATAATTTGCTGTAGTTATAAACATTACTTTACTTAAGTCAAAGTCTACTTCCAAATAATGATCGCTAAATTTATCATTCTGCTCAGGATCTAATACCTCGAGCATTGCAGATGAAGGATCTCCTCTAAAATCAGAACCAAGTTTATCTATTTCATCAAGCATAAATACTGGATTATTCGTTCCAGCTTTTTTCATGGATTGAATCACTCTTCCCGGTAAAGCTCCTATGTAAGTTCTTCTATGTCCACGAATTTCAGCTTCATCCCTAACACCCCCTAATGACATTCTTACAAATTCGCGTCCAATAGCTTTTGCTATAGATTGTCCTAGAGATGTTTTACCTACTCCTGGAGGTCCTGAAAAACATAAAATGGGACCTCTTATTCCACCATCAGTGTTGCGTTCTTGTTTTAAATTTCTCACTGCTAAATATTCTAGAATTCTTTCCTTTACTTTCTCTAATCCATAATGATCTTCATCAAGAATTTTTTCAGCTTTTTTCACATTAATCTGATCCACACTAGAATTACTCCATGGTAAATCAGCTAACCATTCAATATAAGTTCTAGAAACAGAATATTCAGGAGATTGCGTTGGAATACGTGATAATCTTTCCAGCTCTTTGATTGCTACCTTTTCTGCCTCTTCAGATAATTTTGCAGCTTTTATTCTATCTTCAAGTTCTTTAATATCTACTGTTTCTTCATCTTCACCAAGCTCACGCTTTATCGCTTTCATTTGTTCTCGTAAATAATATTCTCTTTGTGTTTTAGAGATCTCATCATGCACCTCAGTCTGTATTTCTTCACCAAGTTTTATCCGTTGTATTTCTCTAGTAAGTAAAGTATTAGTTTTTTCAACCCTCTTTTTAACATCAAGCTCTTCTAACACATCCTGTTTCTCTTTATTTGGAACAGTAAGTAGCGATACAGCTCTATCAGCTAAACGTGATGGTTTCTGGATATTAGATAACATACCAGAATGCTCTTCAGTTAGATTTGGGGCAACTTGAATTAATTCAGAAAAGGTATTTCGTAAATTTTTAGCTAATGCTTCAACTTCTAATTCATCATCTATGGGTTGATCACTAACTTTCTCAACTACTACCCTATAATATGGATTTGGCTCTCCAAAACTAATTAATTTAACTCTTTCAATGCCTTGAACAATTGCAGATTTGCTATTATCAGGCATATCAAAAACTTTTAACACTACTCCCAATGTACCATAAGCATATAAATCCTCAGGTTTAGGATCCTCAATTGATCCATCTTCCTGTGCAACTACAACTATATGCTTATCACCATCTCCCAGATCCTCAATAAGTTTTAATGATTTTTCACGACCGATATATATAGGTATAACTTGTTGTGGAAATAACACTGTATTCCTTAGAGGCATTACAGGATAATTATCATTATCAGAAATAGGTTTTGATTCTACATCTTTATCAAATCTTTCAGGCATAATTCTTCCTTAAATTGTTTAGATATAATTTACGCAAATAATGTACCAAGTAAAATTATCTGTTAATATGGCATACAGATAGATAATAAATATGCCATATATTCCTTTTTATAATTTATCATCCAATATTATCATATTTTAATGATTGTATAAAATTCGAGAATTCTTCAATCTCATTATTAATAATTGCATTTGGCCCTGTCATTTTAAAATAATATAATCCATCCGATGTATTTGCAATTGCTCCTAATAATCTATAATTATCCTTTGGATTTGTAGCATTAGGAGAAAATGCCATTGTATTAGTATAGGTTCCTAAAATACTAATTATATGAAAATCAATCCCATTAATTACTTCATTAGTTAATTTAACATCTTCATCCAATAATTTGTATCCAAACTGTCCAGCCCATCTTTTCAAATTATCATCGATAGTTCCACCAATATTTTTAAAGACCGCCATTGACGCATCTGTATTGTTCTCCCCTACATGAAATTCCATTAATCGCATAGAACTTGATGGTTTTACAGCTGTCCAATTATTTGGTAATCTTGCAATTAAATTACCAATTCGAATAAAATTAGATTTAGCATTATTAATTAAGTGGCTATTATTTTCTTTAGTGAATGAATTTGGCTGATCTTTGGATGCCAATTGCACCAAAACAATTCCAGCAATAAAAGTCAAGGCAACAACTATATACTTACTATTCATAATTATTTTTTGATTTAGCATTCAATAATCTTGCTTGCTCATCTGCATGATATGAACTACGTACTAATGATCCAGATTCTACTACTGAAAACCCTAATTCATAGCCAATAGATTTATAATTAAAAAATTCTGCATCTGAAACATATCTATCAACAGGTAAATGTTTATTTGTTGGTTGTAGATATTGTCCTATAGTAAAAATTGAAACACCTATCCCAGCTACTTGCTTCATTGTATCAATAACTTCATCGTTTCTTTCGCCTATACCTACCATCATACTAGTTTTTGTTTCCATTCCTTCATCAACTGCAAATCTCAATACATTTAAACTTCTATTCCAATCTGCTTGATTACGTACATTTTTACTAATTCTTTCAACGCACTCAACATTATGACTAAATATTTCAGGCTTAGCTGAAAAAACTCTTAACAAAGCTGATTGATCACCTTTAAAGTCTGGGGTTAGTACTTCAACAGTACAATCATGAACATGGTGGTGGATTTGTTTTACTGTCTCTGCCCAAATAGTTGAACCATAATCTTCCTTAATATCATCACGATCAACTGATGTAATTACAACATGCCGAAGATTCATCTTTTTTACTGCAAGCGCTGTGCGAACTGGCTCCATTGGATCATTCCAAGTAGGTTTCCCTGTTTTAACAGAACAAAAGCCGCATGCTCTTGTGCACGTATCACCTAGAATCATTATTGTAGCAGTACCCCTATCCCAGCATTCATAAATATTAGGACACCTTGCCTCTTCACAGACAGTATGTAAATTATTTTTCTTAACCACTTTATCAACAAATCTATATCCATCCCTGATTTGAAGTTTAATTTTAGGCTTATATTGTTTTTTCGTTTCTACTTTCATATATATTATACTTTCTGAAACAAGTAAATCATATATTTTCTATATTTTCTGAACTCATCACTACTCATTAAATCTAGTTGATCCATTTTCTTTGAGATTCTTTTTTTTAATAAAGATCTTAATAATCGATAAGTCTTGGGCTTTTTACGTTGAATAGAATATTGAAGATATTCAGCTGTTGGAAAAATAAATCGATTAATAAACTTTAATGCAGCATCCAAGGTAGGCATCGTATTCTCTGTTTGATCATATTCTTTCAATAACTTGAACCCTGACAACTTGGCGATATTAAGATATTCATCCATTCTGTGTGAAGATTTTAAATGAGGACTTTGATTATTAGAATTATATACAAAATAATCAGCTGCTAATAAATATCCCCCATCTCTTAACGCTCTATTCGCAGAAAAAAACCCTTCATTAATTTTAATATAACATGCGCTTTCACTCTCAAGAATCAAATCATAAGTTGTGTTAGATTTAAAGTCTTCAAACTTTGTTTTATAAAAACGCATTTCACCATTAAACTTTTTATTTATGAACTCCTCTTGATATACATCTGGTGACAATACATCAATTTCATAACCTTTTTCTTTTAAATATGCAGCATTTCCTCCCACTCCACAACCAACATCAATAATCTTATTCACTTCTTCGGGTATAAATGAGGAAAGATGTTCAATATATCGCCCTTGTGCTATTACTATATCTTCAATAGATAATAAATCAGAGTTTATACTTTCTGGATTATCCCAAAATCCATAATGCAGATATGGAGACTGAATTGTTTCAGAATAGAGTTTTAATACATGATCTATTGCCATTAAAAAAGATCCATCAATTCCATATTTTCAATTTCTAATCTAATTTTTTCAATAAATTTGCTCCCCTCAGCTCCATCTATAAGTCGGTGATCAAAACCCAAACTTAGAATCATCTGGCTCCTAATACCAATTGTGTCTCCTAAGTCACTTTCTATAACAACTGGTTGTTTTTTAATCGCACCTACTCCTAGTATACCTACATTTGGTTGATTAATAATTGGTGTTCCCATTGTAACATTGAAAACCCCAAAATTAGAAATTGAAAATGTTGATCCTTGAAGCTCATCAGGTTGAAGTTTTTTCGAGCGAGCTCTAACTGAAAGATCATTAACTCGCCTGCACAATCCAAGAAAATTTACTTCCTCACAATTTTCTATGACTGGCACCATTAGCCCGCCATCTAAGGATACAGCTAAGCCAATATTTATATTTTTCTTATGTATTATTTCATTTCCTTCAATGGAAGAATTCATCAAAGGGAATTGGTTGATCGCTTTAACAACCGCGTTCACAATAAAAGGAGTATATGTAAGCTTAAATGATTCTTTATCAAAGAATGAGTTTTCATTTTCAACAACATAATTAACTATATCTGTCATATCAACTTCTGTCATTACATATACATGAGCTGCAGTATCTAAACTAGTACGCATGCGATCGGCAATTCTTTTTCTCATATATTCCATCTCAACCACCTTATCACTCATTTTTATTTCATTCAGTTCTTCAGATGGTCTTCCATGGCTTTTTAAATAAAATAAAATATCTTTTTTTGTCACCCTCCCGCTTCTACCTGAACCCTTAATCGATTCAAGCTCATTCATTGTAATATTATTCTCATTGGCAATTTTCATAACTACAGGAGTAAAAAAAGATCGCTTGGGTTTATCTAATTTCTTTTTAGGAACTATGGGGTCTTTTTTAATATCAACCTTTGGAGTTTTAATTTCTTGAATATTTTCTTTTTCCGATGCTGTTACACCAGTAATGATGGCATCAGATTTAGCGCTAACATCAGTATTTATCCTACCAATGACTTTTCCAACATCTATAACATCATTTGGTTTGGCCAATATTTCTACTAATACACCAGCTGCTGGTGAAGGAATTTCTGAGTCTACTTTATCAGTTCCGATTTCTAAAAAGATTTCATCTTTATCAACAGTATCTCCAACATTCTTGCGCCATTCAATTATTGTTCCCTCGGTAATTGATTCACCCATTTTTGGCATTATTATATCAACTAACATCAATACTCCAATAATTCTATTAAGGTTTCTTTAATATCTTCTACTTGTGGTAACACATCTTCTTCCAGAAACATATTATAAGGTACTGGGCTATCCTTAGACGCAACTCTTCTAATGGGCCCATCAAGCATTTCAAAACAATGATCGCTTATTAATGAAGATATTTCAGCGCCAGGTCCATTTGTCAGATTATCTTCATAGACGATTAAAGCCTTACCCGTTTTTTCTATAGATGTTTGAATGGATAAAAAATCCAATGGATTCAATGTCCGTAAATCAATAATCTCAATCATATCTTCATCAAGACTCAAATGATTAACGGCCTCAATACTCAATTGTACCATAGCTCCCCAAGTTATAATTGTTAACTCAGATCCTTTTTGAATTATCTTTGATTTACCAAAAGGAATCAAATACTCATCATCAGGTTCAGGGGATGATGCATAGCTTTGACGATACAAACTCTTGTGCTCCATAAATATTACAGGATCGTCCATTCGGCATGCCATTTTCAATAACCCTTTCGCATCAGAGGCATTAGATGGATAGGCAATATATATCCCTGGCATATGAATAAAATAACCATCAATTGATTGACTATGACATAATCCTCCATGAATATATCCTCCTACTGGTACACGTATAACTGCAGGGCAAGACCACGCATTATTTGATCGATATCGTATTGTAGCAAGTTCATTACGTATTTGCATCATAGCTGTCCATATATAATCACCAAACTGTATCTCAACAACCGGTTTATAACCGACTGTTGCTAAACCAATAGCTGATCCAATAATTGAAGATTCCGCAAGAGGACTATTAAAAACTCTTTCCTTTCCATATTTATCCGTTAACCCTTTAGTCGCAGTAAATACTCCACCTTTTGGATCTGCAATGTCTTGACCATAAATAATCATTTTTTTATTTCTATCCATTTCTTCCGCAAGCGCATGATTAATAGCATCTACAAAAACAGTGTTATCATTCAAAATATTATGATGACTATCATAATCAGGAGAATAACCGCTATAAATATGATTAGTAGCAGATGCTGTATCAGGATGCTCTTTATTTTCCGCCCAATCCGCATCTTTCTCAACTTGATTCTTTAATTTTTTATCCAGCTTATCCAAATCTTCCTTTTTTATTATTTCATTTGCAATACACTCATCAGAAAACTTTTTTATTGGATCATTTTTTTCCATTTTAGCAATTTCTTTTTTTGTACGATACTTTAAATGATCATCCGATGATGAATGTGGTTTCAATCTATCAACGTGAGATATAATTACTGCTGGGCCCATTCCCTTTCTAGCTCTATCTACTGCCTTTTTAAAAGCTAGATGTGTTTCAAAATAGTCGGAACCATCAACGTCAAATCTTGCAAGATGTTGATATCCTGAAACCATCGAGAATATAGATTCACCAGATATTTGTTCAGAAATATGCACACTGATAGCATAATCATTATCCTGAATATGAAATATTACAGGTAATTTTTCCCTACTAGACCAATTTAAGGCTTCATGGAAATCTCCTTGGCTTGTTGTTCCTTCACCAGATGAAACATAAACAACTTCTTTTTTCTTGTTTAATTTGCATGCCATAGCACATCCAATAGCCTGCAAGTATTGTGTTCCTGTTGGGCTTGATTGTGTCACAATATTTAAATCGCGTTTACCATAATGATGTGGCATTTGCCGTCCCCCTGAAGATGGATCATCTGATTTTGCAAAAAAAGCTAATAAATGATCTTTCGCGGTCATACCAATCCCTATAGTAAATGCGCTATCTCTATAATATGGATAAAACCAATCTTTAGCTGATTGTAAATTGAATGCTGCTGCTATTTGCGCAGCTTCGTGACCAGAACAAGCCATGTGAAAAAACCCTTTTCCTTGTCTTAATAGAATTGCCATTCTTTCATCTAGCATTCTAGATAGAACCATATTCTCATAAACCCGTATTAGCTCTTTTTTTTGAAATCCGTATAAACGAGCCATGATTATTTACTAGCTAAATGATTATTCTTAAATTGATCAAGAAATTTGATCTTCAGGGTACTCTTAACTGATTCTTTATCAATATCCTCATTAAGAATTTTTGACATGCTGGTTACTCCATATTCAAAAATTCCACATGGTATAATACTTTTATAATAATTAAGGTCAGGATTGATATTTAATGAAAACCCATGCATCGTAATCCATTTAGAAACCCTAACGCCTAAGGCAGCAATCTTCTCATTTTTATACCAAACACCAGTTAATCCATTTTTCCGATCAGATTGAATATTGAATTCAGATAGAGTATCAATAATTATCTGTTCCAAAGTTCGCATATACCAACTTATACTTTTCTTATAGTCTCGCAAATCAATAATCGGGTATCCAACTAATTGACCTGGGCCATGATATGTAACATCTCCACCTCGTTCTATATGAAAGGTTTTAATATCTTCTGGATAGTTTTGAAGTATATGATTTTCATTAGCATTTTTACCAAGGGTGTATACTGGTTCATGCTCAACAAATATTAATGTATCATTAATTTCATTATTGGATCTCTTTTTAAGTAATGACTTTTGAAAATTCCAAGATTTCTTATAGGCTTGCATTCCCAAATCAAGTATTTCAATCTTTTTACTTCTTGAAGTGGTATTTCTCGCATTAATCATTAGTGCACTCCAATTCCATATGCATCCAAAGCTGCTTCCATAATTGACTCAGAAAGTGTTGGATGTGGATGCATTGTGTAAGCAAGGTTCTCCCATGTAGCTTCAAGACTTTTTGCAATTACTAATTCCTGGATCAGTTCTGTGGCTTGTGGCCCTATAATATGACATCCTAACAATTCACCATATTTTGAATCAAAAATAATTTTTACAAATCCAACTGGTTTGCCTATAGATAAGGCTTTGCCACTGGATTTAAAATAAAATTTTCCTACTTTAATATTAAAGCCTGCTTCTTTCGCTTGAATTTCAGTTAAGCCCAATGATGCAACTTGGGGTTGACAATATGTACAAGAAGGTATATTATTGTAATCGATCGGCTCAGTATTATGATCTACAATTTTCTCTACCGCCAAATGGCCCTGCGCAGATGCAACATGAGCCAACCAAGGTGGGCCAGATACATCGCCTATTGCAAAAATATTTGAAATATTTGTTTGTCCATAATCATCAATAGTTATTGATCCATTATTTGTTTTTATACTTAATAAATCAAGCCCAATATCCTCGATATTTCCTGTTAGGCCAATGGCAACTAATACTACACTTGATTCAATAACCGTTTTCTTACTTCCATTTTTAACATGTACTTTTACTTTTGTTTTTAATTTTTCAACTTTTTCAACAACAGTATTTGTATTTATCGCTATTCCAGAATCAATATATTGTTTTCTCAATTCTTTAGAAATATCTTTGTCTTCCATTGGTAATATTCTATCCATCATTTCAATCATAGTAATTTTTGTGCCACACGAATTATAGAAATAAGCAAATTCACAACCAATAGCCCCACCTCCAATTATCACCATATCCTTAGGGGGTTTTTTAAGAATCATAGCTTCTTTTGAACTAATTATCTGTTTACCATCTAAAGTAACTCCTGGAACATTCTTAGGTCTACCACCTGTTGCAATAATAAAATGTTTTGATTTCAAATTAGTAATTTTTTTACCCTTAGATACTTCAATATTATCCTGAGCTGTAAAAACTCCTCTTCCTTGAATATGAGTAATATTATTCTTTTTCATTAAAAATGAAATTCCTTTGGATAGCCTTTCAGAAATTTGTCGACTTCTATCAATTATCTTACCATACTCAATTTTATATGAAGATATTTTAATTCCATATTGATCAGCATTCTTAATGGAATCAATCATTTCAGCGCTTTTTAATAAAGCTTTAGTAGGGATACATCCCCAATTAAGACAAACACCACCTAACTCATCTTGTTCGATAATTGCGGTTTTTAATCCTAATTGAGAAGCCCGAATCGCAGCGACATAACCCCCAGGTCCTCCTCCTAGAATTATTATATCAAATGAATTATCCACATTAATTAAAAAATTTATAAAATATAAAATTAATCAAGTGCTGCACCTGTTGATTAAAGACATGAACTCATTGCGTGTTCTTACAGATTCTCTAAATTTTCCTAACATTGTAGAAGTAGTTGCTAAACTATTCTGTTTTTCAACACCGCGCATTTGCATACACATATGCCTTCCTTCCATTACAATTGCAACGCCCACAGGGTTTAATACAGTATGAATTGCCTCAGCTATTTGATTAGTTAATCTTTCCTGGACTTGTAGCCTACGTGAAAACATATCAATTATTCTTGGTATCTTTGATAACCCTATTATTTGACCATCTGGTATATACCCGACATGCGCTTTTCCAAAAAATGGCAATAAATGGTGTTCACAAAGGCTAAAGAATTCTACATCTCGAACAACAACCATATCCTTTGAAGATTCTTTAAAAATTGCATTATTAACTATCTTTTTCAAATCCTGATTGTAACCTTTGGAAAAATATTTCCACGCTTTTGAAACGCGAGCTGGAGTTTGTTTTAAACCTTCTCTGTTAGGATCTTCACCTATTTCTAGGAGCAATTGATGTGTTAATTTTTCTAATTTTTCATTAATTTCCATATTTTATCCTTCTTCAATGTGTGCGATGTCTATTTTACCTTTTAATAAATAAAGTATGCCATATATGATAGGAGTATCTAATAATGCCATAAGCATTTTAAATATCCAGCCATCAATAATAGCTGATATAATTTGATCTGATTCCCATACTCCAAAAAATAAAATGCATATTACTAATATTGTATCTACAAGTTGAGAAACAATAGTTGATCCATTATTTCTAATCCATAAATGTTTACCATTTGTTAATCTTTTCCAAAAATGAAATATTCTTACATCAATAAATTGAGCAAACAAATATGCTACCATTGATGCAGCAATAAGCCTCCATGCATTGCGAAAAACAGAATTATATGCAACATCATCCACAATAGAGGAGGGTATTGAATTAAATTGCCCGCCAATCCATAGAAATAACAAAACAAATAATGAAGCAATAAATCCTGAAAAGACAACTAGGTTAGCTTTTTTCTGTCCATAAAGTTCTGAAATCAAATCCGTTACAAGAAATGTAAGTGGATATGGAAGTATACCAGCTGAAACTATAAAAACTTTGAACCCAAAATCGACTGTTACAAATTTATTTGCAATCAGGTTACATGTTACAAGAGAAGCAATAAAAATACCTGCAAGCACAAGGTAAAACTGTTCTTTAAATCTATTATCCTGGTCCATAATAATCTGTAAATATTGTTGGTGTTTCATGCAATCGAATTCTATGTAACTTTCTTGAATCGAAATCCTTAACTATTTGATCCCAAATAAAAATAACTAAGTTTTCAGTACTTGGTTGTTTATCCTTAAACCAATCCACTTCAACATCAAACTGTGAATGGTCTAATGTATTTATTACATTTTTCTGCACAACGTCTTTAAGTTGTGAAAGATCTACAATGAAACCAGTCTCATGATTGATGCTGCCTGTAACCATAACTTCTAAAGTATAATTATGACCATGTATTTTAGAATCTGGACCAAATACTTCCCAATTTTTTTCGTCGCTCCACTCAGAATGTCCATACTGGTGAGCAGCATTAAAATAAAAAACTTTAGTTAAAAATGGGCTCTTCATATTATTTGTATTATACAAGCTTTATGTATACTAGAATCTATATATATATTGATTCTTAAATAAATATAATAAAAAAACGATGATAAATTAAATTTATGAGGAAGGGCAAAGATCTGATAATATACATTTATCACATTGTGGTCTTCGAGCAATACATACTGCTCTGCCATGATCAATGATCATATGGGTGATCTTGACCCAATGTTTCTTATTAAAAATTTTCATTAACTCTAATTCTATCTTTTTTGGATCTTTAGCTGTAGCAAGGCCAAGTAAATTCATAATTCTAATCATGTGTGTATCAATTACCATTGAGGGAATATTAAAGCACTCTCCTAATATGCAATTAGCAGTTTTTCTTCCAACCCCAGGAAGTGTAATTAGTTCAGACATTGATTCAGGTACTTTTCCATTATATCTTTCTAATATTGCTAGTGAGGATCCCTGAATACTTTTTGCTTTTTGATTATGATATCCACATGAAAATATATGTTCAGATAATTCTTTTAAATCTGCGTATGCAAATGATTCAATATTCGGATATTTACTATATAGGTTAGGGAGCACCTGATTAACACGATGATCAGTACATTGTGCCGATAAAATTGTCGCAACAAGTAACTCATGAGGGTTTTTATAATTCAATGAACACTTTGAATTAGGATATTCATTTGCTAATAAATTAACAATTTTATTAGCACGAATGCGATTTGAGTCATTCATTATTATCTAAATTATAATTGGATAATATTGTATCAATATTTTTTATAAGTACGGATCGTAGGAAAATCATTTCACAACCAGCATTTCGATAATCATTCCATAGCTTTTTTTGTATTTCTTTCATTATACCAACAACTTTAAGAGTAGAGTATTTTTTAATTATTTTGACAATAGTATTTGGTTTGATTTCTATATCATCCAAATCAATAATTAATAAATTTGAATCATTATTTAAATCATGCAATTGTTCAACAAACATAATTGTATTGTTGCCATGCAACAACCTTTCAGATAAAGTTGTTCCAAGCTCTAAATCATTAGTATATAGTAAAATATTACTCATTTAATAATATCCTTGGACAATTTGACCAATCAAATTCTGCTACATTATTTATTAATTCTAATTCAAGATTGAGTTCTATAATAATATTCTTCAATTTTTTAAGATTAATATTTCTATGATCATAAGGAAATCTATTTAATTTTTTAGTAGATTTATTCAGCAAACTTCTTGCACCATTAATATTTCCATTCTGCAAATGCACAAAACATACTGCCAATTGGATTAATCCTTGAATAAATTCTCTATCTTTTAAATAATGTTCTGACCATAGTTCTTCCCATATTTCGTGTGCATCAAAATAGTCGCCTCTATTAAATGTTTTTAAACCAGAAAAAAATAATTCTTCTTTTTTTTTATCATCATCCACTAATTACTACCGTCTCTTTCAAACCGTATTGCCCACCATTATACTTTACTTTGCACGCCTGCCTAATAGGGTCATGTTCAAAAAATACAATCCAATCCTCATCAACTATTTTCGATAATAAATATTTCTTCTCCTTTATTGTTTTTACTGGGTCTATATCATATGCCATAACCCAATTCAATCGTAAATGACTTGCCATTGGAAAAATATCTGCAGCATAAAAGAGTGTTTTAGAATTATCAGTTATGATTGGATGCATCATTCCAGTTGTATGTCCATTCGAAATAAAAAGCTTAACACCTGGAATGAACTCATCTTTACTTTCAATAAACTGTATCATATTATTCTGCGCAAGAACTTTCCAGTTTTCTTCTAAATAACTACCTTTATCTTTTTCAGTCGGAGAGTTGGCCAAATCCCAATTATCTTTATGTATCCAATAATTAGCGTTTTGAAATGTTGGAATAATTCTTTCATTCTTATATGTTGTATTTCCGCCTGCATGATCAAAATGTAAATGTGTGCAAAAAACATCAGTGATATCATCTTGGGATAGTCCGACTTTTGAAAGAGAATTATTTAAATTTACCTTATCTAATTTGATATTATAAATGGATCTATATTTTTTATCCCACTTATCTCCATTACCAGTGTCAATTATAATGTTACGATCATTGCCTATTAATAACAGTGATCGTGTAACCATGTTTATACGATTAAACTTATCAGCTGGTGCTTCTTTTTCCCAAAGGGTCTTTGGAATAATACCAAACATTGCCCCTCCATCAAGACTAAACTGACTTGTCACTATGCTATATAATTTATAATTACCAATTCTCATTGCTTATCCAATAGTAAATGTATTTTATATGCAATAACAGGCAGATTATTTATATCAATTCTCTTTGTAAAATATCGTAATGACTCCAAAGTTATTAGTCTGTCAATAATATCTGAATCCGATTGTATTATATCTTCAGCTACTGTCACAAAATAATCAGTTTTATTTTTTAAATATAATTGTAAGTCATCAGGGTTCTTTTCCCTAATATCAACTTTATCTATCTTATAACATTGGTTTAGCCAAAACGATATCTCTCTTTCAAAACCTGGTAGGCGTGTATATTCTGATTCTAACAGTCTCCAAGCTGCTGATAAAGTATTTAGTTCATTTAAATCACTACAATTCAATAAATATTTATTTATATCTGTTTCTTTAATAGTTGTACTAGCATGAGGATTTGGAAGTTTCTTATTAAATAATACCTGTATTATACATTGCAAAAATATCCATACTCTTTCTTTATCAGGAGCAAAAACAAAAGCACGCAAACAATGATAAATAAATATAACATTTCCTTCAATATTTTGAAGAGCAATCTCTGCTAAATTTTGCAATATTGCAGGACTGCCATCTGAAGCTAAATAAATTCTTGCGAGGTGTTTCTGAGTATTATCAAAATCTCCATTTTGACAGGCATCTTCAAGATCGCTGATAAACACAGTTAATCCAATTTCTTCTTTTGAAATATTTTCCAAAAAGATATTATCATTCGTCCTTTGCTTAAAATTTTGAGTATGATGATTTAAAAAATCTAATATTAGTTTTGAAGGGGTTGATCGAACATCACCTATAATATTTTTCAATGCATTGGTTATAATAATTGGATGGAATTTCGAATTACCATTATAAATACAAGAAGCTGTATTAAGTAGATATGTTGATAATGATTTCTCTAATTTGGATATAGCCAAATGATCTTAAAATAGTAAAATATTAATTTTCAACTACGGGAGAAGGCTCCGTATTGGTCATAGATTTAGAGATATTGTTACTTAGATTAATAAATAATTGAAGTGATAAGCCCACAATACGTGAATTTTCTGAAGGAAAACCAAATTTTGTCGTATGTGGTAGTTCAACAAATCTTCCTTCAGGTTTATATTTTGAGCTAAAAATATCACCAATAGGCATGCTGGAAAAATCATGATAATATCCTAATTCAAAACTTATTTTTTTTCCTGAATTCCTACCAAATAAGAAACCAATCCGGGAACTTGTTTTATCACTAATGCCATTTGGAATATACATAAATCTAAACCCCGTCCAGGTACTTGATGGGTTTTGTTTATTCTTTTTATTTTTTCCATGCTTAAACTTATAATACGTTAAATCATAGTTAGAATTTGGATTTAAACTCCATCCTATATTTAACATATCCCATTTATTTTCTTTTTCATATAAAAGTCGACTATAATCCAATCCAGACCCATAAATAGGTAATCCAACTCTAAAGCCAATATCTGATCTATCACTTACACCCTTCCGATACCATAAATAAGGAAAAATATTTTCTATTGAAAATGCATATCCATATTCAACTTCACCAACCTCCATACGCTTAGTTGCAACACGTGGATGAGATGCGCATCCATTTAAAATCATGATTATTAATAGCGTAGAACCTAAACGAATCATATGGTAAAATCGTTTAAATAATAAATTAAAGTCAAGGTTTAGACGATAAAATTAATTCGCCTAATATTATCCGCCTTCAGGCCGATCAAGGATATCTTGTGATGGGTCCGGTGGAAGATTTAAAATGTCTTCACCAAAAAAATTGCCTAAATGAGCTATAATATCTTTTACAGAAATCATACCATATATTTTCCCATTTTTATTAATAATAGGAATATGTCGAATACCATAAATATGCATTTTATTCAACGCATAAGAAATTGGATCATTTGGAGTCAATGTTTCAGGATTCTTAGTCATATAATTATCAACAAATTCTAATTCAAGATCCAAACCTTTACCTGTAACACGCAATAAAAAATCTCTTTCAGTCATAACTCCTATAATTTGACGATCTTTTTCGATCATAATAGAACCCACCTTTTTATCGCGCAATATTTCTATCGCTGATTTAAGGTTTTCTCCTGATTCTACGATAGGGTGAGAACGAAGTGACAAATTTTCTATCGGATCATTTAGAGTAAGGGCTTGATTTATTGGAGTATCTGAATTATTCTCCAATTCATCCATTCTAGCTAGTTCATCATCAAAATCTTTAATCATACTAAATACTATTTTAAATAAATCATCTTACGACTAAAAATTATTGGCAAATAATCATCAGTTTGAGCTTGTATAGTCATAAAATATAATCCACTTGAAAATTTTTCTCCATTCCAGTTATAACTATAGATTCCTTTATTCATTCTATTCTCCTCAAAAAATAAATGAATAATTCTCCCAGCTGCATCATTTATATATAAACTTATTGTTGCCGGTTGCAATAAATCAAAAGATATTGTTGTCTCAGAATTAAATGGATTAGGATAATTTTGGTATAAAGCAAATATTTCTGGAATCATTAACTGCGAAGTAGCGCTTTTAACTAGATCATTAGGCTCTCCTAGAGTAGATATTGAGTATTGTTTCCATCCATGATGATCTGGAATTCGTCCTTCAGTAATTTGATGATCAGAAAAGATTGCTCTAGTATCAATTGTTTGCCATAATCCAAAATCATCTTTTACTTTTAAATCAACCCATAAAAATAGAATATCATCATCGAACATAAATACTGAATCAGTATAAATTGGATCAAAACCATAAAAGTGATCCATCTCCATCTCCCATACAAGGAGATCATTTATGAATAAACCTATAGAACTATTACTATTATTATTGCCATGAAGCTCTATAAATATCTGATTGGTTTCAGGGATATTAACAATTTCATTTAAACAAAATTGTTTCATAGGCTGTAATACTATAATTGGTGGACCTAATAGTGTATCATCTAATATAAAGAATTGATCATCAAGAGATAATCCATATCCAAATTCTAAATCAACAATAGGTAAAATTTTCTGAATATTATCATTTATTATTAATTCATATTTTTTCATATTGTCATTTAACTCAACATCAATAATTTTGGATTCTTGATAGTTTGATTCATCAACAATTAACTCATAATTATCGTCTAATAGAACAATAGATTGTACTTGCTCTGGATGAATGACGGCAATTCTAGCAATATTTTTCTCATTTATATTTTTCCAAGTACCAAGAGGTAAAACAGGCGGGGATGTATCTAATATTTTTATTTCATTAATTAACATCTCTCTAATAGAAAAAAGTCTATTTAATACATAATCGGAAAATAAAGTTGAATGTTCTTTCCATTCATTGGGAGTTAATAAAAACTGATTATTAAAAAATAAACCCACTCTATTTAAAGTACTTTCAAGCTGCTGTCTAACATCATATAAATATTTATCAGAAAGAAATTGTTCATATTTGTTTAGGGATTTAAAACCAACAAATCCCATCCACGAAGTTAATGGATCATCTTTATATTGTATCATTCGCTGAATTATATACAATTGGCTACTATCTGCAGATACAATAATATTTGAAATAATATAGTTTAAAATTTGATCATGGAGTTTTTCAATATCGCTATAATTATTATTTACTATTTTATTTTCAACTATAGATAATATTGGAAAAAGATTATTATCAATATAGGCTTTTGCAAAGGGGGGTGCGTCAATAATACTAGTGAATATATCTCCAGAGTAGGATTCAATTTCTATGCTATAAAAATACGGCCTCTTACCTTCAACTTCTTCATCCAAAAAACGCTCAATTGAATTACTAGTTTCATTTATTAATGAATAATTTGTAAATGAATTTTGTGTACGAAATAACCTGATTGCTTTCAAATTAATCTTATCAGGAATTTCCCATGTTAATAATATAGAAGAATTGCCACTGTATGCTTCAAGATCAATTGGCTTTTTATCTTGTGCATTAATAAAAACAACAAATGACAAAAATAACGATATATAGAGAATATTTTTCATAAGATTTAATGCGCGGCGAGACTTAATTTGGGAGAATTATTGCCAGAAGGCAAGAAAATTAATAATTATCTGATTAATATGAATTCATTATCAAATAAATCAGAGATACAATATCATCAGAGTTTATATTATTATCAAAGTTAATATCTGCTAAAGGGAATATTTGATCAGGCAATGTATTGCCTAAAATTACAAATTCAATTAACATGATTAAATCATAAATATTTATTGAATTATCCTGGTTAATATCTCCTTTCATAAACCTTGAATAACCATGAATATAAAAGTTATCAAAATAGAAACCATCTTCTTCAACGGCTCCATCTGATTTTAGAGCAAAACGAAACCAAACCTGTGGTTTATTTGTATAAAAAGAAAGATCAATAGATTCATTTATCCAATCTTCTTGCAATCCATCATATATAGGTTCGCCAGTAGTTTGCACACCGCTACCAGATCCTATAGAAGTATAATTGCCTGATAGAGGTGTCCAATTTACTCCATCTGTGGAAGCTTGAAACTGTACGAAATCATAGTTTTGTTCAATATTCCATTTTGCATCAAATGTAATAAATGGATAAAAAATACCTGAAAAATTTATTATTCTTGATAACTGTGTTTTACTTGTGCCCCAATCACCAATATAGTTTCCCACTGGACTATCAGTTATACTTGATAATCCTTCAGAAGCATCAAAGATAGTTCCCCAATTATCATCTTCGCTCCACTCTATCATTCCATTTTCAGCACCATCAAAAAAGATTTCCTCATGATCTCCAAAAATTATTGATACAGTATCCAAACGATTAAAGCTACTACTATCATGAAGTGATAATATTAATCCCCCCTTCGTCCCATTTTCAATATATGAAGATACAGATAATAATATATCCGTTGTGTCAGACGATCTAGCAGAAAGTGTTTCTATGGTAATATTATCAACACTTAAAGAACTATAAGAATTTAAAGGTGTAATTCCTAATGTAACTGATCCATTAGAATTGTTAAGTCCTCTATTTTGAATAACTAATGATATAGAAATCGTGTCATCAATTTCAGGGTAATTATTATTAAAGATTCTATCATAAATGATATAATCGCTTCCAGCAACCAATGCAAATATTGAATTGCTATATACTTGATCTTGACAAAGAGGAATGACTCTATCCTCTGATGGCCAAAAATTATCAGAAAACGAACCAACTTCTGGAGTATATGATATTAAACCTGCTGTTCCATAACTCCAATCCACTGCATCACCATTTACGCCATAACCAACTGTCTCTGTACCCGTGCCCACCAGATAGCCATTATAGCGTGTCATTTCTTTTCCTATCTCTCGTAATGTAGTAAGATCAGGTTCATCTGGGAAACTTCCATCACCCCAACTGTGAATTAAAAAATTTGAATATGAATGGTAGTGAAGGACATTGCTAAATTCTCTTGATAAAATAAAATTACTTATTGCTTCTGTCTCTAGTTCTGAAAAAGCTGATGATCCTCGATATAGAGCACTACAAGGATTACCTGATGATCCAGAGTTATTTGCTCCCCAGTTATATCCGTAATTTCTGTTTAAATCAACCCCTTGCTGTGTGCCCATATTACAACTTGAATTTGGAGGATTTGATCTTCTATTTTTTCTATGCATTCCACCTCCATCAGGAGAAATACTTTCATTATATGCATAACCATCAGGATTGATGATTGGAATGAACCACATCTCTCGATTATCCAATAAATAATTGGCAGTTAAATCAGAATTATAATTTTCACAAATCCAATTTGCGAAATAATATAAATTCATCATACTAAGTGGTTCTCTAGCATGCGTCAATCCAGTAAATAAAACTTCAGGCTCATCCTCATCGATTGAAGGGTTGTCGGATAGTTTAAATGCCCATATTATTCTACCTTCAAAACTTGTACCAATAGAATCTTTCTCACTAACAAAGCTTGGATATAACATAGAAAGTGTATCCATTTGATTCATCGCTTCCAGTAAGGTATAATTTCCTAACATCGAACCTAAAGGGAAGTCTCGATCAACATTTGGCTGAGACCTGCTTAAATAATAATTAGTTAAATCATCCTGTATTACTTGAAAATTAATGCCATTCTTAACTAGGATATTTTTTTCACTTGTACTTAAAACAATATCTAATGTGTTATCTTTATTCTTTTGATAATGATCAAGAGGAATACCCAATTCATACAATTCTAGTAACTGATCAGTATGGTGTAAATTAATTTTTACATGTTGATAAATTTCTTGTTCAGCGAATAAATAATTTAATATGAAAAAGAAAAAGATGATTTTCAAATGCATGATAATTATAAAAGAATAATTAGTATTATTGTAGAAGAAAATTTAAAAATTTTCTTTTAGCCAATTAGTTGTTACCGATTTTGGTCGCATAATTGGTATTCCAAGAGCACGATTGATAACTATTTGACTAATAATACCCAAAGCACGAGATATACTAAATAAAACTGTGTAATAACTAAATTCTGTAAGACCATAATGATACAATAATGCACCTGAAGCCGCATCTACATTTGGCCATGGGTTTTTTGCCTTTCCATGTTTCTGCAATACTTTGGGAACCACTTCAAATAAATTTTCTACAATAGAAAAAACATCATCATTTTTAATATGTTCTTTTCCAAAATTTATAAATGCAGTAAATCTTGGATCAGGACAACGCAATACAGCATGGCCATATCCAGGAATAACCCTTCCACTTTGTAATCTGTTCCAACATAATTCTTCTATTTCTTTTTTTGATGGTGCCCCACCAAATTCATCTCTTATCTCTAAAACAAACTTTAAACATTCTTGGTTGGCTAAACCGTGCAAAGGCCCTGCTAACGCATTCAATCCACCTGAAACTGCATAATACAAATCAGATAAAGTTGATCCGATTGTTAAAGATGTAAATGCACTGGCATTTCCACCTTCATGATCACAATGGAGCATCAAGTATAACCGCATAAGCTTTTTAAGATTATTATCCGAATTATCTAAACCAAGCATATGAGCATAATTTGCACCCCAATCTAATGATTGGTCTGGGCTAATTAGTTCTCCTTTTTTGAAACGAATTCGATATACACCAGCACCTAAGGCAGGTAATTTTGCAATTAATCGAATCCCATCTTCCAATGTCGGCTTCCAAAAGTCATTCTTATTTATACCTTGGTCATAATGAGAACGAAAAACAGATTCCTTTTCCATTGCAAGGATTGCTGTATTAAACATGGCCATAGGATGAGAATCATTAGGCATGCTTTCTATTATAGTCCATATATAATCAGGTACAACTGCATGTTCCTGAAGGTTAGACTGTAATTCTTTTAAGGAAGCATTATCAGGCAGATCCCCTGTAAGTAATAAGTATAAAACTTCTTCAGGTAAAATTTCAATTATATCTAATAAGGGTTTGCCTCTAATAATCAATCCAGTATCTGCAGAAACAGAGGATGTTTCACACACAAGGCCCTTTACACCGCGCATACCACCATAAGCTTGTTTTAATGTAACCTCGCTTATAACCGAAGAACCCGAATCAGAAAGAAGTGACCTTACATCATCTCTCCAATTTGGAATCTTTTCTTCTAATTTTTCCAATAATATGGACATCAAGAATTATTTTTTAATATAATCAAATTGGTTTCACTTGCTATAAAAATAAGACATTTATTAGTTATATAGATGTTTAATTTATTGTTTCCACTATTATTTATCACCAATAGAAGCAAAAATTAATCCAGAATAAACTTTTGGAAAAAAATATGTGGATTTTTGCGGCATAGTTTCTCCAGACTCAGCAACATCAAAAATGAGATCAAGATTTGGCGGATTAACTAAAAAAATGAAATCGAACGATTCAATATTATTGATTAAATCTAATGGAGATTCGTTCCCGCGAATATATGATATATGATTTAAATCATTTTGATTATTCGTATCTATTCCACATCCTGATTTTAAAATAAAATGATGCAGAATATTTACATCTAATGATTCTGATGCAGTTGATAGATTTTTATCCCAATGTTTTTCTCCATTATAGTACAATAAATAACAGCTCTTTGAATTTGATATCATTCCAATATTAATAATATTTGAGTTCTCAGATTGTTTCATCTTTAATAATAAATCATCCAATGAAGAAGACTCTTGTATATTAAATAAATGACTAATCTTATCAAGTAACTGGTTTTTTGAAATTTCTTTATCACGAACAATGCGATGTGTTGGCAAAACATTCATCCCTTTATTATATGCATTGACAAAAGTAACCATTACTTTATCACTTCCATATTTATTAGGATAATCCTGAGCATATTGAAATGCGGTTTTATATCGGTGATGACCATCAGCTATAATAACTTTTTTGTCTATCATCATTTCTTTAAGTAATTCAATTTCATTATTATCAATCAAACGCCATATTTTATATTTTATACCATCAATATTAAAATCAATTATTGGTTCTTTATTATTATAATTATTTGCGATCTCATCAACAATTTTTTCCTTATCTCTATAACTCATAAAAATCTGTCCCGTATTCGCCTGAGTAGATTTCATTAATTCATATCGATCATTAATATGTTTTGAAATTGTTTGTTCATGCGGCAAAATCTTATCACCCAATTCCGATATCTGCAATTTTGCAATAAAACCAATTCGATCAATTTGATCATTACAATGATCAAATGACTGCGATAAAAGGTACATTGTTTCATTATCATCCTGTTGAAAGATATTTTTCGTTTTCCATTCAGATACTATTCTTGCTGAATCTGCATACTTATCTGGAGCAGGATTATTATTTAGAATGATTCTTATAAAGTTGTATGGGGATAAATCATACAATTTTGTTTGATCTTGTTCATTTATTACGTCATATGGTGGAGTAACAACCTTTGCAAGATCATTCACAATATCGAGATTATATCTCCATCCTTTAAATGGATAAATTTCGGGCATAGCTTAATTTATTCTAAATATTATATAATTTATTCTTTACTAATTCATTAGCTTTTTGCAAATCTTCTTTGAAATCAATTTCAATACATGGTAAATAACTAATGTCTTCAAAAAAAACATCATGTTTATTTAACATTGGCTCTATGGCAGACTCAAAATAAGCGGATTGACCTCCATCATCAATTAACTTTGATAAAGAAGAAGCAAATGAATTGCAAAAAGGAGTAGATAGCTTTGCAACCCCAATAAATTCGCCTAATGAATTTTCAATGTCTAATTCTTTACCTATAGAAATAATACGTTTCTTATCATCAATAATTACTTTGACTTCTTCATCTCCACATCTTTTGATATCAACAGCAAGAACAGTTTCATAATTTGAATCTATTATTTGTTTTAATAATGTGGGGGGATATAAAACATCTCCATTCATTAGCAATGTATCAGATGAAGAAAGGAAATCCTTACATAGGTATGCGGAGTATGATGTATTTGTATCTAAATAATGATTATTAGTTATAAAGGTAAATTTCATTTCAGAGTGATTTTTATTGATATAATCAATAATCATTTCTTTATAATACCCTAATACAATAATGACCTCATTAATGTTGTATTTCTTTAACGCATTCAATTGATGGCTTAATATTGGAAGGCCGCCAATATCTAATAAACACTTGGGTGTTTTTTCTGTTAAAGGATATAAACGCCTAGATGCGCCAGCAGCTAAAATTAAACCTTGCATTGAATAAGTAAATTAAATGAAATGATCTGAAGATCATAATGGCAATCAACTAATATGTACAAATTAATTTTTATTTATGAATATTTTGTAATTTTTTAATAGCAGTATTTACATCTGCCTTCGTTATCGCATTAAGGCAACATATATTTCCATTACACGGATTACATCTATCACTTTTATCAATAATAATATTTTTTTGCCCTATAGGTTTTGTAGTATTGAATCTCTTTGCGCCAAAAAAGGATACTGTAGGAACCTCCATAATTGATGAAATATGTCCGAGTCCACTATCCGCAGCAAGTGCATAGTTTGCAAGTGAAATTAATGCAATACTCTTTCTCAAAGTCAGTTCGCCACAAAATGAGTGAATAGAAATGTCTCTATTTTGATTAATAATTTTTAATGCTTCTTTTTTATCGCTCTTTGTCCCAAAAATAACATATTGTTTTGTGGAATCTGATAGCCATTCTTTTATTTTACTTTTCGGGAAAGTTCTTGAATGAGATACACTAAAAGGAAAAATTGCAATAAAATTGTCGACATTGTACTGTGATAATTTTTTTCTTGCCCAATTAACTTCAACTTCATCTAGAAAAATATAATTTTCTCTATGTTCTATATCGCTTAACTCACTTATCAGATTCAAATACTTATTTCTTCGATGTGTTCCTGGTAATGGCAAATTAAATGCAGATGTTAATAGTGGAGCTCTTAATTGCGAACTATAACCAATACGATTTTTTGCTCTTGATAACCACATAACTAGAGAACTGCGAAAAGAATCTGTGAGTGTATAAAAATAATCAAACTTTTGGTCACGCAACCCTAGACCATTTTTTATGGTTCGGACAAGCCCTTTCAAATCCTTTGAAGAAAAACTAATTATTTTATCTATGTTTGGATTATTCTGATATACTGGTGCCACCCAATCTTTGCAAAGTACAATAATTTCTGATTCAGAATTTTGTGCCTTGAGTTCATGTATAAATGGAAGTGATAATGTAGCATCGCCAACCCAATTGGGACTATATACTGCAATTTTCATTTAAGCTAGAGAGAGCCTGCTTTCAATTTCATCGAGCAACCTGCTTGATGCTTTACCATCATTTTTATACAGATATGTTTCTATAGCTTCCATCCTCAAGTCAGATAATTCACTAGGATATTCTATACAATGATATATTAAGCCATTAAGTTTACCTGGGTCATTAATTCTGTTTACGAAATCAATTGAATCATATCTTTCTAGATCTAACTTACGTGAAAAACGTTTTTTAAATATTCGATGCTTTAACCTTATGGAAAAACATTCTGCCATAATAATAGGTCGATTAAGGGGAAGAAATTCGAAAATTGTCGATGAAATATCAGATATTAATAAATCAGAAATTTGCATAAATGGAATAACATCAAAATCATTAGGTTGAGCAAGATATAAATTCGATAGCTTACTATCTAAATTCATCATCATTTCACTTTGATATTGATATCGCTTTTGAAACCAACTAAAGTTGTGAAGTTTAATTATTAAATTAAATTCATTACTAAAATGTTGTAATTCAGGATAAAGTTTCTCAATTGAAGAAGGATAAAAGGACGGAGCATACAATATGGTTTTTTTGCTTGTATCTAATCCAGTTCTCACAAAATAATCATCAATTTGGTCTTCTATATTCATAAGTGGGTCACATTTTGTATAACCATTAATTATCAAATTAGTGTGTCCTTGACTAGATAAAATTTCATATCGTTCTTTGGACTCAACTGCGCGAATATCAATTCTTTCAACTATATCATTATAATATGTTTGTTTTAATCCAATGCCATGATAAACCATAACAGTTAATGAATGATTGGCAGCTATTTCTTCAATCTTACCTACGTTTCCAACAATAATTATATCAAATCTTTTATTTTTAATTGTTTGTATTCTATCTTGTTCACTATTACCTACTACAGTTAAAATATTATTATCATTACAAATTTGATAAAAAATATCTTTTTCTTCTTTAGGTATAGAATAGGGTATTGATGCAAAAATTTCATATTCAACTCTTCTTCGCATTTCTTTGATAATTGGAAGAAAGTTTGGTAGGTAGTATAAATGATGGCTTTCAAAAAGTACAGATAACATAAAATGTACTTTTAATTATTAAACTGAATATCATATAAATTTTTATATATCCCATTTTTATCCAATAATTCAGTATGCGTCCCAGATTCAACAATCTTCCCATTATCTAGCACAATAATTCTATCCGCATTAACAATTGTTGAAAGACGATGTGCTATCACTAATACTGTTCGATCTTTCATTAAATTATTAATTGCTTCCTGAACATGCTTTTCAGATTCAGTGTCTAATGATGATGTGGCTTCATCTAGTATGAGTATAGGAGGATCTTTTAATAATGCTCTTGCAATTGCAATTCGTTGACGTTGCCCGCCCGAAAGACGGACGCCTTTTTCTCCAATTACTGTATTAAAACCCTGCGGTAAGGCATCTATAAATTCTTTCGCATTTGCTGCCTCAGTAGCAGCATATATTTTACTAGACTTTACCTCTTTTTGACCATATGCAATATTTCCACTTATAGTATCATTAAATAAAATCGTTTCCTGAGTTACAATTCCCATCAGCTTTCTCAGAGATTTTATTCTTACATCTTTAATATCGTATTTATCTAGCTTGATTCTTCCTTTTGTAGGTTCAAAAAATCTGGGAATCAAATCAGCCATAGTTGATTTACCAGACCCACTGGAACCGACCAAAGCCACAACAGATCCTTTATTAATAGAAAAATTGATTTCTTTTAATACTTCAGATTCTTCATCTTCATATTGAAAGGATACATTGTCAAATAAGATATGTTCATTAAATACAATATCTTTGATTGCATTATCTGCATCAATAATTGTAGGCTTAGTATCTAGAATATGAAAAACTCGTTCAGCAGATGCTGCGCCAACTTGTACTTCAGCAAAAACATTGCTTAATGAACGTATGGGTTGTAAAGCAGAGAACATAATTAATATAAATCGAATAAAATCTTCAGATGTTATACCATCAGCTGCTAGAACTTCAGAACCACCTATCCATAATAATGCAACACCAATGACTACTCCTAAAATCTCTGTTATTGGTGGAGCTATACTTCTTAGCCTGGACCTTCGAAACATCAAATTATAGTAATTATTGGTTTCTTTTGTAAATCTATCCACTTCATAATTTTCCATGGCAAACGCTTTAACAATTCGAATTGAAGCTAATGTTTCAGTAATTATATTTGTAATACCAGCTATCTTTACTGCAGTGCGACGTGATTTTCTTCGAATCGATCTACTCATCTTTACAATAAAAAATCCAGCAAGTGGTATAATGATTACTGCAATTGATGCTAACTGCCAACTAATTATAAATAAAAGAGTAGTAAAAGCTATAATATTAATTGGCTCAACAAACATACGTTGGAATCCTATTGTTAAGGCTTGACGCATATTTGCCACATCATTAATAATTGTAGAAGTCAACTCTCCACTTTTTTGTTTATTAAAGAATGATAATGATAATGAATGAAAATGAATATATAGTTTGTTGCGTAGTTCAGTAATTAATCGATATTGCACTACTATCAGAGAAACATTTTTTAAATAAAGAAAAACATTTTTTAAAACAAAAATGATTAAAATACTATAACATAACATTTGCAATGTTTCTTTTGCAGAATTTCTAAGAATAAGTTCATTAGTAAAATATTTAATTTTTTCATTAAGAGTTAATATTGAAGAAGATGATAATCGCGATTGCTCCAAAATAAGTTTATCAAAATCAGATAAAATATTATTTATTAAAGATGCTGTTAACCATACGGAAATACCATTTAACGCAACGTAGACAAAAGCTGTTGCAGTTGATAAAACAAGATAAGGCCAATAATTAAATACTAATTTAATTAAGCGTTTATAAATAGAATTTTTCATGATATATGATTAATTATTAAGAATATATTATCAAGTAGAGTAAATATAAGTGTATTATTATTATACCGCTATTCTTGTTTCCAAATCATTTTTTGATGACTTATTCCACCCTCATAAAAATGCTTTCCTACTGGGTTGAATCCAAATTTCTTATAAAAGGATATAACATGATCTTGTGCATGTAAATATACAAATGATTCATTTTTAATTTTCTCTAGAATAAACTCAACTAATTTTTTTCCTATTCCTAATCCACGTTTTTCTTTTAATACAGCAAAGCGTTCTAATTTTATTCCATCCTCCGTTTTTCGCCAGCGAGCTGTACCTATAAACTCTTCATCTAATAATGCAACTATATGGTTTGAGCTATCTTCATACTGATCTATTTCCACATCTTCAGGAACATTTTGTTCCATAATAAATACTTTTTCACGTATTTCTCTAACATGCTCTAATTCTTGTTGCGTAGTAGCTAAATGAACTTTTAATTCCATAATACAATTTTAACTTATACTAAATTGAAAAACAAAGAGGGTTTGAATATTGATATTTAGTTATTTAAAATTCAACATATGAAATATAAGCGAAAACACATCATCATTGTAGGTGATAGGGTATTAATTCAACCAGATACTGGAGAAAAGAAATCAGCTGCGGGGATCTACTTACCTCCAAATGTTATTGAAAAACAAGATGTTCGTGGAGGTATTATAGTAGAAGTCGGACCGGGTATACCGGTTGGTAATCCAGATAAAATTTCAGAGGAGCCTTGGAAAACAAATAATAATGGTGAAGTAAAATACATTCCTACGCAAGCTGAAGTTGGTGATTACGCGTTATTTTTAAGTAAGGCAAGCATTGAAATAAAGGTAGAAGAACAGGACTACCTTATTCTTCATCAGTCAGCTATATTAGTTTTGATTAGAGATGATCTAAGTAGTCTTACAAAATAAAAGAAATCATTAAGTAAGAAAAATCTAATGGGGTATCTACGCCGTCCCAATATAAAACATAACCAAATGACCATTCTCCGCCAGATATTAATTTTCTAGAGAAGATAAAATTTAATTCATCTCCAAATTTGCTTCCTTTCACAGCATCAGAAAAATTATGATAATTCACATTTAGATTTATCTCCATCAATCCTGAGAGTTTAGCTTTTAGATTCCATTCCTTTAATCCGATATGATTATTATCCATAAAACTCTTATGTGCGCTATAATCATAATATCCGTGCCATTTATGCCTAGCGCCAAAAGGCTTCGCAAAACCTTCTATGTTTCTAGTGGATTTATCATCACCTGATATGAATTCATTCCCAATAGATATGAAATTCACAAATGGAAGAAAATCTAATTTAGCACCTAGATTCACCGCTGATAAGAAACCTTCAACTTGACCACCGGTGATTTGACCAGACTGTAATGCGGCCTCGGCTTCAAATGTAAGGAATAGAAAAGATGTATATATACGAGAACCATAAGTAGTTCGATGATAATTTTGTATAAGTAAACCATCTCGATCTTCAGCTAATCCTGTTCGAAAACCATATAACTCTATATTTGAACCTGGAAATTGAGATATCTTTTTTAGATTAAAATCAAAATAAAAACCATTAATAGTTTGATCATAAAGATCATTGTCAAGTCTATCATAGCTTTCATTATTAATTAAATAAAATAGTCTAAAATTTCCTCTTTGAGATTTTTTATATGATAAAAAACCTTCAAAACTACGACCAATGTTATTCCAGTTATTTTTTGAAAATAGCCTCTGTTGACCAAGTGGCAATTGGAATCTTCCTAATTGCACGGACCAATTACGTCTAAGAATATTATGAGTATTTAAATATACTTGATGAAAAGTAGGTGTTGTTTGATCTTCTCCGGTGATACCTGGGCTATTAATCAAATTACCAAGAATCCTTGAATCTTGTAACTGCATATTAATGGATACTGGACCATTTACTAATTTGAAAAATATTCTACTTCTTAGAAGAGAATATGTAGAAAATTGATTGATCGTATTTTCTTCAGAAGTAGATGTATTACGATCTTGCATTAAACGGTATCGGAATTCTGCTTGCCACTCCAATTCTGAACCGAATAGAAGAAAAGGAAAAATATAAATAATTAATAAAAAGATTATTCTCAGTTTGGTCCTTCCCAAATAATGGGATAAATGGATTCTCCAAAAATACCAACATTACTCTTATAAAATATTTTTAAATCATTATTTGAAAATGGCGCCTCTGGAACATCTCCTTTCAATGTATTTCCAAAATAATTTGAACCATATTCAATAATAGAGGATTCATTACGTATAACTCTTACAGGATGAACTTCCGCTCTAAGCGCTGCAATCATATCTGAATCTGCATCGCCATAAAATAAATCAAGCTTTAACCGTTTCATTAATCTGTGTTTTGTTGTAAAACGTTTACCCTTAATCGTTTGTTTTGGTGAAAAGAATAAATTTTTATTTACTTCCACTGCAAATCCAAGGCCTGCAGTTAAAAACTCAGCTAATATATTCCCATTTTGTCCTGGTCGCGCAGTAATAAAATAAACATTGTGTCCATTGGATCGAAAATAATTGACTAATTCAACAGTCGGTGTAATATAAATGGAGTAATCACTATCATGTGAATTGATCCAACCATAATCTGTTGGATTCTGCTTATCATCCGGTAAGTTAAGGAATACATCTCTTGAAAAAAGGACTGTATCATCAATATCAAACCCCACATTTAATATTCCATTCTGTGCAAAGATAAAGGAAAAAGAAAAAATATATAATTTGATAATATTTATCTGATATTTTTTATTCATAAGAAGTATAATACAATTTAATGAAGGTTTTCAGATATGAGCATTAAATATCGATTAAGATTAAATATCTAAATCAATTGATACTGGGCAGTGATCAGAGCCAACAACTTTATGATAAATATCAGCGTCCATTACATTTTCAACAAAATCTCCATTAACAAAAAAATAATCTATACGCCATCCAACATTACGATCTCTTGCGCCAAATCGATATGTCCACCAGGAATACCTGTCTCCTTCTTTATGAAATAATCGAAATGTATCTACCCAACCATTTTCAACGTACAGATCTAGTTTTTCTCTTTCAATAGGCATAAATCCAGATGTCTTAATATTTTCTTTCGGTCGCGCCAAATCAATGGGATGGTGTGCCGTATTCCAATCTCCCGTTACAATAACATTATTCCCTGAATCAACCTGTTCATTGATTATTGGCAAAAGATCATCATAAAAATCTAATTTATATTTTAATCTCGTTTCATCCTTTTGACCATTAGGAAAATAAATATTGTATAAAAGAAAATTTTCATGCTCTGTTATAAGGACACGTCCTTCATCATCATACCGTTCAATACCTAGGCCTTCTTGAACATATAATGGTTTATCCTTACAAAATGTAGCTACTCCACTATAACCTCTTTTCTTTCCAGAATGCCAATACGTATGATATCCATGATCCGTAAGAATTTCTGAAGTTAGTTGCTCCACATGCGCCTTGGTTTCTTGCAAACAAACAATATCAGGCTTTTCTTGTTCAAGCCAATCCAAAAACCCTTTTTTTACTACGGCTCTCACGCCGTTTACATTCCAAGATATAATTCTCATAAAGACATTTAATTTATGTTAGTAAAAAATACATTATTACTAATAATTAAAATTTTATGGTATCATGATCATGGAGTGACGATCGATTGCAATAGATCCAAATACCCCAATACCGCCATCAATACCAAAACTTCGGCCGGAGCTACCTGATCCAAAGGCACTTGTGAATTCCGCATCGCCATATCGTATAAAATAATCATAATAATTATTGTCCATACTCATCAAACTAAAAAATAATAAACCTTCATCCCATGAAGATTCATAAGCTTCTGGATCGCACCATTCTCTTCGATATATTCCAGAACTTTCTTCTGGAGAAATAATAAATTCTTGATTTATACCACAAATATATTCATAGCCGTATTCTCCCCCAAGATGTCCTGAATTTATTAACTGATAATTATCGTTCATAGGTTGCCAGCTCACTTCCATTTCCCGATAGATTTGAAACGTGTCTGGTAGATCTTCAGTAAAAATCTCTGGAGTCGGTGGTATTGTTGTTTGTCCAGTAACTTCAAATCCACCTGGTGCTGTTACATGTAAAGTCCATATTTCCCCTTGTTGGGGATTCAGATCATTTCCATTATACAAATATACTTCTTGAAAAACTTCATTTTGATTAACATCAAAACTAAAATCTTTATACTCAAAAATATATTCGTCGACTCCATTTTTTACGACCACTTCTGCATTTCGTACAATAAATTGAGAAGTATAATAAATATAAATATTGCCCCCAATTGTATCTCTAATCAACGAATCACTTGCTTCCTCCATATCCAATGTGCGCTGAACTCTTACGAAACTAGTTATCAGTGAATCCGCAGATATAAGACCAATGATGTTTAATGTTGATTCATGATCGGAAGTAACATCTTCCCATTCCAAATCAGGTGGTAAAATGGTACATGAAATGAAAAATATGCTAATGATATATATATATATCATTAGAGTTCTATCCTATAACCTACAGTAAAAAAGAATGGAAACATTGGTACTGCAGCCCGCTCTAAACCCAATGTTTCTCCTGTTAATCGATTCTCTTTAGCTCTGTATTGATACGAAAGTGGGTTTACATGGTTAGTAACATTAATTAACTGAAGATATCGTTCATAGGGAACGCCAAATAGTGATTTCTTCTGCTTGAGACCTAAATCTAATCGAAAATACATAGGGAGACGATCCGCATTTTTTCTCCCAACTAATAACTGTTCATTTTGATACCATTCATCTTTAAATGCATCATGATATACCTCCCAATGATTATATCTACCAATTGGAGGTGTAAATGGTTGTCCACTTGATACTTGTACAGCATAATTAAAGTGTAAATCTTTAATAAAAGGCAAGGTAACATCACCAACAATATTTAATGTATGCGTCCGATCATATTTAGGATAATACCAGCCATGTTTTTGAATATGTTTCATGGTCTTTGCATAAGTATATCCAACCCAACCCCGCGATCGTCCTGCAATCTTCTTGAATAATAGTTCTAAGCCATAAGCGAAAGCTTTGGTGTCAAAGAATTCATTGAAAGGAGTTGTACTAACTTGATCATTGCCTTCCGTGACTTGCTCTCCTTGATTCAGGGTAATCAAATTCTCAAAGTGTTTATAATATGTTTCTGTACGAAATAGCCAATTGTTCTCTGATAAATACTCTATTCCTAAAATAGTATGATCCGCCCATGGAGCAGCACGGTCACCAGGTATCCCTAACCAATAATCAATAAGACGTAAGGTTTCATCCTCCGGATTTGCAATTGTAAGAAATTGATGAAATCTACCTACAGATAATTTTAACGATAAATCCTTCTGTAATAAATATTTTAGTCCGAAACGAGGGTCAAAATAGATTTGATCATGGAGAGAATATTTCATCATCCTTCCACCAATCTGCAAGGCAATATTACTTGCTACATCCCATTTATCCTGAATAAATAATGAAGTTTCAATAGTTTGCTGTTTCATTTCTAATGGCTTTGCATAAAACGTTGTATCCAGGTTTTCATATTCAAATTCCATTCCTAAATCATAATCGACCTGTTTTAACTGAAATCCACCCATGATTTGATGATTGTCAATACCATGCCATGAAATTTCGGTTTCCAATGTTTGATCTTCAACTATATCATAAAAATCAAAACTCCATCGATCCAAATAACTACCTGATTCATTTCCTACAGACCACGTACCTTCATTTTTATTATCCATATCAAAATGAAATCGGTATCTACTAGTTGCAAAAAAAGTTCGTGCCACTAATTGTGGGCTAATAAGCCACCGCCATGTCAAACTGTTTGTATGATTTCCCCAGGGCCAATTAATTCCAAATGTATTTGTCGACTTTTCGTAATAATCGGAAAGAATATCATAATCTTCATATACTGTAGGGCGAAAACTAATATCTAGCACATCATCTCCATAAAAACGACTATAGGTCAAGCGATGATCCTGATTCACATCAATATTTACTTTTAATTGATAGTCATAAAAAAAATACGGGAATTTGAAACCACTCTCAGCGCATTCTTCTCCACACATAGCATTGAAAAAGGTATCAAAATAAGTACGACGTCCGGCAATCATCCAAGAGCCTTTCAGCCCTTTAAATTTTGGTAGTGGTCCTTCCATTAAAAGCTTACTTGAGATAAGAGAAATATTTGCATGACCTTCAAATTTCTCCGTATTTCCTTCCCGATTAATTACGTTTAGTATGGCACCCATACGACCGCCATAACGGGCAGGAAATCCACCAGCATGGAAATCTGCTTCCTTGATTGCATCTGTGTTAAACGTGGAAAAGATACCACCCAAATGATACGGATTATATACGGTGATGCCATCCAGCATGATTAAATTTTGATCTGGAGTACTTCCACGAACATATAGTGCGCTAGAAAAATCATTGATGGTCTGGACTCCTGGCAATAGTTGCACTGTACGAAACAAATCCGGTTCAATAAATGCCGGGGTAGATTCGAGAGTACGTAAATCAATACTTATCCTACTTGGTTCTACAAGCGCTCTCATCTTTTGCGCCTCCCCAAATACATCTACTACGTCACCTTCCAAAACCGTTTGCTGCAACCGAAAATCTAACCGAAGATTTTGATCAGATTTTAGATCAAATTTCTGAGTGACCATTGCAAAACCAATAATAGAAACAACAATTTCTCCAGAGTCTGCTGGTATTTGGGTCAAAACAAAATAACCATCAAGATTAGTTATCCCACCTTTATTTGTATCTTTAATAAACACATTTGCGTATGATAAAGGTTCGCCTGTTGCTTCATCGCGAACAAAACCGCTGATCGTTCCAAAATCCTGTGCTTGAAGTGCAAAAATAAAAATTAGAGTTATATAATTGAATATCTTCATCTCATTCGTTGAGAATAATAAGCAATTTATTTAGATAATCGTAATATGGATAATTAATTTTGCATTAATCAGAATGAATAAAAATATTAAAATATTATTCTATGCAATTAGTATAGCTCTCATTATCCTGCGGTTACTATTCATAGGAAATACTCTTCTTATTGATGATGAAGCATATTATGCCATGTATGCCCGTCACCTCAGCTGGGGCTATATTGATCATGGGCCTGTGATAGGATATTTAATCTATCTATTTACAATTTTTGGGGAAAACAGCTTTACTGTGCGACTGACTGCTCTCACATTGTTAATAATTCTATCTGTTGTCCTTTATTATTTTGGGAAAGAACATTTTAATAATAATACTGGGATAATCATGTCACTGGGAATTTCAGCTAATATGTTATTTCATACTAATTCAGTTGTGGTAACTCCAGACGTACCATTAGCCTTTTTTACAATTATGGCAATTCTATATTATTATAAGGCCTACTTTATTCATGAAAATTATTTTTACATTGGAGGAACCTTCTTAGGCCTTGCAATCTTATCAAAAGTATCTGCGTTATTTCCTGCCATTGGAATTATTTTGTTTCCATTCATTAATTCTGCTAAACGACACATTATATTTGAATTACGATTCTATGGATCTTTGCTTATTGCATTGATATTATTTATGCCATTTATAATTTGGAATCTTCAAAATGATTTGGCTTTCGTTCGATATCAGGGAGGTCATATCACGGAAGGTGGTAGCTGGTCAGACTTTGCTGGTTTATGGGTAGGGTTGTTTGTAACTGCTGGGCCCATTTTATTCTATTATAGCGTAGTAAAACCGTTTTTATTAATAAAAAATATGAAATCCATTAAAATAGAAATTCAATATTTTGTTATTGTAACTATTGTGCCATTATGTTACTTCCTTTTTCACTCTTTCTTTTCCCGTATGGAAGTGAATTGGGCTGCCCCAATTTTTTCTGGAGGTTTGTTTCTATTTGGTATTTGCTTGGGTAAAGACTGGCCTTTATTTCGTAAGCGTTTTGCTTTTCAAATAGCTTTTTCACTTTTTCTTATTTTATTAGTTACAATACAAACATTTTTTCCAATATTGCCTGTAAAAGGAAAAACAGATGTAACGAATCGATATCATATTTACAATATTATGAATAACCAACTAGAAGATTATTTGAATAACAACCCGGAGTTAAAAAATAACAGATTTCTTGCTGAAAATTATCAAATACCATCGATGATTAATTTCTACCTTAATCCAGATCTTGAAGCAACAACCTTATCTATTAATTATCATTCAACACTATATTCATTTATCTACAATGATAACAATTTTATAGGGAAAGATTTTTTATTTCTAAAAAGAGGAAAAAATTTTCCAGATAATTACATACCATATTTTGAGAATATTCATTTATTAGAAACACTTTACTCCAAACGTGATGGAAAAGATATCGCAACCTATAGCCTTTGGCATGTAATTAATTATAAAGGAAAAGGCTTTTATAAATAATACCATAAATTGTTTATTTATAATTATCTACTCTTTAATTTTGTAGTTCATTAATTCAATACGAAACCATGGAAATAAGTAAAATATCAGAATTGATCTCATCTGAGTTAAATAATGCTCACGTAGAAGTAACGGACACTACTGGAGGAGGAGATCGCTTTAGCGCTACCGTTGCTAGTAATGATTTTCAAGGATTATCTTTAGTTGATCAACATCAATTAGTTTATAAGACATTAGGAAATTATTTGACAAATGAAATTCACGCTTTACAATTAAAAACAATAACAAGGTCTGAATGGGAAAAAAATAAATTGGAGGAATAAATATGGATTTAAAAGAACAAATAATAGAGGATATTGACAACAATTCTATCATACTTTTTATGAAAGGAACGAAAGAAATGCCAATGTGCGGTTTTTCTAATTCGGTTGTTCAAGTATTAAATCATTATGGCGTAGAGTATAAAGATGTAAATATTCTTACTGATCCAATGATTCGTGTCAAATTATCTGAACACTCAGGTTGGCCAACTATTCCTCAATTGTTTGTAAAAGGAAAATTAATTGGTGGCGCAGATATAACCATAGAATTACATAATAATGGTGAATTATTAGATATGTTTGATGTATCAAAAGAAGACTAATAAGAATGATAAACCAATTGACCAATACGGACTGAATCAATAAATTTCCCTCCGATTTTTATTAAATATTAAATGTATTGGCCCGTTCGTCTAGTGGTTAGGACTCCAGGTTTTCATCCTGGCAACAGGAGTTCGATTCTCCTACGGGCTACAGATAAGGCTCGACTTTTGTCGGGCCTTATTGCTTTGTAAATTATATTATGCAGTTTCCCTTACACCCTGCAGTTGTTCATTTTCCCATTGCGCTTATTACGGCCGCACTCATATTTCACACTTTACATTTATGTAGACCTGAATGGATAAATGGATCTATAGGATTATGGCTTTTAGGATTATCAACAATTTTTTCTATTGTAGCGGTTTTATCTGGTCAAAAGGAAATACAAAAAGCAGGAGAATTAGGATATCCAACAGAAACACTTATTCTAATTGAGCGACACCAAACAATTGGGAATATTGTTGTATGGGGTTCAATATTACTTTTTATTGGTTGGTTATTTTTATATCTAAAGAATCAAGTTAATAATAAAATTAATCATCTTGCCTTTGCTTTTTTATTGCTATTATTTGTTATAGTTATAATTTCTGGATATACCGGTGGGCATTTAGTATATATTCATGGTGTTGGGACGCCATAGGATAATTAATTTTTTTCTGTATTAAAATCTCGTAAAATATCATTTCCATGATCTAAAACAGAAACCTGATCATATATTTTTACTATTTTTCCAGATTCGTCAATTAAAAATGTTTTTCTTACAGGGAAAAAGACGCCTTTCGTTCCATACAATTGTGAAACTGATTTATCTGAATCCGATAGTAAGTTAAAGGGTAGTTTATATTTTTGAATAAATTGTTGATGTGTCTCCGAGTTATCATAACTAATACCGAATACTTTGATATCTTGGTTAGTAAAATCATCATAAGAATCACGAATAGAACATGCTTCCTTTGTACACCCAGGAGTATCATCTTTTGGATAAAAATAGATAACCACTTTTTTCCCTTTATATAATGATAAGGTGTGCGGTCTGCTATGTTGATCAAACAATGTAAAATCTGGAGCAAACTGACCTTCATTAAGATGAACTTCATCACTAAAAAGATTACAGCTGATCATTATTATTGATAGAATGAATATCTTTGAAATCAGTCTAGACATAAAAAAAATTACACTATATTATTGTTCATATTAAATGAAAACATTTTTAAGATGAAAATTATTTTTCATTTAATATTAACATATTCTATAGAATCAATTGCCTCTTTCATTAAATCATCTATTTTAAGATTATTTTCTTCCTGATCTAGATACTGTTTTTTTGCATTAGTTGCTGGGTGTTTTGGTACAAATAATGAACAACAATCTTGATCAGGTAATATTGAAATATCATATGTCCCATATTGTTTTGCTAAATCCATGATCTCCTGTTTATCAAGTCCAATCAGAGGCCGTAATATTGGAATAGTGCTTACGGACTCAATGGCAGCAATATTCCCTAAAGTTTGAGAAGCAACTTGCCCTAAAGATTCCCCGGTAATTAGAGCCTTTGCTTTGTCTTTTTTCGCAATCATTTCAGCTATTCGTATCATAAACCTTCGATATAGAAGTATGCGAAACTTTTCTTTTGTCTTTACTAATATTTCTTTTTGGATTGGAGCTAATGCTACAAGATACAGATGAATTCTAGATTGATATCGTCTTAAAACTTCAGTTAATTGTTTTACCTTTTCGATAGAATCTTCAGTTGTCATTGGCACAGAATGGAAATGTACTAGAATCACTGAGGCACCACGTTTCATTGCCATAATAGTGGCTACTGGTGAATCGATACCAGCAGATAATAGCCCTACCACCTTTCCATTCGCTCCTGTAGGCAACCCTCCTGGTCCAATAATCTTCTTTGTATATAAATAAGAAACGCCCTGAACAATATCTATAAAACATGTTATATCTGGATCATTCAATTTAACAGTCTTATTTATTTTACTTAAAACAAATGCTCCCACATCTTCGTTCACTTGTTGTGCTGTAAGAAGAAATCTATGATCGGGTCTTCTAGCTTTAATCTTAAATGTTTCAAATTGATTTTCATTTAAAATTGATAATGACTCCTCTCTAATTAACTTTATATCCTGTGAAACTGTTTTTGCAAAAGCAAAATAGGCGACTCCAAACGTATCCGATAAAGCTCTAGTTATATTTTCTTTATTCTTAGAAATATCTTTTTTTAGTTCGACTAAAATACGTCCATGAATCCTCTTAATATCAAATTCTTCTTTTGAAATAACTGTCAATAATGAGGCTTTAATATTTTGTTTTAACCAATTTTCAAAGAATCGTCTGTTACCTATTTTGAGGCCAACCTCTGCATAATGGCATAGTATTGTATCAAATTTCATATCGTAATATATTATTTTTTTATTTATCAACTAATCTCATTACTGATTTATGTTATCTAATTTTGATAATGGTTTTTAACATTGTGTTGAGGATCAAAAAATATTATTATTTATATTCTGGGTCTCGTATTGATGAAAAAAACGTTTGATATAGATAAAATTAATAATTTTAATTCCAAAACTATGGTTGGCCATATTGGTATTGAAATCTTAGAAGCCAATAATGAATATGTACGTGGTCGTATGCCTGTAGATAAAAGAACAATTCAACCTTATGGGCTACTTCATGGTGGTGCGTCTGTTGCATTTGCAGAATCTCTAGGAAGCTATGCTGGGAGTTTGCATGTCAATTGGGAAAAAGAAGCTGTAGTAGGTATTGAAATAAATGCCAATCATTTAAAGAGTGTTCGGTCTGGATATGTTTTTGGGAAAGCTACTCCAATAAAGATTGGTAAGAAAATACATGTCTGGAATATTGAAATTACTAATGAAAATGAAGATTTGATTTGTATTAGTCGATTAACATTGGCTATTATAAATTACGAAAAAGTTGTGCAATCAAATAAAAAATAAGGATCCGCTATGAGTGAAAAAATTAAAAGTATTATTACTTGTGATCTTGACGGAAAAATTGAAACATTAAGTAAAGGTGCTGTAGAATTATTTGGATACTCTGAAGATGAGATGGTTGGTAAAGGTCGAGTAAGTGACTTTAGTGATGGAGAGATTGTACTAGGTCATGTTGTAAATTGGTTGAATGAATCCGTTGAAAAAGGAGCATGGGAAGGGAATAGCGTATTCCTCCATAAAAACGGCAGGGAAATCCCTTGTGAAATTAAGATTACTCCAACAAAAAATAATAATAATGAACATATTGGCTATTGCGGTGTAACAACTCCTCTTAAAGATAAAACTCCTGAAGAAGTAAGACCTAAAATCAGCCTTATGACAAAAATTTTTAAATGGATGGTCATTATGCGCCTACCTTTTTTAAGCGCTACCTTTGTTCCTATCTTTGCTGGAGCTTCCGTTACTGCTATGCTAGGTCAAGAGGTAAGTTGGGGATGGCTTGGCCTAACTTTACTTGCAGGTTCATTATTGCATATAGGCACCAACACATCCAATGACTATTTTGACCATATGAGTGGTACCGATGCGCTTAATTATAATTATAGCAATAAAGGCTTAAATGGTGGAAGTCGAAGTATTCAGATGGGTCTTATTTCGCCTAAAGGAATATTGATAGTAGCTATAGCGACATTTGCTCTTAGCGCTATTGTAGGCGTCCCATTAATCATGAAATCTGGACTACCTATTCTATGGTTAGGTTTAATTGGTTTTTTTTCAGGTCTGTTTTATACAGCTCCACCTTTCAAATTTTCCGCTAGGAAAGGTATAGGTGAACTATTAATTGGGCTGAATTTTGGTCCTTTAATGGTAGCTGGGAGTGCTCTTGTTCAAACTGGTCAATTATTACCAGAAGCTTTCCTTGCAGGCATACCTATTGGCTTTCTTATTGCTGCAGTTGTTTACATGAATGAGTTCCCTGATCATGATAGCGATAAGGCTACAGGGAAAAATACTCTCATTGTTGTTTTAGGACCCGAAAGGGCTAGGGCTGGGTATGTAGCTTTAATAACATCTGCATTTATTAGTATAATTATTTTAGCTGTTAATGGAACTTTTCCAAAGCTATCATTGATTGCTTTATTAGCAATTTATTTTGGTTTTACAGCTACTAAAACCTTATACAAGTATTATAATGATAGGCTGCTCCAGCCAGCAAACTGGGGAACTATTATTATGCACAGTGTAACAGGTATCCTCTTTTGTATAGGGATTTGGAATGGATAATCTACTGAATTATCTCAGATAGATTATCTTACGAGTTTCACTAAAGGATGGTGTAACTAGTTTCACAAAATATACGCCAGTAGGAAACAGTGAGGCATTCCATTGCATACTGTGATACCCAGGAGAAAAATTATCTGATAGGAGATTATCTACTTTTTCACCTAATAGATTATAGACTGAAATATTGGTAAAATTTTTCTCGGATAATTCAAAATTAATAGTGATAGAAGGATTAAAAGGATTAGGATAACAATTTTTAATTCTTGAATTACTAGGAATCAAAACATCTGACAATGATAAAGTTGATAATTCAGATAATGAACTATTTAATACAGCTAAAAAATCATTACCAAATGGTGGCATAATATATCCACGAGAAGTATAAACAACTTTCATCTCATGATTAATTAATACATGATGGGGTACAGATCCTCTTGTGAACATATTACGTATATCGGAACTATTATCATCAACTATCGGGTATGATACGCCAAATGATTCTTCCCAATCCTTGCATTCCATTGGCCCTCTCCATCCATTGCCTACTCCAATTGTCATTAAACCTAAATTAGAGAATTGTTCAGATATTGTTTGAGTATAAGAGGCCTCAAGCTGACAGCTACGACTAGTCGGGTTAAAGAATATCAACCAAATAACAAAATAATCAGCATTATTTTCTGATCCATTATAATCATATAAAAACATTGTTTGATTAATTTCAGTACATATTGTACCCGAAAAATCAGATACAGTATCTCCAACCTTATAGATCTGAGATGATAATTCCGAGGCTATCTGTCCTGACAGAGTTGATACAATAAGTATAAATGATATAATTATTCTTTTATTCATTTTATCGAATATTCTATGCTTTTTGCATTTAGAACATAATGTTACATCGAAAAACATAATGGAAAAAACAATTTTTTATTAATTGACGGAATTTAAAAACCGATCTGTATTGAAACTGTGGGTGTGAAACCAAGCATTATTACATCCGTAGTAATAAAAGGATCAACAAATAAATTATATGATCTATGGCTAATATTTTTTCGATCGAATACATTAAATATTGATATTCCTATATCTAGACTTTTTTCCATAAAATACATTGACCGATTTAAGCTTAGATCAATTCGTTGTACAATGGGTAATCTTTTGCTGTTTCTTGTGCCTGGTTCTGCTTGAAGTGTATAGTTGGCATTTTCATTTTCGCGAATCATAAGATTATTATTAGACGTAAATACGCGGCCAGAAGAAATAAGGCCTGTGATACTTAATGTCCATTTCCCTAGTGAACTAATTAAAACTGATTTTAGCTCATGCGTTCTATCGTGATCTGCAAGAAAAACCTCTCCCCCATTTAACTCTGGAAACTTAAACTGTATAGTTCCATAGTTATATGAAGCCCAACCATTCAATTTCCCATACTTTTTATGAAAAAATAATTCAAAACCGTTTGATTGTCCTGTTCCTTGAAAAATCAAATTATTGCTTGATTCACTATACACATCAATAGGAAATACTAATTGTGAAAAGTCCGAAATATTACTTACAGTTTTATTGTATAAATCAAAACCAAAGAAAAAATCTGGAGTATTATATTCAAATCCAAAATTCTTCTGTATTGAGCTCATTGGTTCCATATATTTATTAGGAATTAGCCAAACAAACTTGCTTCCATTAGTAATTACGTCATTACTAAATCTATTTAAGAATTGATGTGCTCGGCTCCCGGATACTTTTAAACTAAGCTGATTTGATAAGTGATAAGATGCAGTGAATCTGGGGTCAAAGAATATTTTATTTCCTTTACTAAATTTTTCTGATCGCACACCAATTAATAGTTCAATATTTGATGAGACAACCCATCTATCTTGGATATAACCTTCAATTAAATTTCCTTTAATCTTTTCATTAATAAAAATAATAGAATCGCCTAAATCCACAGAATAATCTGTTTTATAGATTGTTTTTGCTAATCCTACTTCGATCAAATGATTTTGTCTGTAATTATAAGTAAGATTAACTCTACATGTTTGATCTGTAATTTGATTTTTGTCCTGCGAAAGATAGACTGGAGTTGTAGAAGTATCTAGGCTCCAATAACTATTAAGTAAATGATTGCTTATGTACTTTATATTTGATAAAAATAATTGTGAAGTCACTTTTTCTGTCCATCGATGCAACCATCTGCCAGATACTCCATTATTTCCCCATCTTGTTTTTTCTTTTGTCTTTACTTGATCAACTCCAATAGAATCTAATGGAAAGTCAAAATTCTTTTTTTCTCCTAAATAATCTTTACCCTCATAAAATGAAATTGAAATAATATCTTTTTTAGTAGGTAGATAAGTGAATTTTCCATTTATATCATAAAAGTAAAAATTTGGTAAATATTGTGACTCGTACGTTACAGAATCTGATGGCAATTCTGATCCAATATTTAAACCACTTCCTGAAATAAGAAAATCGTGAATTTTATCATATAGTTTTGTTTGATATTTATCGGTAAATGATCGACGAGCAGAAAGAATAAAGCTACCACGTTTGGACAATGGTTGTTGATAAGTAAATCCTGCGCTTAGCATATTTGTAAATAAATCTAATTTCTGTTTTTTAGTGCTTCCAGATTTTCCAGTAATATCAATAATACTTGATATCCCTCCTCCAAATTTTGCTGGAAAACCACTTCTATATATCTGAACATCTTTTACTATGTTAGAATTAATTGAGCTAAAGAAACCAAAAAAATGATCTACTTGGTAAATTGTCATACCATCAAGTATGATACGATTTTGGTCAGGTGTTCCTCCGCGTATAAATAATCCTGCAAATCCTGAATTTCCCATTTGAATACCAGGTAATAACTGTAATGAGCGAAAAACATCTGATTCTCCAATATTGGGTAGATTTGTTATATGTCTTGGAGAAAATGCTAATTCTCCAAGATTTGTTGAACGTTGTAAAAACTCAATCTTTTCACCAAAAATATTGATGGTCTCTATTCCTAGAATTTTTGGTATTATTTCAAAATAATTAACAGCATCAAAGTCATTATTAATAACCTTTAGAGGATGGTATCCTATATATGAAATAATTAGTGTATCTGTTATGCCTATATTTCCAGAAATATTAAAGAAACCATATTCATCGCTCATTGTTCCCAAAGAACTATTTTTAATATATATGTTAGCATGGGGTATATATTCACCGCTTTTGGCATCAATTATATAGCCAGATATAGTTTCATTTTTTCTATTATTAATTATTATATACTGATATTTGTTTTTTTTCCAATCTAAAGAAGTATTATGTAAAAGAGATTTTATTGCTTCATCGCTATTACAATTATTACATATTGCATTGATATTTATATTGTTAATTAATTGATCTCTATAAACTATATTCAAATCATATGTGGAAACCAAGGAATCAAGTGCCAGCTTTAATGGCTTATCAATAAACGAATAATTAATTATAGAATTTTGGCTGAATACTGATGAAATATTAAGGAATAATAATATTCCAATAATGTAAATAAAATTAGTAAAAGATGTATGTTTCCTCTTCAAATCTATAAGACCGTTGAGATAAGATGGCTAAAGTTGTTAATACTCCATCTAAATCTTTAGCATCAATTACACCAGTAATTGAAATACTATTTAATTGATTACTATCCAGTACAATATTCACATCAAATTTACGTTCAATTTGATTACATACAGTCTCAAGATTTGTTTTGTTTAGAATCAACTTATTATGAATCCATCCAGGATATTCAGGATGAGGAATCACTTGTGATGTAAGAGTTTGATTATCAATATAATGACCTTGTCTTACTATCACATCTTCTGGTTGTTTGTTTTCAATATTTGGATTAAAAGATACAGCGCCTTCGTTAACAACGACTTCAATCATATCATTCCTGGAGTTAATATTGAACTTTGTACCCAATACAGTAACAGAACCATGTCTTGTATTTACTATGAAAGGAGAAGTGCCTTTTTCTACTTGGAAATACCCTTCTCCAGTTAAAATAACGTTTCTAGTTTCTGAATTATAGTCTCTTCTATATTTTAATGAGCTTTCTGCATTGATTGTTATGATTGTACCATCAGCTAAATTGAATTCTTTCTGGCTTCCTCTATCAGCATATACAGAAATATTATATATTTTATCATAAATGGTTGGCGCTAATAAAAGAAAAACAAATAAAATTGTAAAAGCGTATACCAGTCTAGATTGCATAAAAGGAAATAATCGTCCAGATTGTATCTTAGATGGAGCATTTTGTTCCATATCCAACCGTTGCTCCAAACGCATCCATGCATCTGAAGTATCGGGAGAATTATGCATCTTTAACTTCCTAGTTAATTCCCAAATAACTTTTAAATCATCTGGTAATTTATTTTTAAATGTACTCAACGGATTCCTCTGCGAATATTTTTAATATATTTTTTCCATTCACTAAATATATAACGATCATATTTCAATAATTACTTACAAATAATCCTTTAATTTTGAACGTAATACTTTTAACGCTCTATACAGTTGATTCTCAACAGTGCGGCGTGAAACCTCTAATAATTCTGCTATATCTTGATTTGCCAAGCCATTAACTCTGCTTAAAATAAATATTTCTCTACATTTCTCAGGTAAGCTATTATTAACAATGCTATGAATTTTATCTTCTAAAATTTTTGATTCATATTGTATAGCTGGATTATCAACACCTGACTGCGTTAGCTGGGGTATATGTTCCTGATGTCGTAGTTTCACCTTTTCGTGTCGAAAATAATCCATACAAAGATTATTACTAATTTTTGCAATATAGGAAAAAAAAGACTGATTTGGTTTTATGCTATTTCTATGTTTCCATACACGAAGAAATGTATCCTGTACAATATCATCAGCAATCACTTCGTCCTTTACTCTATATAATACGAAATTAAATAATGATTGATGGTATTTTGTAAATAAATCACGTAATGAATTCTTGTCAGATTTTTTTAAACAACTAAGTAGCTTTTGATCCTTGTTTGGCATACAAATGAATTATTAATAAATTTATGAGTGAATTTACGATTACAAATTACAAGATATAATCACTTGGATTATTTCTTATGATATATAAAAAACGGACAAAAGTTTGTCCGTTTATATCTGCTCCGGAGGAGGGACTCGAACCCCCGACAAAGTGGTTAACAGCCACCTGCTCTACCAACTGAGCTACTCCGGAATGATTATTACTATTTAAAGGCGAAGCGAATTTATATTATTTTAATATTCCTTCAAATCGCTACATTTCTTTTTCAGCAATCAACATTTTATCATTTCCGAATAGGCCATGATCAATTTGGTCTTTATTTAAATATACTATTCCGTCCTCATTATGAGATTTTCCAAACCTAGAATGAATTGATTTTAACCCCCCCAGCCATTTTCTTTTATCAGATAAATATACTAAATCACCAACTGCAGCGCCTAATTTTATAAGATCATTCTTGGAACACATGATCTCATCTTCATTGTGATTTGATAATTGTAATTTTACTTCAACTTTTTCTCCAAATTTTTCATTTAGTTTTGATCCTTTAAATGCTTGTTTCCCTTCGTTAATAGAATAAACAGTAAGTCCCTTTGTCGATAATTCTTCATCATACTTACCATAATAAGTAACAATTATTGGAAAAAAAACAATAATGAATATGGGGAAAATATATTGAAAGGAACTTGATCCAAGGATAACTAATAAAAATGAAACGCCAGCAATTACAGATAAAATCAACATAATAGTATTACTATTATTATTTTTCTTAATTACTGATACTATATTATTTTGAATAAATGTTGTCATAGTTACAAATACACCTACACCTACACAAACAATTAGATTATAAAAAGCACGTATATATGAATATGGACGATCTGAATTCATTTCTATACCATGATCAAATGGTGAAATAAAAACTTCAGGAAACCTTGCACCTAATATCATAAGCGCTACTCCACCTAAAAATGTTGTAATTACTCCTGCTGGAGTAAATCTCTTCCAAAATACACCCATAAATATTGCTACTACCAAAGGTGGCGTTAAAGTTGAATGAAAATAACCATGTGCTTCATATACTGTTGGAAATTGAATAAAAGCTAAGACTGATAACACCCCTGCTGCGGTAATTACCATTGAAGTTATTCTTGCTGCGAATAACTCCTCTTTATCTTTTTGCTTATCATCTGTGTATTCCTTTTTCGCATACTTCATTATAGGTCGATATACATCATTCACAAAAATTGCAGCTGTTGCATTAATTAATGTATCAACAGTTGACATTAATGCAGCGGTAAGTGCCGCCATAATAAAACCAAATATTCCAGGGCTAGTTACTATACTTGCTACTACAACGAATATTTCATCAGGACTGGTACTTGGACTTACAATGCTTGGATCCATAACAGATATGGCTTTACCTAACCAACCAGCGTTCCCAACAACAATTGCAGACAAAGGTAAAACAAATAAAATATTAATTGTTGCTGCTTTACGGCCTTCATTAACGCTTTTACATGCCATAAATCTCATTAATAATCCTTGATTCATAAATAAGAATCCAACAGAACCCGCCACAGCATCTTGCCAAAAAATTCCTACAAAATTAAAACTAGATGGTTTATTAAAATCTGCGAGAGGTAATTTCCAAGATAAAGGCAATAGATCCCAAAACTCCTGACCACCTCCTACATAAGAAATGCCAAGAATAAATAGTAGAAATCCAGCAAAAAGCAATATAAACCCTTGCAGTAAATCGGTAAAGATTACAGCTGTTTGTCCACCAAAAGTGATATATATACCTGTAATTATTGCTATAACAATAATAGCTCTCATTAGCGTAATCTCTATTATACTTCCAAAAATATAGAATGATTCAGGGAGCATAGGGATAATAGCTTTACCTAGAGTTAAAAAACCAATTCCAATATATCCGATCATATAAAATAAAAGTAAAATCGTCGCTAAAAATCTTGCTGAAGGGTTAAATCTTTTTTCAAAATACTCTGGAATTGAACGAACTTTTGAATAAACTATTATCGGCAACCAACCAAACATAAAAAAAGGTATGAAAAACCAATCATTTAAGTAGGTCATAGATGAGCTAAAACCATGTTCAAAACCTTTAGCAGAATATTTTACAAAACTATGACTACCAACACCAGTAGCTACTATAGACATTGTTATTAGCCACCAACTAAATCTTCTTCCCCCAAAGAAGAAATCAGAAGTATTTTTTGTATACCTTCCGAAATATGTTCCAAATAGCATAATGGCTAAGAAATATATCACCATCACTATCCAGTCAGTCGAAGTCCCTATATTATGAAAATTCTCCACAAACTTATTGAAGTGCTAAAATTGTGAATAAACCATGAACGATCATAAACCACGCATAACCTAAAAAAAATACCTTCATCCAAGTGCGATGGTGAGGTCGATTTAAATCAATTGCCCCTGTTTTCCATACAATATAAACTCCTGAGAAAAAGAAAATACCGCCAATCCCATAGAGATACATGTAAGGTAGCCAAGAATGAGAAAAATAATCCATTATCAATTATCCATTATTTTATCAAAATGTATTTTCAATTCATCATATGTTTCTTGAAGGCCCTGAACTTGCACTTTTGTTTCACCAATAACAGGCATAAAATTTGTATCTCCATTCCATCTAGGCACAACATGGAAATGTATATGATCTGCAATCCCAGCCCCTCCTGCAGTGCCTATATTCGCACCAAAATTATATCCATCAGCATTAAGATTTTCTTTCATTATGATCATTGATTCATTAGCAAACCAAATTATTTCATTTAAAGTTTCTAAATCTAATTTGTCAGTCGTCTCCACATGTTTGTAGGGAGATATTAGAAGGTGAGCATTGTTATAAGGATATAAATTCATTAATACGAATGAATGATCACCTCTGGAAAGGATTAATGAGTTTTTATCATCGGTTGATTTTTTCTTCGAACAAAAAATACAACCTTTTTCTTTTCGTTCTCTAATATAGCTTATTCGCCATGGGGCCCAAAGATGCTGCATAATTATTTATTATCATCATTTTGAGATTCAGTAACAAAACGCTTTTGCAATTCTTGAGGTAAATATTCATAATGACTAAAACTTTCGGAATGTATACCTCTACCTCCTGTTAATGAGCGTATAGCAGTAGAATAATGATATAATTCAGATTGTGGAATTTTCGCTTTTATAACCTGAAAGCTTCCTTCATTATCCATCCCCATAATTTTCCCTCTCCTACTAGAAACATCTCCCATAATATCTCCCATAAAATCTTCAGGAACTCTGACTTCGACATCCATTATTGGTTCGAGCAAACATGGCTGAGCACTATTGAATGCTTCTTTAAATGCTCCTTTTCCTGCAATTTGGAATGCAATATCTTTAGAATCAACAGGATGCTGTTTACCATCATAAAAAACTACTTTTAAATCAACAACGCGATAGCCAGCAAGGACACCATCCACACAGGCAGATTGAACTCCTTTTTCAACAGAAGGAACAAAGACTCGATCAACATTCTGCCCAACAAGAGATGAAACGAATTCAACTCCTTCACCCCTTTCTTTAGGCTCAATCCTCATCCAAACCTCAGCAAATTGCCCTGCTCCGCCAGATTGTTTCTTATGTCTATATTTCGCTTCAGCTTTTCCTTTAATGGTTTCTCTAAAAGGGATTCTTGGCTTAAATGTGTCAATATCAATACCAAATCTTCTTTGCAATCTTTGTATAGACACTTGCAAATGTAATTCTCCCTGACCTGATATAACTGTCTGGTGTAGTTCAGGATCTACATGATACACGAAAGTAGGGTCTTCCTCATGTAAGGTTGATAGGCCCATAGCTAACTTTTCTTCATCCCCTTTAGCTTTTGGAATAATTCCTATATGAATATTAGAATTGGGAAGTAAAACTGTATCCATAATAACTTGAAATTTTTGCGAACAAAGTGTGTTGCTTGTATGGGTATCTTTTAATTTGACAACTGCGCCAATATCTCCTGCATTAAGATGGTTTACACTTATACGGTTTTTACCATTCAGAAGAAACATTTGACCAAAACGTTCCGTCTTAGACCGTGTGGTATTTAATATATCCATACCTGCATTAACGCTCCCAGAATACACTCGAAAAAAAGATAAATCCCCTACATGTGCTTCACTAATAGTCTTAAATACATTTACTACTGGCTCGTCTCCATCTAAGTTAACAGATATTTGTTCATCAGATTTTAATGATTTTGCTAAGACAGTCCCTCTATCAACTGGTGAAGATCCATATTTAGAAACAAATTCCATCAACCTTGTTACCCCTACATTGATAGTTGCAGAAGTACAGAATAAAGGAATGAAACTTTGATTTTGAATTGCATCATGGATGCCGCTTCGCATCTCTTCTTCAGATAAATTCCCTTGTTCAAAAAATTTTTCCAATAAGGTATCATCTGATTCTGCTACATATTCAATCAATTCTTGGTGTAATTCTTCAACGCGACTTTTCCATTCAACAGGTAGATCAGACTCAGAATATTTTCCGCTCCCATCTGTATTATATGTTATGAGTTCACTTCTAAGGACATCAATTATTTGATTAAATCCTGGGCCAGCATTTACAGGTAATTGCATTGGAAATACATTTTTACCAAAATGATCCTTAGCTTGATTTAATATATTATTAAATTTTGCATGTTCACGGTCTAATCCATTAACAACTAATACTTTTGGTATATTATTTTTCGATGCAAATGACCAAACTTGCTCTGTCCCAACTTCAATACCATTTACTGCATGTAATAGAACAACTGCCATATCCACAACAGCTAAAGAGCTAATTGCCTCACCAATAAAATCTAAATATCCAGGTGTGTCAATGATATTAAACTTTTTATTCCTCCATTCAAGATGTAATGGAGATGAATGGATTGAAATTTGTCTTTCGTGTTCATCGTGATGATAATCTGAAACTGTATTCTTAGCTTCAATAGAACCCATTCGGTTTATTTCGCCTGAACAGGAAAGCATGGCTTCACAAAGCATAGTTTTACCTGATGCACCATGACCTACTATAGCAAAATTCCTTATATCTGCAGATGTAAATTCTTTCATTGTATCCTCGGATTATTATTAATAAAACGCTAAGAATTGTAATTTAACTTGATGTACAAATCAAGTTTTTTAAAGAAATAATTTGTTATCTAGATTTAAATTTCGATTTTTCAATAAATTCTCTAAGAGCCGGAATAATATAAATATCTGAAAGGTTTTTTTTACTGAATTCTTGAGCAAGGATTTTTAATCTTTGTTCTATAGGCTTATGTTTATTTACCACAATAAAATTTTCATCTTTTACCAAACACGATCCACCAGTAAAATCTCCTTTATCCTGCAGTAGTTTGATATTGAGTTTATCAGCTAGCTCTTCGAATAACGTAATTAATTTTTCCGGTTTATTAGCCATGCCTATAATAAATCTTCTTTATTATCTTTAAGATACTCTACTATTTTTTTTACTTCTTCTACTCTTTCTTTGTTAACAACCAAAATTGCATCATCGGTACCAACAACTACTAAATTATCAACACCCAATAATGCAATAAACTGTCCATTTGATCGCAAAAAATTATTATTGCCTTCTACAATCATTCCATTACCTATTATCGAATTACCTTGCTTATTTTTTGGGCTAATTTCATGAATTATATTCCAAGATCCCAAATCACTCCATTCAAATTTAGCTTTAACTACATAAATATTATCTGATTTCTCCATCAGTCCATAATCAATGGATTCTGGGGAAATATTGTGCCATATCTCATCATAATTTTCTCCAGTATTTATACATTGTTTAATCATATTTATAGAATCATATAGTTCTGGCATATGTTTATTTAAACTATTCATGAAGACATCAACATTCCAGATGAAAATCCCACCATTCCATAAAAAATCTTTGCTCTTTAAAAATCTTTTTGCTAGACCCAAATGTGGTTTTTCCGCAAATGCTTTTACTCTAAATGCATTTGAATGATCTTTTATATTTTCAAGTTCATGTTGGATGTATCCATAAGCAATTGATGGAAATTTTGGCTCCATTCCTACTGTTACTAGTCCTTGATTATTATTGGCTATATCAATAGAAGAATTAATTGCTTTTTCAAATTCCTTATGTCCAATAACTAGATGATCCGCAGGGAATACACCCATAGTTGCATTTTCATTTATTTCTGCTATCCTCAATGCAGCTAAAGCTATACATGGAGCAGTGTTTTTCCCTTCTGGCTCAATAATTATATTCTCAGAGGGAATTCCATTTACATGTTCCTTAATTTGAGGAGCTAAATCTGATCTGGTAATAATAAATATATCCTCAATTTTCTTAACTTTAAGTAAGCGATCAATCGTGATTTGCAACATTGATTTTTCACCTATAATATTAAGGAGTTGTTTTGGATTGTTATTTCTACTCAATGGCCAGAATCGTGTTCCGCTTCCTCCAGCCATAATTACACAATACATTTATTTATATACTTCCTCTACATTTATCATTGGTAGTTCTATATCCCAATTACCACGTATTTCAACAGTATCAGGCATAACATAAAACCACTCAGCAGGTTCAAATGGTTTTATTTTTCCAAAACTATATTTATAATCTTTATTGATATCATTAAAAATAGTAATTGTATACTTACCCTCAGGAATTTGCTTAAAAATTATTTCCTCTTCTGAATTTACGAATGATAACTTTTTAAGTTCCTTATTTTTAATGTTTTCTATCTCTGCTCCAAATGAGTTAACTACTGCTCCTGTAATTGGGATCTGCAATCCTCCATATCTAACATAATTCAGTGTACTTATATTTAATTTAATGGTAGAGTCCTGCAATAAATCATCGTTTATTATTAATAAATAATTTGTTCTTGGATCCCAGTTGGTTCGAGGAATTATATTTACTTGCATTGGACTGACTATCATGACTTTTTCTTTGACTTCTAATGTGTCATTTTTGAATAACTGATAGTCAAATATTTTACTTTTTGGAGTAGGTTTAGAAAATTTTAATTCAATGGGGCTTTTAGGCGCGGTTGTTATATCTGATTTAGGTGAAGTAAGTTTTATCAAACTAGTATCATTTTCAGAAAGTAAAAAATTTAATGATGCAGAATCTAAATGTGTATTTTCATCAATATATAAATCATTAATTATAACTTTAAAAGTTTCGGATACATCTATTAAAGACGGATGCGAAAAAATTAGCGATTTTTCATCTTCGGGATCGATAAATGAAGTAACTGATGTATTTACTTTTTTATCATAGATAATTTTTAACATATAATCTTCATTTATATTTTTTAAGGATAGATTAAAAAAGATCCTCCCCCAATTATCCCCATACCATTCTCCACTTAATAGTTTTAATTGAGATTCCGCTTGGCCTTTGAACATATTTACGTTTGATAAAACCTGGTCAGATTGTAGAGGAATTATTTTATTCCAATTAAGTCCATATATCATTCTATCTGTATTCAGAGGCATACCTGCAAAATTTCGGTCTATAGATAAAATTAAATAATCAGATTTTGATAAATATTGAAAAGTAAATATTCCTTTATTTGATACATCAGTTATATAATTAGGATCTGTAAGAAAAATTTCTTGAAGATTATTATGATCTTTTATTTTCCATAAGTGGACTGCTGATTTACCTTCACCATAAACTATGCCTGATATAGATCCTTTGGAAATTTTATCTCCAGTACTATATGCTAAAGATATTGCATCAGCTAGCTCAACTCCATGTTCATCGGTTATATTTCTACTTAGATTAATAACATATGTTTGATCCCTTTCTAGATCAGCTGGGAAATCAATAGTCACAATATCTCCATGAATTATAATTGATAATTCATCTTTAAAATTTGGAAAAATACGAATTCCTTTTTCAATGCTATTCGAATTCATGTATTCTGAAAACTGTAAAACAATTTTTTCACCTTTATAATTCAATGAACCGCTTGGAGGTTTAACATGTACTAAATAAGGAGAGGTTGTATCCTTTGGACCACCACTAGGTGGCTTAATTACTGCACAATATTGAATAAAAAATATTGGAATACATACAATAGCACTTTGTAAGAACAAGTAAAAGTAATTTCGTATCCAAATCATTATGGTTTCAAATTTATAGGAATTTCACTAATAAATGTCATATCTCTTTTTGACAATCTAGCTTTAATACACCAAATATTAACACCACATTGCTTAGCATTATATAATGCATTACAAAATTTTGGATCCCTATCCCACATAGGCTGAAAAATTTTGGCATCAGAACGCTGAACAACAAATATAATGCCTGCTTGAAATCCATCTTTAACAAGATTGCATAATTCCTTCACATGCTTCTTGCCTCTTTCCGTAATTGCATCTGGAAATTTTGCAATCCCATTTTCGACATAAGTTACTGATTTGACTTCCAGATAAAATGGTTTGTTTTCTTTATCCGTTAATAGGAAATCAAATCTATGTTTTCCATATCTAATTTCCTGTTTTTTAATACTTGATCCATCAAGAAAAGATAGACGATTAAATTCAATACATTCCTTGATAAATTGGTTAGGCAATGTTGAAACAAGTGAAACTAATTCTCCGTTAATGTCTGTAAGAACTGTAGTATATCTTGTTTTTCTATTAGTAGAAAATTTTTCTTTTCTCAAGAATAATACTCTTCCAGGCGTTAGGATTTCTTTTAATCGTCCAGGGTCAGGTAAATGACTTTTCACATATTTATCTTTAATTTTTACTATTGTTAAAAATCGGTTTGGACGATCAATAAAATTGCCTTTGATTAATGGCCCGTTAATTTTCATTCTATAATTTCTTAGTTATTGATCAATTATTCCACAAATAGTAGTCAATCGTATAATTGATTATTATTATGTAAATTTATTGTATTAATTACCATGCCCCTTGTTCCTTCATATATAAAACAATTATCAAGCTACAAACCTGGCGCTAATATTGATGATATAAAAATAGAAAAATCATTAAAAAATGTAATTAAACTTGCATCAAATGAAAATTCTATGGGCCCATCTCCGCTAGCAATATCAGCAATAAATAAAGGATTGAAAAAGATTAATCGTTATCCTGATGCAGCTGGAAAAAAACTTCGCAAAAAGCTAGCTAATAAATTTGATGTTAAAGCTGAAAATGTAATAATTGGTTCGGGTTCAGAAGGGATATTGTCAAATATATTAAGAACCTTTTTATTAACGGATGATCAGATTATTGGATCTGCAAATTCTTTTATTGGATTCCGCGTCTTAGCTACAGCTACTGGAAGAAAAATAAATTGGGTTGAAATGAAAAATCACAAAATAGATCTTGAAGGGATAAAAAGTCATATTAATGATTATACAAAAATTATATACATAGCAAATCCAGATAACCCTATGGGAACATATATAACCAATAAAGAATTTGATGAATTTTATGAACATGTCCCAGAACGGGTATTAGTGATACTTGATGAGGCATATTTTGAATATGCAGATCATTTAAATGATTATCCAAACTCAATGACATATAGATATGATAACGTTATTACACTTAGAACATTTTCCAAAGCATATGGTCTTGCGGGATTAAGAATTGGTTATGGATTCTCTCATGAAACCTTAATTAATAATTTGTTAAAAGTAAAAGTCCCTTTCGAACCATCTCGTCTTGCACAAATTGCAGGTTTAGTAGCTTTAGATGATACTGAATTCATGAATAAAACAATTAAACTAAATAAAATAGAGAAAGATAAAATAGAATTAAAACTAGATAAATTGAATATAAAACGTATCCCCTCCGCAACTAATTTTATAACAACTTATTGGGGTTCCGAAAACAATGCTAAAGAAATAACAGAAAAAATATTAGATAAAGGAATCATTTTAAGACATTTGGCATCTTTTGGTTGGCCAGAATATGTAAGGATATCTATTGGTTTAAAAGATGAAAACGAATTTTTTATTAAAACTCTAGAAGAAATTATTTTATTATGAATAGTTATAAAATAGATGGGTTTGATTATTGTGAATTATATGTTAGTAATGCAAAACAAGCAGCCCACTTTTATCATAGTACTTTTGGTTTTTACCCAATAGCATATTGTGGCTTAGAGACTGGATCAAGAGATCGAGTAAGTTATGTATTAAAACAAAATCAAATTAAATTTTTACTTACATCCCCTTTAAATAATAATTCGGAAATCAGTAAACATATTTATAATCATGGAGATGGTGTAAAAGATGTATCATTTACAGTTAATGATGCTGAAGCAGCATGGAAAGAAAGCATTGAGCGTGGAGCTGAAAGTGTTAGAAAACCTCATTTATTATCGGATGAAAAAGGGGAGGCGATAATTGCTACTATTAAAGCTTTTGGTGACACGAGCCATACTTTTGTTCAAAGGAATAATTATAATGGGGTTTTCTTACCAGGGTATGATGTTTTTGAAAATAATCTAACAGGTGATCCTTCAGGACTTATACATATTGATCATATCGTTGGCAATCAGCCAAATGGTGAAATGCAGACTGTATGCAATTTTTATGAAAAAGTTTTTGGATGGCATCGATTTTGGACTGTTGATGATAAGGATATATCTACAGAGTTCTCAGCTCTAAGATCAATAGTGATGGCAAATGATAATGAAAAAATTAAAATGCCTATAAATGAGCCTGCTGATGGATTAAGGAAATCGCAAATACAAGAGTTTATAGATTACTATAATAGTCCAGGAATTCAGCATATTGCAATGACGACTAAAGATATCATTAATACAGTTTCAAAGCTAAGAGATAAAGGTGTTCAATTCTTAGAAACACCAAAAACCTACTATGAATCTTTAACTGAACGTATTGGAGAGATAGATGAAGATTTAGATCAAATTGAAGATCTAGGGATATTAGTAGATAAAGATGAAAAAGGATATATGCTCCAAATATTCACTAAACCTATACAAGATAGACCCACGCTTTTTTATGAAATAATTCAAAGAAAAGGATCAAATAGTTTTGGTAAAGGAAACTTTAAAGCTCTTTTTGAATCCATAGAAAATGAACAGAAAATTCGTGGTAATTTATAGTAAATAAATCACATAGGATTCTTGTAAAATAATATGAAATTCGCTACATACACAACTTTTAGAGGTGAAAAAACCCGATTTGGTTTTATAATAGAAGATAAAATAATAGATATTATGAGATCATCTATCTGGATGAATGAACATAAAAAAGATTCATCTTTTCTTTCTATCCCAACTACATTAAAACTTGCTTTAAATAAATGGAATGAAAATTTTGATAAACTAATTAAGCTTAAAGAAAACATTTCAGATTTAGACCATTCAGAATTACAAATTAATGGAAAGTCAATATCAATTAATTTAAATGATGTGCATCTCCTCCCTCCTGTGCCAAACCCTACGTCTTTTAGGGATTTTTATGCATTTGAACAACATGTGAAAGCAGCAAGAAAGCTACGGGGTCTTGATATGAATCCAGATTGGTATAGAATACCAATCTTTTATTTTTCTAATATAACTTCTATATATGGACACAAAGAAGAAATTCCATACCCAAAAGAAACGAAAGAATTAGATTTCGAATTAGAGTTAGCAATTATAATTGCTAATGGTGGAAAAAATATAGATAAAAAAGATGCAGAAAAGTTTATTGCAGGTTATACAATATTAAATGATTGGTCTGCAAGAGACTTACAACGTGAAGAGATGCAAATGAATCTTGGACCTGCAAAAGGTAAAGATTTCGCAAATAGTTTTGGTCCCTTTATGGTCACACCTGATGAATTAAAAAATAATTGGGAAAATGATAAGATGAATCTCAGAATGACATGTTATTTAAATGATAATTTAATTTCTGATGGTAACACAAATGATCTTTATCATTCTTTTTCTTCTATGATACAACGAGCAAGCATGAATGTTGATTTGAAAGCAGGAGATTATATTGGTTCCGGAACTGTAGGTACTGGATGTATACTGGAATTAAGACCTGAGTCTACAGGTGGCTGGTTAAAAAAAGGTGATACTATACGTCTAGAGATTGATAATATAGGCGTACTAGAAAATACAATTATATAATACTATGCCTTTTTATCAACAACAAGGGGAAGTACCAAATAAAAGACACATTCAATTTCGAGATAATAATGAAAGTCTTTACTACGAAGAATTAATAAGCCGAAAAGGCTTCAGCTCATTATATTCTAATGCGTATCACATCAATCCTCCAACAGCAGTCAATAAAGTTGGTAAATATCAAAAAATAAAAAAAGATCCATTAGATTCGACACACAGGCATTACCATATAAAATCATTTGACTTAAAATCCTCAGGTGATGCAATAAATGCAAGACTGTCACTTTTTTATAATGATGATGTAGAATTATCAATTGCTAAGATTGATAAATCAATGAATGCTCTTTATCGTAATGGGCATAATGATGAAATCATATTTATACAAAGTGGATCTGGGAGATTTTATTCCAACTTTGGCAATATGGATTTGATTAAAGGAGATTACATTGTCATTCCTAGAGGCGTGATATGGAAAATGGAAGTTGATGAAAAAATGAACCAATTTATTATTGAAACAAATGGGCCAGTTGAAACACCAACAAATTATCGAAATAGTCATGGGCAATTATTAGAACATTCTCCGTACTCAGAAAGAGATATACGTACTCCACAATTGGATAAACCAATCAATGACAGCCCTTGCGCGATCAAAACAAAACTAAATGGTAGATACCAAGACTATGAATATGTTTATCATCCTTTTGATATTATAGGTTGGGATGGTTGCTATTATCCCTGGATATTAAATATTAAAGATTTTATGCCAATAACTGGAAAGATACATCAACCGCCACCAGTGCATCAGACTTTTCAAGCTCCAGGATTAGTTGTCTGTTCATTTGTTCCTAGAATTTTTGATTATCATCCTGAAGCTATACCAGCACCATATGCCCATAGTAATATTGATTCAGATGAGGTTTTATTTTATTCTGCAGGAGAATTCATGAGTAGAAATAATATTGAAGAAGGATCAATAACGTTTCATCCTAGCGGACTTCCTCATGGTCCCCACCCAGGAAAGATTGAAGAATCAATAGGAAAAGATAAAACTAATGAGCTTGCAGTTATGGTTGATACATTTAAACCATTATCTATTTCTTCTTTAGCGAAAGAAGCTGATGATGAAGAATATCCGATGTCTTGGAAAATATGATTATTGATCCTGAAAAATCATCATTTCAAGAAAACCATAAAATTATGATTGGATCAATATTGCCAAGGCCTATTGCGCTTGTTTCTACTATATCATTAGATGGAAAGAATAATTTAGCGCCTTTCTCATATTTTAATGGAGTCTGTTCTAACCCTCCCTCCATTATGTTTGCTCCTTCAAGGAGAGGATATGATGGTAAAACAAAAGACACGTTAAACAACATAAAATTAACGAAAGAGTTTGTAATCAATATCGTATCAGAAGATTTTGCAACACAAATGGTGTCATGTTCTACTGATTTTGAACCAGATGTAGATGAATTTTCTATTTCAGACCTCACTCCTATTAAAAGTGTAAAAATAAAATCATCACGCGTAAAAGAATCCCGAATCAGCTATGAATGCAAATTACAAAAAATTATACCAGTTGGAAATTCTGGCCCTGGTGGTGGGTTCGTAGTTATCGGGACAATCGTTCTATTTCATATAGATGATGAATTATATGATGACGGTCATATAAATATTCAAAAATTAAACCCTATTGGTCGCCTCGCCGGAGATAATTACACCCGTGTACATGATACATTAGAGATTAAAAGAAAAATTAAACCGGATTAAAATAAGACATGTCTGAATTAGTTTCAGACCGAATATATAATGCCCAATGCCTTGGGAATATTGAACCGGTCGAATACATAGTCCCCTACCCTAATATTTTTTCTTTATTAGAGGGTGAAAATATCAAGTTTGGTAATAATTATTTATTCTTAGACCAAAAAATAACAAATAATGATTTTTTAACATTAATAAATCAAGCTTCTAATTGGCTTAGAGAAAATAAACTTGGTATAAAAAGTAGAGTTGTAATTGAAAATATTGATTTTCCAATTGCTGAAATTATTATCTTTGCAGTTTGGGCATCTGGTAACTCGGTAATTTTATCACAGGAGCCAATTAAGAAAAAAGATCTAGCTAAAGTTGACCCTGTAATGTTACTGAATAATACCAATTGCCCATCATTAGAAATATTAAAAAATTATCCGTGTGACTATATTCCATTGTTTAGACCATCTTTACACCATGAAGCTTTATTGTTTTATAAAAAGAATAAATTTATTCAACTTAGTCATTACAATCTTTTAGTAAACACAAATGGTGCTTGTAAACATTTAGATTTAAGAAGAGGAACTACTATAAATATAAATCTTCCTTCCACATCTACTGCATGGATTGTTCTACAGTTATTATTGCCATTATATGCTGGAATAGCCATTTCAAATAATAATCCAGATATTACAATAGGATTAGATGGCCAGTATGATAACGCTGATTATATAATTAAAATGAATTGGAATAAGATTTCAAAAGAACAAAATGTAATTCATATAATTGAAGAAAATACTGGTGTTGTTTGTATTGGAGATAGACCAATACATATGACTTCAATAGAAATCAGTAATAATGAAATTAGTATTAAAGGTCACTCTATTATGATGGGATATACTGATAAAAAAAGTAATTCTAAAATTTTTAATAATAATTCAATGATAATCAATAATAACTTAGAATAAATTTTCATTTACATACTTTAGCATTTTAGCCTGGGTGCTTAAATAACCTAATCGTGTTTCGATATTAATAAATCGTATGTTCTTTTTCGATGTATACCAAGATAAAGAACCATCACCATTTTCAATTTGTTTATCCTGCAAAACGACATTAAATGGTGATTTTTTTAACAAATTATAATCTTCTCTATTTGTACAAATAAAAAAGTTATGATGATCAGGGTGATTCTTATTTTTTAATGAGACCTCTGTGCTTAAGGGAATTTCATTATCAATTGAATACTCTCGAATATTATTATGTAAAGCAATAAGCAATCCTTCTGCAGGTGGAGAAATACTTTCAAAAAATTCATCTCTATCTTCACTTATTAATTTTATGGTTTTATTAAGTTCTGATTTAGAAACATTATTATTTAATTTAATTATATTTCGCTTTGCACCATCATTAGTAAAGATTCGATTTGGATCTAATAAAAATCCATTAATTACTACTTCTCTTTCTGTATTATGAATTAGATAAGCAGTACCATTATTTTTCTTCAAATGTTTTCTAATTAATAATTCAGCAGTTTTCTCATCTCCATGAATCCATATTAGCCTTCTATTAGATTCTCCATTTTTTAATATCTCAAACTTTATTCCTGCTAAACTAACAAAATCTTTTACGTTATCTTTATCATTAGCATAAATAGTAGAAATAGTTACAAGAACTATACAGAAGAATAAAAAAGAATTTTTCTTAATTATTAATATATTATTCATGATAAAACTTTATGTAATGTAGTCGAATTTATATTTCCACCACATATTATTATAACAACTCTTTTTCCTATTAATGTTTTTTTTCTTTTAAAAAGTGCTGCAATTGCTGCCCCTGCAGAACCTTCTATTAATTGATGATCATCATTTATTGCAGTTCTAATACCTGATGCAATATCCTTTTCTGTAACTAAAACAAAATAATCTATAATTTCTTTACAAATATCAAATGTTATAGATCCTTCTTCAACGCCAGCAGCAGTACTATCAGATAATGTTTGTTTTGATGGAAGATCTAGTATCCTACCTGCATTAAGAGACTCATACATCACACAGGAATTTTTTGGTGAACATGCAACCATCTGCACTTTGGGTTGAACTTGTTTTAAATAACCGCCTATACCTGATATTAGTCCACCCCCACCGACAGAAACAATAACTTCATCTATATTATTTAATTGATTATCCAGTTCAACAGCTATAGTCCCTTGACCTGCAACTATATCAGGATCATTATAAGGGGATATATATGCAGACCCCGATTCTTTTGATATTTCTTGTGCTCGAAATTCTGATTCAATACAATCTTTTCCATAAAATTCAACTATACCGCCTAGTTTTTTAATATTCTCTAACTTATTACGGGCTATGTTTTTAGGAACGACAATTTTCCCATTCACATCTAAAATTTTCATTGCCAAAGAAACAGCTGCACCATGATTGCCAGCAGATGCAGTTACAACTCCTTTATTTCTTTGATCAGAGTTAAGGGAAGTTATTTTACTTATCGCACCACGAAATTTAAAAGATCCGGTTTTTTGAACATTTTCAAGTTTAAGATATACTTCCCCATTAATTAATTCACTTAAAGACGGTGAATGATCTAAAGGTGTTTTTCGTATATAATTTTTAGATCGATCGTACGATGCTAGAACATCATCTGGAAATGTTATCATAAAATTGTAATTCGATAATAAACGTTATTTATAGTAAGTATAGATCGCAAATAATCTAATGGTATTTATGCAAGAACTAAAAAAAGTATTTCTTTAAATAATTAAATATTATTGACCTTGATCTTCAAGGAACAGCGCTTTGTTTACATTAGCAAAAAATTGACGAAAGAATTCTAGCTCATGTATTCCACCAGTACTCAATATTTTACCATCTTGTTCAATTTCTCCACTAGCACTTACACGAACCTTTGTTTTATCTGCATTAAGATCATTAAGGTTGATTGTCACCTTATATCGTAAAATACGAGGACCAACTGGACCTGAGTCACTATTGCTTCCTCCTGAGTCTAAATGAATAGTAGGACCATCTCTATCTCGGCGTTTATCACCACCACCACCATCATCATCATCATCACCACCAAAAATAAGATTAAAAAGTATAATGCCTGCACCCGCAATAAATACAATAGGTAGCAATTTCCCTAAGCCAGAAAGTTGATTATTATTGGCAGAATTATCAGCAAATAATGGAGCCTGACCTTTTTCTGTAGTTCTACTTGCAGTAATTAATCCAATATCTGAATTCAAGACATCAATTGTATAATCCATATCCTGTAATGCATTGATAGATGCCTTCAATACAGTTTTCATATCCTTAGTAAAACTTCGTGTTTCCATTGCGCGAGCAACAGTCGTTGGCGGCTTAACTGTTGACTGTTGGGGAGCAGCACATCCGATTAAGGACGTACATAAATAAAAAATTAATGAGATATGTAATATTTTACCCTGCAAAGTAGAAGGGTATAATAATTGATGGAACATCTAGTATTTCAAACTTTGATATGTAAAATCCAGCACATTCTTGTTTTCATCAAATTTAATAATAACAGTAAGCGATTTTGAAGAAGAGCTACTTGATGCATTACTTTTACCAAATAATAAAAACCAGAATCCTTCTGATCCTGAATTTTTTTCTGTTGAGATACGGTCATATGTCCATTCTTCTCTTCCCTGGGTATCTTTTGTAACAATATTAGGAGAACCTAGTACATCCATCACTGCGGACTGACTTTGACCCTTATATATTTTGCTTTGGACCGTTCCTAAGGTAAGATCATTACTATTAGTTGGCGTATTAGAAGCACAACTAAATATAATGATAGAAGAAAGACTGATAAGTGTAATTTTTTTCATTTAACTCTCCTAATCTCAATAAACAGGGTTGCATATTATTTTACGTATCCCATTATACTTAGTTCCATTGAAATAAAAACAAATTTTATACTATATCTTCTAGCACATCTAGAGCATGTGTTTTCACAGATACTTTTGAATAAGCATAAATTATTATCCCATCCTCATCAATGACATATGTAATTCGAAAAATTCCTTCATATTCTCTACCATACATTTTCTTTAAACCCCAAGCATCATATGCTTTTAATACATCTGTTGTTTCATCACTTAGCAAAGGAAAAGGAAAGCTCTGTTTTTCACAAAAATTCTTTTGTTTTTTTGTAGAATCAGCACTCATACCTAAAACGACAACGTCTTGATCTTTAAATTTTTGGAATTCATCACGGAACCCCTGGCCTTCAATTGTTCATCCTGGTGTACTTGCTTTAGGATAAAACCAAAGGACTACCTTTTGACCTTTAAAATCTGATAGAGATACTGAATTTTCATCACCATCTAATAGTGTAAACTCTGGTGCTTTATCTCCCGCGTTTAACATATATACTCTCCTTATACTTTAATTTCTGACCACCGCATTCGATCATCATTACATAAAATCATATCATTTACAATTTTAATTGCCTGTTTCTGACCTGTCCAAACTAATAAATCTAAGGCTTCATTTATTGTTACCCATTTATACTCTGAGTGTTCATCAGACAATACCACTTCTTCCGTATTAACTTCAATACCAAAGACTGGAACTAAATTAATTCTGTCACCCTTTTGCTCATAAAACTTGCTAACATGATCTACTATAAGCATTTTATTTGGTCTTAAGCCTGTTTCTTCAAGTAACTCACGTTTAGCAGTCTCCCATGATTTTTCACCTTTTTCAATCTTACCAGCTACTCCCTGCCAAATATGTTCATACATCTTTGTTTTAGCACGTTTCAATAACAAAAATAAAATTCCATTATCGGTAGTTATGTATACATATGCATCAATTACTCTAATAATCATATTTGGCATAATTACATTCTCGGGTCATTTGAGTGTTGATTCAAAAACTGTTTCGACCAATTATGGAATCTATTTTCATTTATATTATCCCTAATTTTTTTCATAAGGTTCATATAAAATGTGATGTTATGAATAGAAGCTAATCTTAAACCTAACATTTCATTAATATTAAACAAATGGCGTAAATATGATCTAGTATAATTTTTACACAAAGTGCATTTACATTCTTTATCAACTGAATTAAAATCATTGATGTAACGTGCGTTTTCTATATTCATTACACCTTCAGAAGTAAATAGTTGGCCATTTCGACCATTCCGTGTTGGGAGCACACAATCAAACATGTCAATACCCAAGTAAATTGCGCGTACGAGATCGGTTGGCCTACCAACACCCATAAGATATCTAGGCTGATCTTTTGGTAAAATTTCATCCATCATCGATATTATATCAAACATAGCATTTTTTTCTTCACCAACAGCAAGACCGCCAATAGCTACACCACATGTGCTAAAGGGCAAAATTTGATCAACGCTTATTTTTCTTAAATCAGGATAAATTCCTCCTTGAACTATAGGAAACATGCATTGATTCCAATTAAATATTGATTGGTGATTATCCAAATAATCGTTACATCTATTGATCCATTTTGCTGTCTGTTCCACAGAGTTTTTAATGATACTTTTATCCTCTCCTCCGGCAGGACAGACATCAAAAGCCATTATAATATCTGATCCTAATGATCGTTGAATTTCCATAGAAATTTCTGGAGAAATAAATTGAGTGCTACCATCAATATGTGACTGAAATTTTACACCATCATTAGAAATATTATTTAATTTTGCTAAAGAATAAACTTGAAATCCCCCACTATCAGTTAATATTGATTTATTCCAATTCATAAACTGGTGCAATCCTCCAGCTTGCGAAATTAGCTTATGTCCTGGTCGTAAAAATAAATGGTATGTATTGCCTAAAATAATATTCGTATTTATTTCATAAAGCTCATTTGGTAATATTGTTTTAACAACACCATTTGTTCCAATTGGCATAAATACTGGAGTCTCTATTTCAGAATGATCGGTTTTAATTAAACCCGTTCTAGCAGAAGAATCATCATCAAATGAAGTTATAGAAAATTTCAATGTCTAGAATAAATGATTTAATACTTCTTTGACATTAAGAAAACCCAAAACTTTTATTTTATAATCTAAATTTTTTAGACGTTTTAGATTTGATTTAGGTACAATGATATTTGTAAATCCTAAAGCTTCCGATTCTTTAATCCTTTTATCCAAATTTGGAACCGATCTTAACTCTCCAGATAAACCTACTTCTCCAACCAATACAGTATTATTTGGGATAGTAAAATCTTTTGCGCTTGAAGCTACAGCTATAATGACAGCAAGATCTGTAGATGGATCCCTTATATAAAATCCGCCAACAAGATTAATAAATACATCTTTTGCTCCTATAGGCATGCCAATTCTTTTTTCTAGAACTGCCAATAGCATTGCTAGTCGCTTATAATCAATTCCATTAGAATTTCTTTGTGGGGTTCCAAAATTTGCATTAGAAACTAATGCTTGCACTTCGACTAGCAGAGGGCGTGTTCCCTCTAGTGCAGGAAAAATTGCAGAGCCAGGAACTTCAAGTGTCCTTTCGGATAGAAAAAATTGAGAAGGATTAGAAACCTCATCCAATCCAAGCTCATTCATTTGGAATATTCCCACTTCATTAGTAGTTCCAAATCTATTTTTCATTGAACGAAGAATACGATGATCAAATCTAGAATCCCCCTCAAGATACAGAACCGTATCAACCATATGTTCTAGCATTCGCGGACCAGCAATTATTCCTTCTTTTGTTACATGACCAATAACTATAACTGAAACTTTATTTTGCTTTGCGATAGCTAATAATTGTTGACCACATTCTCTTATTTGACTTGGAGATCCAGCAATTGAGTCAACATTGTCACTGTAAATATTTTGAATAGAGTCAATAATCAATAATTTTGGGTTTGTTAATGTTAATTGATCTACAATTACTTCGATATTATTCTCAGTTGATAATTTTATATTTTTTGTAGGTATATTTAATCGTTTTGCTCTTAAGGCAAGCTGCTCTTCGCTCTCTTCAGCTGAAACGTATAATACACTATACTTTAATCCAGGTATTATTTGTAATGCCAGTGTTGATTTGCCAATACCAGGACTACCGCCAAGCAATATCATTGATCCTGGCAATACTCCTCCACCTAGCACTCTATCTACCTCACGAATACCTGTTTTCTGACTTTGAACTACTCCATCTTTTAATATATCAACTAAGCTTGATGGGCTCTTTGTTTGTCCATTAGATTTTGAACGAGATTTAGCATTTACTTTATATTCACTCAAAGTACCCCATTCATCACATGATGGGCATTGGCCATTCCATTTTGCACAATGATCTCCGCATGACGAACAAAGAAAGACAGTTTTAACTTTAGATTTTGACATGCTCAAATAATTTAGATTAATATATAAAGTATACGTTTACCAATCGGTCCCAATAGAAACATAATACTGAGGCCTTGAATACCCGTTTGGATTAACATCCCACGCAGTATCTACTCTAAATAAAAATGGTCCTAAAGGAATTTTTACACCAATGCCAGCACCAGCAATTATCGGACTTGCATTGTCCGGGAGTCTATTATCACCATATTTATTTCGTAGGGCTTTTATTGAATTAAATTCTTCGCTATCATCCCAAGCTGCACCGACGTCAAGAAATAAATAACTTCCAAAATTTGAGAAAACAAATTTATTTGGAATTCCGAATGCGAATAAAAAAGGAAATCTAAACTCAAAATTCATTAATAAAGTATTACTACCTGTTCTTTCCCAGAAACGATAACCTCTCATTGGATACATAAAATCTGATAGATATACATCAATTAACATTGAAGTATTGCTTGTATCAATAGGTTGGCTTCGGAATCTACTTTCATCTTTCTCACCAAACGTCTCTCCATTTCCCCAAATCCAATTTTGTAGCCCACCAAGAATAAATTTTTGAGGATTGGGACCAAAACTTTTACCATATGTAACCCTGCTTGCTAAACTAGTATATCTGCTGAACATAAAGTATTTTCTAAAATCTAATTTAACTGTTTGATATTTCAATTTGCTCTGACCAGCGCCAGGGCTAATACTTAAGGTAGTGTTTTGACGAAATCCATCAATTGGACCAGTATATCCATAAACCGTATTATCAAATATATAGCTTGCAGTGAGCATCATAACATCTGCAGCATCTCTAGCACTTTCATAATAAGCATATGAAAATATGTCCTGTTGAAATAAGCGATAATCAATTTTATTATATGACAGACCCGTATCAACTCTATTAAATCTATTTATCGGATATGACATTAAACCCTGAAACCCATAAAAACGCAATCTGTATAAATTACCATAGTAATCAGAAGTAGCATCTGCTTGATGAAAAAGGGAGAAATAATAATCTGCACGATTTTTTAAGTATCCATATGTAAAATAATAATCACTCTTATCTAAACTGATAACTAATTCCGTACCAAGAGATATTTGATGATCTCCTAACACATCACTAAAAGCAAACTGTGTCATGCCTTGAGCACCAAAAAAACTATTATAACTTGCATAGCCAAATACCATATCCATTGTTAATCTAGTCTTGTATGGTTGTGGTACATAATTGCCATCAGTTGTTATTAGTGAATCTGATACTTGAAACTGCATAGAGTCAGGTTTGTTATATTCAATATTATTATTATAATTCCCATACTCTACAGCAAAAATATAATTTGAATAATCCTTTCCAGATGTGCGATTTATATTTATTCCTCTGGATTTATTTTGTCTAAAATCTGCTAGAGCATTATCATCTAATCCTATATTTTTACTAAACTGTGTCGGTAGCACATTTATTTGTTTCATCTGTAGTGGGTTTGATAAACGAAAGACATCCCATCCGTTGTCCGAATATCCTGCAAACACCATCACTTCATCATCCCTTGAAAGACTTATTTGGAATAAGCCAGTAAGTAAGTTGGTTAAAGATTCAATGCTCCCATCATTCATTCTATGTCTATACAAATTAGAAATACCATTATTATCAGATGTATAAAACAATACATCATCTGTATTTGCCCATATAGGGTAATTTTCATTCGCATCAGAAAAAGTGATCCTATCTAATGAATTATTTGATATATCAATAGAATATATATCAGATTGAAAAAAGGATATATCAGCTACAGATACATTTTTTCTTAATTGATTATCATCAGATTTAACTCTACTAGATACATAAGCAATTTTACTGCCATCTGAACTCCAAGTGGGCTCTGAATCTGAATAAATATCATTTGTTAAATTTTTTAATGTCCTATTATTCATATCATAAAGATAAATATCGCTTGAACTAACTTTATTACCAACAAATGCTAACAGATGTCCATCTGGGCTCCATGAAGCAGAGAAAATACCATCAAGATCAAAAGTAAGTTTTTCCTTTTTATTTGGCTTATCAGAATCAATCAAATAAAGCGCATCTTCCGAACCTGCTTTTGCAGCAATTACAATTCTTTTGTTATCTGGAGACCATGTTATACCGGGTTGAAGCCATTTTAATTCCTCAAAATCCATTGATCGATTACCTTTAACTAATTTTTTAATATTTTTACCATCAATTGCATCAATAAGGGTGATATTTGCAAATCCAGATTTATCTTCAAGAATAGCTATTTTACTTCCATCTGGAGAAATTGCAGGAGCAATATTGTAATAATTATTCTTCTTTTTATGATCAGTTAATCTTATCGATATATCCTCAATTTCATCTCTACCATCAATATCTGGCCAATATTCTTTTTTCAAATACTTATGCCATTGCTTAGTTAAAGATTCAAAATCCATACCAATAGCTTTATCAAATCCTTTTTCAGCATTTTGAACAAATTTCATAGATGTAAAAATTTCTCCAATTTTTTCTCTACCATATTTTTGAGCAATAAATCTCCAAAGAGATTGACCTCCTTTATAAGCAAGAAAAGATTCCAGCTGTTGAACCGTTGGCATTTCTTCATGCACTGCCAAATCTCTTAAAATCATATCGGATTGAGTATCCCAATTCATTGATAAAAATTCCGCTAGGCCTTCATTGGCCCATAAAGGGACTCGCAATTTTACTCTACCTGAATAAACATTTTGTGCAGAACCGTAAATCATATCATTTATTAATGCATGAACAAGTTCATGATGAATTACATGTCGAAATTGGTCATAGTCACCCTCAAAGGGTATAACTACCCTATTTTTAAATAATTCCGTTACGCCTCCAATGCCTTCTTGCATATAAGGAAGCACAACATTTGTTTGTTGAAAATCATTATGAGAATGATAAATAATTATTGGTACACGTTTTCTAAGTGTCCAACGAAGATGTTTCGATATCTGTTCGTAAGCTTCTTCACCTTTTTCAGCTGTGAATTGAGCCAAATCTGTTGCATCTCCGTAATAATAAATATCAAAATGAGGAGATGTTATAAATGACCAATTAAAATTGCGGTATTGAACCTTATTTTGCCCAAATGACTGGGCAACTAATAAGTTTGTAGCAAATAAAGCTATAATTGTTATCAACCTAAACATAATTATAATCCTATAATTTAATCTACAAGATCTAAAATTAGACACTATTAAATAAACTAAAGTTAAAAATAACATAAATTGAAATTGATTGCCTATGCAGAAATATAAAGTTTAGTTTCAAATACTATGAATTTGCCATTGTATTTTATTTCAGATATTCATCTTATGGATGAAACGTCAGATAATTATCATCAAATCAGCAAAAATCTGGAGAATTTCTTTAATCATATATCTAGCACTGGAGGAACGCTATTTATTAATGGAGATCTATTTGACTTTTATTTTGAATATAAGGATGTGATTCCAAAAAAATATTTTTCTCTATATAACCAATTGTACACACTAAAAAATACAGGTGTTGAAATTCATTATATACTGGGAAATCATGATTATTGGGTAATGGATTTTATTGAAAAACAAATAACAACAAAAACATATCGCGATGATGTTACTCTGGAATTAAATGGTAAAAAATTCTACATTTCACATGGCGATGGATATCTTTCATGGGATCATGGTTATCGATTTTTGAAATATATAATTCAAAGTAAATTATTTACTTGGACATACAGATGGATTCATCCAAACATAGGCTATCGAATTGGTAATTGGATGTCTAAAAAGGGTAAACATTATGATCATTCTAAAGAATACAATGAACGGGTTCTTGATGAAATGACTACATTAGCACATAAAAAGATTCGTCAAGGATTTGATTATCTCATTTTAGGCCATTATCATCAGGCGGTTGATAAATCAGTAGAAAATGGAAAATTACTTATTTTAGGTGATTGGCTTACCTTTTTTACTTATGGTTATTTTGATGGGAATGAACTCTCACTTTTGAGATGGAGAGAAGATGACCGTTCTTAAACATACGACTATAATTCTCTTCGCTTTATTTATTTTTAGCAGTTGTTCATTGATAAAGAAAATTTTCCCAGGAGATGACAAGGAAGCGCCTGGAGTAACTTTTGAATTAATCGATAAGCTAAGAATTGCATATGAAGACGGCCGAATTCAAGCGTTAGAAGAATTAATTTCAATATATAATGATAGTAGCCTACCATTTGAAGCAAGAATAGAAGCTGGCCGAGTTTTAGGAGAATCTCAACACCCCACAGCCCTTAATGCTATAGCTCAAGCCGTTGCAAGTGGAGCCGCTCTGGATATTACATTTATGGAAGAATCAATAAAGTTATTAGCAAAATTTAGAGAAAATCCAAAAGCAGCCGAAGCAATGATCCAGGGGATGGAAAATATTGAATTAAAAACAAACAGTTTGCATATGACTTTAGTTAGAAGTTTGAATAAGATACGTGTGGAAGATCAGGTGTTAGCTTTACTCGATTTATATGAAATTGCTCATGCGAATGTAGAACGTACAGATTTATTATTAGCTGAGACTTTAGGAGCTATAGGAACGGAAGAAGTTGTTCCTATTTTAGTTGGTATAGCAAAAAATACTAGCATAAAAATTGGAGTTAGAAATCGTGCGGTTGAAATACTTGGTAAGAAAGATCCTGCCGATGTTGCTAATGCGTTTGCTGAATTATTAGATGATCCTGCAACTAATCTTGAAGTCCGAGAATTTGCACTAAAGACGATGAAAGGAGTTAGGCAGGAGAATCTAGTCCTAGCTTTATTAAATACATATAATGCTGGAAGAGGGGAGTATTATAGTCTTTTAAATACACTGTTAGAAGCCCTAGGAAATTTTGATGATCCTCAAGTATTTAAAGCCATTATAGAGATAGGATTAACTGAAGATTTACCCCTTGATTTAAGAAAAAAAGCTATAGAAAGTCTAGGTGGGTTAAATAATCCAAATGTTATTCCCCGGTTTTTGCCATTATTAGGAGATGCAAAAAATTATACTTTGCATGGATCCATAATTCAAATGATAGGTCGACTTGGACAACAAGATACCTATCATGAAGAATTGCGTCGATTAGCTTTTTCAGCACATATGAAAGAGAGTCAATATCTTGTACCATAAAAAGATATTCTTCTTAATTATTATTAATCTTTTAATTGGTCAAGACACTACTAAAATAGATAATAATATGATGGAAATATCAGATAATGGAAAAAATGGCGCTGATTCAACTAATACAAGTATACTTGACACTTCTCTAACTCCCATTCCAAAGCTACGAGACGATAAGGATACATTGTCTCTCCTCCCTTTGGGGAAACCATTTTTTAATTATGATACAGATATAAAACAATTGCAAAACCAAATTGATTCACTCGGAGCGATGGTTAGTCTACTTCAAAAATTTCAGGCTATGCCTACTTTAAATCAAGATATAATCAATTTAATTAAAGTTCCTGATATGCAGCATAGAATAGAATTGACAAATGGAACTGTAGTTATGGGTGAAATAATTGATGAGAATTCAGATGCATTATTTATTCAGACAACGCTTGGACGTTTAGCCATCACAAAAGATAAAGTTGTTTCAGTGCAACAGGAGCTTCCTCCTGGTCCAAAAGTTGAAATGGTGGGGGAACCAAATGTAAATGTTTTTCTAGATCGAGAAGAAATTATTGGTACAGTTATAAATAGCGGAGAAATAAGAGCTGATTTTGTACGAACTGAAGCAAAACTATGGTCACCTTCTACTGAACTGATTGTTATCGATTCCGCATTTGTAGATGGAAATATAATAACATATAAATCTGGTGTAATTAGCGATACTTCACTTAAACCAGGAGAAACTGCTAATTTTAAAATAATAATTCAAAAGCCAAGTGTTCCAGAAGTTGGATATAGAACCTATGCTATCCGTTGGGCTCGCACATTTTGATATTTATTTTATTGTATAAAAATAACATATAAAATAATCTAACTAACTTCCATCTTCATTCATTTCCTATTTTTATATAAATTATAGGCAATAACTTGTATTTCCTTCGTATTATTAATATTTTCAAGTGATATTTTTAATCATATGCTTATATATGATTAAAAACTGACAATAACCGAGGTAAAAAAGGAAAATTTACAGGAGTAATCTATGTCTGACCCTATGAGTAATATTGAGGGAGATATCCGTGTAAATGGTACTTTATCATGCGATGGAGACCTAATTATAGATGGACAATTAGAAGGCGAATTATCTGTAAAAGGAAATCTGACTATTACAGAAATTGGTGATGTTGGCGCAGATACTGTAGCTTCCAAATTAACAGTAGCTGGAAAACTAAAGGGTAAAGTCAGTGCTGAAAAAGGAGTCTTAATAAAGTCAACTGCGAGCGTTTTAGGGCCAATTGAAACTAATCAAATTATTATTGAAGATGGTGCTGATTATTCAGGTACAATTAATATGAATGTAGAATTGCCAAAAGACGTATAAAAATTTGAGAGGTAATATATAATTATGCCAAAAACAACTATTGGAAAATCATTATTCCTTGATGGGGAATTATCAGGAATAGACGGTTTAGTTATTGAAGGAAAAATTAATGGTAGGATTGAAGTAGGTGGCGCAATATCTGTTGAAAAAGGATCAGTTGTTAAAGCTGATATCAAGGCCAATAATGTGAAAATTTCAGGAGAAGTAAAAGGGAATATTACCTCAACAGGTAATGTCCATTATATGGAGGACTGTTCTGTAACTGGGGATACAACAACATCAAGGATTCTTATTGAAGATGGTGCAACTATAAAAGGCAGTGTGCACATTGATATTTAATAATGGTAGTTAAATGAACAAAAAAGTTCAACAAAATATAACAACCTTACATAAAGATATTTCTTTTAATGGAAAGTTAATTGGAGATGAAAGAATTATTATCTCTGGCCAAATGGAAGGAAACCTACAAACATCTCAAGATTTGACTATAGAAAAATCAGGGATTGTAAAAGCAGATATAAAATCTTCAAATCTTGTTTTAAGTGGGATCTTAGTTGGAAATATTGATTCAAAAGGTGTCGTGACCATTACCAAATCAGGGCGAATGATTGGAGATATTAAATCTGAGAATATTATTATAAATGCAGGCGCTCAATACAAAGGTACTATTTTAACTAAAGCAAGTTCTAAATTAAATAGCCCGAATAAAGAATCTCCTAGAAAAAACTCTAGATTAAAAACTAAACGTTAACATCTATGCAGGGTGCTCACCCCTACTAACCTTGCAATTATATATTATATTGTATGATTTCAATAAATTGTATTATTATCAGAAATAAAGGGTTAATTAGCTTAATATAATTATGATAAGTCTTATACTTTCTGAAAATCATATTCATTATGCTCAATGGGAAACTATAGCTGGATCACAATCGATTGATCTGGTTGGATCTCTTCCATTAAAAACTCCTCTTTCAGAATTCAAACCTGGCACTGAAGAGTTTACTGCTATGCTAGGTACTGAATTTAGCAAACTTTCCATGCATATCGATATGGTAGGTAAAGAAATTATACTAACAATTCCTGATTGGATTGTACATCAAGAATTTATTACCCTAGATAAAGATTTAATTGCTCCAGAGACAAGACAATATCTTGAATGGATATCTGAAAACAGATGGGGTGGTAAAGCGTCTTATTTTAATACATTAGGTTACTGGGTCAAATCTGATAAATTGGATAAGAATTACGTTCGAAAAACATTGATTCCTTCAAATGTAGTGGGAACTTTAAAACTAACTATAGCTGAACAAGGAGCTAAGCCTACATGGATGGGGACAAACTCAGAAGCTTTATTAAACGCGCAGGAAAAAGGTGATATTATATTAGTTAAATCTTCTGGTTTATCTTATGAGTTATTTTATCGATATAAACAAGAAGTTGGTTGGGCCAAAATACGATTTATTAAAAATGTTCCTCATATTCAATCAATTAGAGGTCGTAAACGTTCAATAAATACTTTATTAAAACGGTTAGACCTGTATATAAGTGGTGAGTCAGATTGGCTTGGTTATGATATAGCTTATATTAATCAACTTAGCGCAGGAAGAAGAAAATACTGGGAAAGAAATGAAGAACACGCTGATTCCCCAATGCTTCAACCCTTTGATAGAGTAAAAATTAAAGGCGAAGTATCTTTTGAAAACCTATCAGTCCTTCACTTAAATGTTCTTACTTCAATTATAGGAACAATTGATAAGCTTCCATTAATTAATTTATTTAACGAGCCTGGAATCACTCAATATGAAGAAGGTATGGATATACCTCAGATACAATCGGAAAAAGATAGTAAAGATTATAGTGGTGATATTGATCCACAAGATAATAATAAAGAAGATTCTAAGATTAAAGAATCAGTTGTTCACAGCTCAATGCTAACATGGATATTATTTACAATTGCTATGGCAGCCTTCGCATATTGGATCTTTTCTAAAGAATACCCGCAAACAATTAATTATAGAGATCATATTCTAAAATTATCAAAAGAATCTTATTCAATGGCAAATTCAGCTAACACTATTATTGATGCAATTCCAGATAGCTCATTAATAGAAGTAAAAGTTGTGAATATGATATTACATTTAGAAATGGTAAAGACTGATACGCTTAATCCAGTTTCATTTGTCAACGGAAATGAAATATCTTTCTATCAAGATGAAGTATCATGTTGCGGCGGTACAAAACATATTTATGATTATATTTTATATCCAAATGATCAAAAAGCTGATAAAAATTGGTTAACAATTGAAGATTTAAAAATAATCTTCGAAGATTATCCAATGGATACAGAAATAGAAGATTTATCAATGATAAATCGGAATTTTTTAGTTTTTGATAGATTAAGAATTAAGGCAAATAGTAAAGACGATTTAATTAGAGCCTTAGAACTTTCCACAAATTTAAGTGAAAATATTCTTTTAAGAAAAATTGTGATTACAAATAACCCTGAAAACCCTAGAGTTAATGGAAAACTATATATTGCAGTTATAAAAGAACCTTCATCAGGATTCTGGGTTTTTAATATTCAGAATACTATAAAAGATATTAAAAATTTGATTATGAATATTAATTTACAGTCTATAGTAAATAAATTTAAGCAGAGCTTTGGTTAAGTAATGTAACCATAATTGCATTTTGGATATGTAGACGATTTTCTGCCTGATCAAACACAATTGAATACTCAGCTTCCATTACTTCATCTGTTACTTCTCTACCTCGCTCTGCTGGCAAACAATGCATAAAAAGGGCTTTTTTTCCAGCTTCTGATATAATAGAGTGATTTATTTGAAAAGGTTTAAATACGCTTTCTCTAATCTCTGCTTCATCTTTTTGACCCATAGATGCCCAAACATCAGTATAAACAACATCTGAATTTTGAATTGAATCAAAAGGATCGTTTGTTACAGTAATTTTTGATAATCCGGTCTCAATTGACTTATCTAGAGTGCTATTATCAGGCTCATAACCAGCTGGACATGCACAAACAAAATCAATTGGAAATTTTTGTGTCAGCTGTAGCCATGAATTAACAATATTGTTGCCATCACCAATATAACTGATTTTCAAATCATCCAATGACCCTCTTGTCTCCCAAATAGTAAAAAAGTCACACATTATTTGGCAAGGATGGTTATAATCTGTTAAACCATTAATAACAGGAATGCTTGCATTACTCGCAAGCTCCATTATATGATTATGATCAAATAATCTAGCCATAATTAAATCATTATATCGGCTTAATAATCTTCCAATATCTTTTATAGCCTCTCTTTTACCAATTCCAATATCGTTAGGTCCAAGAAATAGTGCATGTCCACCTAGCCATTCAAATCCAGTCTCAAATGATATTCTCGTTCTTGCTGAAGGTTTAGCAAATATCATAGCAAGAGATTTATTATGAAATATTTTATGATCTTCTCGATTTCGAAATTTTTGTTTCAAATCTTTTGCTAGTTTCATTATCTCCATTAATTCATCAGATGAATAATCACCAATATGTAAAAAATTATTATTCACTATTTATTTAATGTATCAAATAAATTTGAATTTGATGGAAGAACTAAAGTTGTTTTTTTGTCAATTATTTTTTTATAAGCCTCTAGTGATCTATAAAACTCATAAAATTCTGGATCTATTGAAAAAGCACGTGCATATATATCAACGGCTATTGCTTCTCCTTCTCCTTTAATTTCTTCTGCCTCTTTATATGCATTAGCTAATATGATTGTCTTATCTTTATCTGTTGATGCCTTGATTTTCTGGGATTCTTCTTCACCTTCAGATCTAAATTTGTTTGCTTGCCGAATTCTTTCTGCCTGCATCCTTCTATAAATAGATTCTTCATTATTTTGAGGTAAATCAACTCTTTTTAATCGTACATCTACAACTTCTATTCCATATGGCTTTGTTGCTGTCGCACTTTGTTTAGTTACAGTCTCCATAATTAGTTCTCTATTTTCTGTTATTATTTCTGACATAATATGCGTACCTAATTCTCTTCTTAATTCAGAATAGACTATGTCATCAATGCGAGTTTTTGCTATAGGTTCAGTCTGTACAGTCTGTAGGAATAAAAGTGGATCAATAATTCTCCATCGAACATAGTTATCAACTATTAAGGATTTTTTATCCTTACTTAAGATTTCTTCAGGAGAGACATCATATTCTAACAAACGGTTATCAAATCTTTGAGCGACTTGTATTGGCGCTGGTAATTTAAAATTTAATCCAGGTGTCTTTATTATCCTTACTGGTTGTCCAAATTGTAATATGACTACTTGTTCAGTTTCGTCAATTATAAATACACTACTTAATCCCCCAATAACTAATAATACAATCAAGATAAGAAATAAATTTTTCATTACTTTGCTCCTTTCGTTCCAGTAAGATTAAGAAGATTCAATAAATTTCCATCTTTACCATTTGGAATTATATATTTATCTATACCAGGAAGTATCTCTTCCATTGCCTCTAAATACAATCTTTCTTTTGTTACATCTTTTGCCTTAACATATTCTTTAACGATAGCTTTAAACTTGGCAACATCTCCTTCAGCTCTTTTTATCCTTGATTCTCGAAAACCTTCCGCTTTCCGAATCATCGATTGCGCTTCTCCGCGAGCCTTTGGAATAACATCATTTCTATATCCCTCTGCTTCATTTATCATTCTATTCTTATCTTCTTTGGCGGAGGCAACATCTTTAAAAGCATCTATAACTTGTATTGGAGGACTAACATCTTGCAGTTGAACTGCTACAACCATTACTCCTGTTTCATATTTATCTAGTGTCATCTGAAGCAATTCTTTTGTTTCTTCTTGAATCATAAATTTTCCAGATGTTAAAGCTTCATCAATATTATGTCTTCCTATAACAGTTCTTAATGATGCTTCAGAAGCTTCGCGTAAAGTTAATTCTGGTCCAATAAAATTAAATAAGTAATCTGTAGGGTTTTTTATTTTATACTGAACAATCAACTCCGCATCTACAATATTTTCATCACCAGTTAACATTAAACTCTCTTGCGCAATGGTTCTATATTGATTTTTTCCTACAGTTCTAAAACCTATTTCAATCCTTTTGACTTCTGTTACCTTAGGAGTTTTGACTGTCTCTATGGGGTAAGGTAAATGATAATTCAAACCTGACCCTACAACGCGAGTGTATTTGCCAAATCGCTGAACAACTCCTACTTCATCAGGGCCAACTGAATACAAGCCTAATAATAACCATATAACTACTGCAATTGCAATTGCTGGAAACACTCCCATTGATAATAGTTTATCAGGTACGCTTATTTCACTATCTCCAATTATTATTCTTTTTGCTGACATATTATCTCCTTTTAATTAAATTTTTCTTCGTAATCTAGCATTTGGTAAGTTTAATTGATCTCGATACTTTGTTACAGTTCTTCTCGCAATTGAATAACCAGACTGCTTTAATGCTTCCATTAAATCATCATCACTTAGTGGCTTATTCTTATCTTCATTATCAATAACTTTTTTCAAAGCCAATTTAACATCCCTCACGCTTATTTCTACACCATCAAATAAAATATGATTATTTGTAAAAAAATATTTTAGTTCAAATATTCCATATGGGGTTTCCACATATTTCCCTCTTGTCGCACGACTTACAGTAGAAATATCTATCCCAATAATATCAGATATATCTTTTAGTTTCATTGGTGTAAGTTTATCAATATTGCCATCAAAAAATGCTGGTTGATGATTAATTATCTGTTTCATTACATTATAAAGAGTTGTTCGACGTTGATCAATTGCTCCAATAACCCATTCGGCTTTATTGAAATTATTTTTAAGAAATTTTTTCGTCTTTCTATTATGAGTTTCTAAATTATTCAACATTTTTTTATATGTTTTGCTTACATTGATTGGAGGGATCCAACTATCATTTACAGTAATCTCCCATTGATTGCTTCTTTTATTTAAAATTAAATCAGGAATTATCGATTCATCTTTAGAAACCTGTAAACCAAGACCAGGTTTGGGATTTAATTTAGATAAATTTTTAATTGCACCTGAAAGTTCCTTAGATGAAATGTCTTCTCTTTTAGAAATGCGATTATATCTCTTATTTATAAAATCATCGAAATATTGTTTGACGATTTTATATTCTATTGAATCTTTATTATTATCCAATTGTACCATTAAACATTGTTGAAGATCCCTTGAAGCTAGAGCTGGAGGATCCAGATGTTGAACTTTATGCAAAATATGATTTATTTCATCTTCATTTTTTTCAAAACGATCTGCAATTAAAAATAAATCAATAGATAAATAACCACTATCATCTAAATTATAAATTATCTCCTCTGCAACAGATTTTTCCCAACTTTTTAAATCCAAATCATTAATTTGATCAATTATCGCTTCCAACAAATTCTTTTCTGATGAAATTTGAAAAATGTTTTCTTTTTTGGGCTCATACACTGCATTGGATTCATATATATCATCCCAGCCTTCATCATTCAAATCTTCTTTTGTATTAGATTCATCATCATCATTAATTATCTCAGTTGGTTCGAGAATTGGGTTTTTCTCAAATTCCTCCAATATATATTTCTCTAAACTAGAATTATTTAATTGTAATAATGTTGCTTGTAAAATTTGCTGTGGTGACAGCGCCTGTTTTTGCTGTAATTCCTGTTTAAGCATAATAATTAATCTAAACGAAAGCTCTTTCCAAGATAAAGTTGGCGTGCTTCTTCATCATTTGCTAAAAACTCAGATGAACCTGATTTTAAAATGACTCCATTAAATAATAAATATGACCTGTCAGTAATAGATAGAGTCTCTCTAACATTATGATCAGTAATTAAAACGCCTATTTCTTTTTCCTTTAATGATTTAACTATTGATTGAATATCTTCAACTGCAATGGGATCAACGCCGGCAAAAGGTTCATCTAATAATATAAAGTCTGGATCCATAGATAAAGCTCTACAAATTTCAACTCTACGTCGCTCTCCCCCGGACAAATTAGAGCCCATACTGTCTCTTAAATGCTCAATAGACATTTCATCTAATAAATTTTCTATTTTATCGTTTTGTTTATTTTTAGGTAGTCCAGACATTTCAAGAACTAATCTAAGATTATTTTCTACAGTTAATTTTCCAAATATAGATGGCTCCTGCGCCAAATAACCTATCCCGCTTCTAGCTCGCATATACATTGCTTTAGTAGTTATTTCCTTATCGTCAAGGTAAATATTCCCCTTTGATGGTTTTATCATTCCTGTTAACATATAGAATGTTGTTGTTTTACCTGCGCCATTCGGCCCAAGTAAACCAATTATTTCACCTTTTTTAACTTCAATATCCACATCAGACACTACCCAACGGTTACCATATTGCTTATAAAGACTTTCAGCACGTAAATGATGGTGTTTTCTCTCCATTATTTTCTTAATTCGTTACACCGGATGGATAAAGTATTTTCCAATGATTTAGTCCTACATCTGATTCAAAACCACTTCCATAAAGGGTGTCATTCTTTTCAGTAGTTAGCATTATCGGAGATGCAGTATAGATAATTTCTTTTTTTGAATCCCATTTTAATGTATCTGTGAACAGGGTAGCTCCACTATCTGAAACGACTACTACATTCTCAATTGCAGTCATAAAGTTTGTTTTTTCATCAATCTCTGCAATCATTGATTTTAAATTAGTAGTATGGATTTCTTCCTCATCAAAAAAATCAACATCAACATTCTTATTCAAAAAAATATAATTTCTCTCATTAAATTTTTCTAAGTGGCCTGCTTTAACAAGAGCGCGCATAACACCTTCATCAGTTAATGTAATCTCTACATCCCAACTTTCTTGATCAGGTAAACCTGCTCGAGAATACATATTTGTTTCATTTTCAATACTTGAGCAACTTATAATTACAAAAAAGGATAACAAAAAAATTCTCATACAATTTATATTGACAATATTGAATCTATCATTAAATGAATTCCTTCTTCATAACGTCCTTGGCAAATGGCAAGCCAATCTATTGCTTCTCGAAAAGCGCCATGTCCACCACTTAATGATGTTGTATAAATTGCTTTTTTCTTCACTAAATGATAAGCATTAGCAACTGCAATAGGAACGCCAACAGTTTCCATTAAACTAATATCAATTATATCATCACCTATGAATGCACAGTTCTCATCTGATAAACTATATTTCAATTTTAATTCATTATAAGGCTTCATTTTATTTAGGGTTCCATTATATACATCAGAAATCTTTAATTCATTAGCACGTATATCAGTAGCAGAAGATTTCCGTCCAGAAATTAATGCAATATGAAAATCCAGCAACCGAGCAAATGCAACTCCTGCCCCATCTAGCACAGAAAATTTCTTTAATTCAATATTCTCACTCGCATTATCTCCGCCTTTATAAATAGAACCATCAGTTAGAACACCATCTACATCTGCAATTATAAGTTTAACTTTTTTAACCTGTTCAATTATCTGATTATCGAATTTATTTTTAAAATCCGTTTCTGAATAAATATCCATATTAATAGTTAAACGTTGGATCGATTATATTTAACAGCGGCACCAATAAAACCTCTAAATAATGGATGGGCTTTATTAAGTCTGCTTTTTAATTCTGGATGAAATTGACTTGCTATAAACCAAGGGTGAACAGGATTTTCTATAATCTCAACAAGCTTCAATTCTTTATTTATTCCTGAAATAACTAAACCATGTTTTTCTAATCGATTTCTATAGCGATTGTTTACCTCCCACCTATGTCGATGACGCTCAGAAATACGTTTTTTCTTATATTCTTTTACTGCTTTAGTATTTGGATATAATTCACATGAATATGCTCCTAATCTCATAGTTCCACCCTTTCTTTTTATTGCTCTTTGTGATTCCATAAGATCAATAACTGGGTGCGGGGTATTTTTATCAAATTCAGTGCTATTAGCATCAATTAATCCACAAACGTTTCTTGCAAATTCTATTACAGCACATTGTAAGCCTAAACAAAGACCTAGAAATGGAACTCTGTTCTCTCTAGCATACTTACATGATAAAATTTTTCCCTCTGATCCTCTAGATCCAAATCCAGGTAAAAGTAAAATACCATCACAATTATCAAACTGATTTCTAGCGCCTTTATCATCTCTTATTTTCTCGGTAGAAATCCAACTAACATTCACTCGAGTATCATTTTCTACACCTGCATGTATAAAAGCTTCTAGTACGCTTTTATATGCATCTGGTAATTCAGTATATTTTCCACACATAGCAATATTTACTTCTTTTGATGGATTCTTATATTTGGAAATAAAATTATGTAATTTAGAAACTTTGGGTGCACCACCTAATTCTAATCTATTCATAATGATCTGACCCATTTTTTGCTTATCAAATACTAGAGGAACTTCATATATACTTTTGACTTCTTTTCCTTCAATAACATGATTTTTTGGAACATTGCAAAATAACGCAATTTTTTTAGCCACAGAATCAGTTAAAGAATAATTTGATCTACACATAATAATATCTGGGCTCAAACCTATTTCGCGTAATTTCATAACTGAATGCTGCGTAGGTTTGGTCTTTAATTCTTCACTTGCCTGTATATATGGAACAAGTGTTACATGAACAATTAGATGATTATGATATCCCACTTCTACTGACATCTGTCTAATTGACTCCATAAAAGGTAAGCTTTCTATATCTCCAACTGTACCACCTACTTCACATATAACTACGTCATATTTATTTTTATTATTGACTAATTTAATTCTTCTTTTAATTTCATCAGTAATATGAGGAATAACCTGAATAGTATCCCCTAGGTAATCCCCCTTTCTCTCCCTATCTAATACGGTACTATATACTTGTCCCGTCGTAGCATTATTATACTTACTCATATCAACATCAATGAAACGCTCATAATGTCCTAAATCGAGATCTGTTTCTGATCCATCGTCTAACACAAAGACTTCACCATGCTGATATGGGTTCATTGTCCCCGGATCAACATTAAGATATGGATCTAATTTTAATATAGTGACTTTTAATCCTGCACTTTTTAATAAATAACCAATAGAAGAAGCAGCAATTCCTTTTCCTAGTCCTGAAATAACCCCCCCAACAACAAAAATATATTTTACAGGATTATTCTTTTTCATTTATTTAACTCAATTTGTTTAAGATCTTCTTTCGTATCAATTCCACGGTGTGGGTAATCTGTCATTGCAACTTTTATTGGTATACCATTATCTAAAGCACGCAATTGTTCCAGATTTAAATTTTTTTCATTAGTTGATTGATCAAGCATAGTAAAATGAAGCAAAGTGTCTTTACGATATCCATATATTCCTACATGATGATAATAAGCTCCAATTTGATAATCTTTTATTTCTCGACTGAATGAAGTTGCAAAACCGTTTTCATTTATCATCATCTTCACAGAATTTGGATTAAAATAATCTGAATTACCGATTGCTCTACTGCCTATTGTTGCCATCTCAACTAACTCATCATCAAAACAACATACTAACTGATCAATAATTGAAGGGTCAAGCATAGGCTCATCACCCTGGATATTTAATATAACATCTATATCCATATCTTTGACCGCTTCAGCAACTCGATCAGTTCCTGATAGATGATCAGGATGGGTCATCTTAATATTCGGTTTATATTGCTTCAACGCTTCCTCAGTCTCAGTACTATCAATAGCAATGATTACGTCATCAAGTTTTTCTGCTTCTCTTGCGCGATCATAAACGTGCATGACCATTGGTTTTTCATTGATAGGGGTAAGAATCTTATTGGGGAATCGTGTTGATTGTAACCTTGCGGGAATGACGCCAATGACCACGATTAGTCCGTCTCTCCTATCAAAGGGAAAAGTAAAGATTTCATTTTATTCATATTATAATTCCCAAATTCAAGGAATAAAATTTATTAAATACAATTGTCAATAAAGAATGAAAAATCAGTTTTATTCATATCTTAATGATTCTATAGGATCAAGATTAGAAGCTCTCCAGGCAGGATAAATACCAAACCCAATACCAATTATTGAGCATACAATTAAACCATATAAAGCCCAATCAAATGGTATTACAGCTGGAACCTTAAAAATAACAGCCACAATATTTCCACCTGCAATTCCCAGTATAACTCCTACAATTCCACCAAATTCACTCAAAAATATTGCTTCAGTTAAAAATTGGGTAAGTATATCAGTGCGAGTTGCCCCAATTGCTTTTCGTATACCTATTTCTTTAATTCGATCAGTTACAGAAACAAGCATGATATTCATTATGCCTATTCCTGCCACTAATAACGCTATAACACTTATAGATAAAGCAAATAACTTTATACCACTTGTAAATCCAGAAAAGCGCTCGATCATTTCTGCATTTGATTCAATTTCAAAATCATTTTCCTTTCCAGGAGGAACTTTTCGTATCGCTCTCAATAAACCAATTGCTTCATCCATTGTTTTATCATATTCCTCTGCGGAAGGCGCTTCAACGCTAATAGATAAAGTTGTCCAACGATTTTTAAAGTGTTGTAAAAAATTTGTAATTGGGATTGCTATATAATTATCCTGACTACCACCAAACGCCTCTCCCTTACGCTCAGTAATTCCTATTACATTATAATCCAAACCTCTTATTTGAATTGTTTTTCCTATGGGATCTTCAAAAGGAAAAAGTCGATCTACTACATCCATACCAAGCAAACAAACATTTCGAACAGAATGCACATCATCTGTAGTAACATTTCGTCCATCAGCAATATATGTATTATATGTTCTAATTGTACCTTCATCTCCACCAATTAGCTCAATAGATCTTTTTACAGTTTTATCACGGTATTTGACATTTCTAGCGCTCGTTCCTTCCGAAACACTTACCATTATAGGCATTCTAGCTCTACGTTTAAATTCTTCATATTGAGGATAATCAATATTTTTTCGATTCCTGTATTTTTCATCTCCATGATTTCCAACCCTGATACCTGGCCATTTTTGAATTACAAATGTATTCGTACCAAAAACATTTAATCCCGATTCAACCGATGATTCAAGTGTTCGTATTGCAGTCATTACACCAATAACTGAAAAAACACCTATGCTTATACCAAGCAAGGTTAGAATTGATCGTAACTTATTCTGACGTATGGCATCAATAGTCATACGAAAACTTTCCATAATTCCATTTTTTGTTCTACTTAAACCAAACATTACTTACTCATATCGCAATGCTTCAATAGGGTCTAAACGTGCTGCTTGATAGGAAGGCACTATACCTGATATTACACCAACTAAAATACTCATTATTATTGATACTATAGATAACCATAAAGGCAAAGTAGAAGGGAAAATTTTATTAATAAAAAAACTTGCACCAAAGGCCAAAGCCAAGCCAATCAATCCCCCAATTACACATATTATAATAGCTTCAAATAGAAATTGAACAAGTATCATATTAGGGGTCGCTCCGATCGCTTTTCGCACACCAATTTCACGAGTTCTTTCTTTGACTGATACAAACATAATATTCATAATCCCTATTCCTCCAACAATAAGCGAAAGTATTGTAATAAACAAACCTGTACCACCAATCGCAAATTTTAAAGTGTTATACTGAGTCTCAAATGCCTTGGTTTGATTAATAGCAAAATCGTCTTTCTCGCCTGGCTTTAATCCCCTTATCCTACGCATTACTGATTGTAGTTCACTTTTTGCATCATCTATTTTTTTCTCATTAACCTTAACACTCAGACGCATAAATCCTCGTTTCGAAAATAATCTAGTGTATGCTCCTAAAGGAAGTATCGCCTGATAATCAACACTAAATAGTCCAAGAAATTTTCCCTGTTTTTCTAAGACCCCAATGACTCGAAATTTTATCCCATCGATCTTAATATATTTTCCGATTGGATCTTGATATTCAAAAAAAGCATCTTTTATGCCACTTCCAATAATAGTTACTCTGGCCGCCGATCTTTCTTCTCCTTGAGTAAAAAAGCGCCCAAATTGTATATCTTCTTTCACTGTTTCCATATATTCAACATTAGTACCAAAAATTACTGTTTGTGTATTTTTATCACTAAAGGATAAGGAAGCTTCCCTCTGAATAACCGGAGAAACTGCAAGAGCATAATCAGACATTTCTCTAATTTTTTCTTCATAAGATAGTTTCATGCGCGGTCTATTTCGTACCTCCCACCATTCCATATCGCTAAACCATTCCCAACGACTAATATATAAAATATCTTTTCCAAGCCATGACATACTATTTTCAAACGAACGATCTAACCCTGAAATAAGGGTCCCCATTACTGTAACGGATAAAACACCAATAATGATTCCTAAAGCAGTAAGACTAGAACGAAGTTTATTCATATAAATTGATGATAGTGAAATCCGTAAACTTTCAAAAAACATACTAATTATTTCTTTTTAACAATTTTATCATCCTTGATCTTTCCATCAAAAATATTAATAATCCGATGTGCATGATTGGCAATATATTCTTCATGAGTTACAAGAATAATTGTATTCCCTCTAGAGTAAAGACTATCTAATATATTCATAATCTCAGCGCCACTTTTTGAATCAAGGTTCCCTGTGGGTTCATCAGCTAATATGATTGATGGGTCATTAACCAGTGCGCGAGCAATAGCAACTCTTTGTCGTTGTCCGCCAGATAATTCATTTGGGCGATGATACATCCTATCATGTAAACCAACTTCAGTTAATGATTTGCTTGCTTTATCTATACGTTGATTTTTTGGAATATTAGAATAGATTAGTGGAACTTCAACATTATGTAAAGCAGTTGCTTTTGGCAATAAATTAAAAGTTTGGAATACAAAACCAATTTTACGATTTCTTATAGACGCCAACTGATTATCATCCATATCATGCACTAATTCACCTTCAAATTCATATTTTCCTGAGCTTGGAGTATCAAGACAACCAATCATATTCATTAATGTAGATTTACCTGATCCTGATGGCCCCATAATGGAGATATACTCGTTATGATTTATTGTTAAATCAACACCATCTAAGGCGCGGACTATTTCATCTCCAACCTCGTAATGGCGTTTAATATTTTGAAGTGATATTAAAGAACTCAAAAGATATGATTAATCCTTATCATCCTCTTCAGTGCTAACCTGCATATTATGCTTTAATTCCTTACTTACGGCTTTATAATTTCCTATTACTATAAGATCATTCTCTTCTAACCCATTTAATAATTCGTAGTGAGTTTCGCTAGAGATTCCAACTTTTACTGGTCTAATATGGACAAATTGGCTCCCGCGTTTAAATTTATTTTCCTTCAGGTTTTTGACCTCTGAGACTTCTCCATCTCTTTGAACTCCACCTTGTTTATCAGCAATAATAAAAACCAGTTCTTCCAATTCTTTTTTCTTAGAGTTGTTATCTGGTTCATCATCTTTTTCCCATTTTTTACTATTCTCTTCACCAAATAGTTTATTTTCAGAGCCATATTCTCTAACCGTTAGGCTCTGTATTGGTATCGCTAAGGCATTATTTCTTACTTCTGTTATAATATTGGCAGTAGCACTCATTCCTGGTCGAATATTAGGTGGAACATCAAGCATACGTACTTTTACCTTAAAATTTGTTACTTGTTCTTGACTTCCAAAATTTGATGTTTCAGCAATAAGAGCAATTTCACTCACAACGCCATAAAATACCGTATCTATATATGCATCAATCTCAATTTCAGAAGTATCACCTATTGAAATACTAACTACATCATTTTCATTTACGTCAACAATAACTTCCATTCTACTAAGATCAGCTATAATCATTAACACATCTAAAGAAAACATCCCCCCCATCGCCATTTCGGCAACTTCTTTATTTATTTTAGTTACAATCCCATTTTGAGGAGAAACTAATCTTGCTTTATCTAATGCATCTTGTGATACCAATAAACTTGCACGTGATTGGTCAAGTTGGCTTTTTGAGATTTCATATGCAGCTTGTGCTGCCTCAAGTTCTTGATCAGAGGCAAGTCCCTGTTCATAAATACGCTCAACACGTTCTCTATTTGCTTTGTCCTGCTTCACTCTAGCTGAAGCAGAACGAACTGCAGAGGTTACTTGATCAACATTAGCCTGCAATTGTTTTCTATCAAGAGAGATAAGATGCTGATTCTTTTTAACATATTCCCCCTCCACTACAGTTATGGAATCAATAATAGCTGAAGAAGTCGCGCTTATTTTTACTTCTCTTTCAGGTTGTATTTTTCCGCTTGCATTCACTTTCTGAATGATTGTCTGTCTACCAATTTTTTCAGTCACCACATTGATAACTTCTGAATCATCCCGAAAAATATTTCCAACTATGATTAAAATAATTAGTAGCCCAATAAACCCAGAAATAAATAATTTTTTGTTCTTTTTATATAATTTTTTAATCACTTTAATCTCCTAAAATATTTATAAATCTGTATCTAACGTACCTAAGATAGCTTTCAAGCTTGCTTGTTCAATCATGCTATCATATTTACTTCGAATTAATGATGATCGCGCACTGACCAAAGACACTTGTGCATCCAGTACTTCTAAAATACTTGCGGACCCCAAGCTATATCGCTGCTGAACTAATTTTAGATCTTCTTCGGCAGAAGCCAATACTTTTTCATTAATAGGAATCACTTCTTTATAATAATTAAGTTGATCTAGAATTAATTGCAGTTGAACTGATAAATTTTGTAGTTGAGTTAAATACTCAGATTCTTGTTTTCTTACATTCAATTTAGCTTGTTGAATTGTAGTAGATAATGTATTCCCAGTATATATAGGGACTGAGAAAGATAAGCTTGTATTCATTCTCCAATTTTCATCCCATTCATTTGACAATGTCTGAAAATCTTCGGAATTACCAGAATAATTTGCTGAAGCTGATATATTCGGCAATCTGGATCCTTTTGCTATTTTTTCACTGTATTCAGCGTTTGTTATTTGGTTTTTTTTAGCTAAAACGCTCGGATTAAATTTTTGAATAAATTCAAATCCATTTTCAAAATCAGGAATAGTATCTAAAAAGAATAAATCGTCATTAACAATAAAATCTCTATCTGTTGTTACAATTCCCATTGCATTCTTTAAACTTAAATATCCATTTTTTAATACAGCTTCATTATTAACTACATCCACACGAGCTTGCCCATATCTCACTTCAGCTTTTAATAAATCTGTTTTTCTGGCAGATCCTAATTCAAAACGTTGCTTTGTTAAAGCCAATTGTTGTTGAGAACTATTTAAATTGCTTTGGGATACATTAAGTAATTGCATAGATTTTAAGTAATTAAAATAATTCCTATGTACTTCTCTTATAATGTTAGTTTTAACTTGCCTATCATACTGTTCAGCAATTTTATAATTAGTTTTTGATTGCGCAATACTATTCCACCATCTTCCTCCATCATATATATTTTGTGATAATGAAACTCCAGCTGAAGAACTCTTCAGGCTGCTAATGCTCCCCAATGTAATTTCACCTGTCGTGGGATTGTACCCTCCCTCTTGTTGAGGAAAGCTTGACTCACTTACGCTCCCAGATAATGTCAAATATGGTAATATATTACTATAAGATCCTCTAATATTTTGTCTAGAACTTTCTAAATCTAAAGCAGACGCTTTTAATTCTTCTTTGTTTGTTAGAGCAATTTGAATGCAATCAGCCAATGATAAATTTTCTTTTTGAGCGTACCCAATAGAAAGGAAAAAGATTAAAATTAAAATTTTATTCATTTTTATTATATAAAAAGAGATCCAAGCGCAGCAAAAATGCTAATCTGAAATAACCAATAAATAAAAATAGCTATTATAAATGGTCTGGCAGATTTTTTATAATAAACACTTAACCCTATTCCAATGAGTATAATGCGCCACACACTAAAAAGATCCATTGCAGCAAATAAATTATTGATAAATGTCCCTTTTTCACCTATATCAAGCAAGCCTAGTCCTGTATAGACATCAATAGACCACTTATTAATCATTAATGGTATTTTAATTACTGTTTCAAGAACAGTAATTAGATAAGAGAATGAAACATAGGGCAATAAATTTGAATATCTTGTGGATTCACCAAAGAAAAACTTAACTATCATTAAGACGATTAATGTCGTCATTATTATTCTTAGAGGCCCTGCAAAAATATTTGTTAACCACATTATTAAAATAGAAAATGGTCTAGGGTTTTCTAAAGATTCATATATACTCTTCAATGCATCTTCTTTTTGATCATCAGGTATCTGTGAACTATTCTCTATCCATTTAACAGATTGTTCAAGTTGTACATCATAATAAAGTTCTTTTAATAATAGAAGGCTTACGGCTCCTAAAACCATTAAGACTATTAATGGCATAAAAGATATTTTCCAATCATTTGTTTTCTTCAATTCCTGAAAAGAAACAATTGGATCTGTAAAAATATTTATAAATAAAGCTAAATATTTCATATAGCTAACACCTCGGTTAATAAAATAAATTACGAAATAAATTTATCTTTTATTTGATATAAATAACTTAGTCCATCATCATGATTATTATCAATCTTACCATCCAAAATAGCTTCCTCAATTGCCTTTTTGAGTTCACCTACCTTTTTTCCTTCTTTTAAATTACATATTTCCATTATTTCATTTCCTCTAACAGGTGATTGAAACTGGCTAAATAAGTCTCTTTCTTTTACATCTTTCATCAAACTATCAACCAGTTCAAAATTTTTCATATATTTATTTACTTTATTTGGATTTTTTGTAGTTATATCTGCTCTACATAGTATCATCAAATCATCAATATCATCACCGGCTGCAACCATAAGCCTTCGAACTGCAGAATCAGTTACACCTTTCTTTGCTAATGCAATTGGGCGTAAATGCAATAATGTCATTTTTTTTAAGAATTCACCAAGATTATTAGATAATTTCATTCTTTTAATAACTTTATTTAGTATTTTTTCTCCCACAGCGTCATGTCCATGAAAGGTATAACCTTTTTTCTTATCTACTCTCCTAGTAACAGGCTTTGCAATATCATGTACTAATGCAGCAAATCTAATTTCCATTTTTTGAGTTAATTTTGCTGCATTGTCTACCACTTGCATGGTATGAAAAAAAATATCTTTGTGATTCCATTCAGGTGTTTGATCAATTCCATACATTTCATCAATTTCTGGAAAGATTAATTTCATTAAACCTGTTTCTTGTAAAATAATAAGACCAATCGATGGTATTGGTGAAGATAAAATTTTGCATAATTCTGTCGTGATTCGTTCTTGTGATACGATTGAAATACGTTTTTTTTGATGAATAATTGAATCATAACATTTTTTATCAATTTCAAACTCAAATTTTGATGCAAAATAAGCAGCTCTTAGCATACGTAATGGATCTTCAGAAAACGTGTCATCTGGGTTTAATGGAGTGATAATTCTTCTAGATTGTAAATCAATTATACCACTATAAGGATCATATAAATCTCCATAATTTTCTGGTAACAAATCAACTGCCATAGAATTAATAGTAAAGTCTCTTCTTATTAAATCACCTTTTAGATCTGTGTAGATCACTTCTTTTGGCTTCCGTGATTTATTATCATATTTTTCTAATCTTGCGGCGGCTACCTCAATATATATTTTTTGATATGGTATTTTTGCAGTAGAAAATTGCTTGAAGGGAATGACTTTTTTCACTTCCAAATCCTTTGCTAATAACTCAGCAAATTCTATTCCATCACCAATAATCATTAAATCTATTTCCACTGGTTTTTTCTGAATGAAAAGATCGCGCACAAATCCGCCAACAACATATATCTGTTTATTATTTTCTGATGCAATTTTACCTGCTCGTTTAAGCACATATTCCGCATCAGGATACTGAGATATTAATTCTTTAATATTACTCATATGAAAAATTACCTATTTATCTCTAAAAAATGAACTAGTGTTGAATTATGAAATATACTTGCCAGTATTAAGTGCTTGTTCTATTTTCTAATATAATGGAAAAAACAAAAAAAGAATTAATCTTTTTTATTATTCTATTAGTATCATTACTGAATGCTCAATTTTCAAAAGTAGATGTTACAATGGATGATAGATTGTTAAAAGATGATGATAGACAAATTTTGATTAATCTAAAAAATGAAGTTTCAAGATTTTTTATTAATAATAAATGGGATGAGGAATGGACTGATTTAGAAATTAAATTAAATATTCAAATTATATTTGAAGGAACAGCTACTAAAAATGGAAAGAAAAATTTTCTTGCTCAGGCGCTCATATCAACAAATGAAGATCAGCGCTTTTTTGATAACTCCTTACAATTTCCTTTTAATCCAGGATCAAGTTTATATTATGACCCAGTTATGTTTGAACCCCTTCCAAGCTTTCTATCATATTATGCAAATATGATTTTAGCTGGTGAAATAGATACCTATGAACCAAACGAGGGATCAAAGCAGTATGAAATAGCTAGATCAATCGCTCTTCGGGGTACCTCAAGCAATTTTCCTAAGGGATGGTCAAAACGCGTCCAACTTACTGATGATATGTCATCAAATTATGGATTAAGGAAAGCTCGTTTTGCTTATTACTATGCATTAGATTTATTCAAAGATGGAGAAATTGAAGAATCAATTAACCAATTTAATTCAATGATAAAAGGTATTGATGAAGTATATGATAGAATTCCTAGGGAACATTATACTCTATATTTTTTAAAATCACATGCTACCGAATTATCACAAATATTACAAATTTTAAGACAGAATGATATACTTCAAAGTCTTATGGATCTTGATCCCTCTAATAGAGATATTTACGAAGATGGACTGAAATAAATATCTCGAAAAGTTTTCTTTCTTCTTATATAATAATCCCAAATAATACTTCCTTTATACATTGAGCTCATCATTTCGTAATCATCTATTGTACGCAGACGTTTAATCTTTCTTCTTCGAAGAAAAATAATGTGGATATGAAACAAAATCCATAAATGTGCCTGTATTACACCAAACATATGTTTAAAATCTAATTTTATTAGAGCATAAACTATAGCAACCAACTCAAGAGCATATCGTATAGGAAACAAATAAAGAGTTGTAAATAACTTATAATTACTTAGTAACATAATAATCGAATTTCTATGATTTAACATATATTTCTTTAATGATGTCATTGGCAATGAAACAGCATTTTTATGATAAATGACCGATTGTGGATGCACATAAATACTATAACCTTTAAGTTGAAGCTTCCAGCATAAATCAATTTCTTCCATATGTGCGAAAAAATTTTCATCAAATTTTTCAACTTCAAGAAAATATTTTTTTCTAACCATAATTGCTGTTCCTGATGCCCAAAAGCAATGTGTATCATCATCATATTGTTTATTATCATTTTCTTGTTCTAAAAATAATCTTCCTCGTGCAAAGGGATAACATAAAACATCCATATACCCACCAGATCCTCCAGCATAATCAAATCTATCTCTTTCATAATAATTTAATATTTTAGGTTGAACACCCGCACAATCCGGGTGGCTATTCATAAAAGAAACTAAATTATTAAGCCAATCTTTTTCATGAATTGTGTCATTATTCAAAAAAACAATATAATCACCTTTAGAAATTTTTATACCACGATTACATCCTCCTGCATAACCATAATTTTGATCATTTTCTACAATATTAATTTTGGAGTGATTAGTTTTTAGCCAATTAACGCTATCATCAGATGAGGCATTATCAACAACGATAATTTCAAAATTAGAATATTCTGTATTATTTAAGGAATCAATGCATTCTGATAAAACATCAATGCCATTCCAATGCGGTATTATTATGGAAACTAGCGTATCCATAGCTATATGCCCTAAAGACTAGGGTGCAGTACCTTTTAATTCATCAAGTAATTTTTTTGCTTGGCGATCGCTCGGGTTTCGTTCTAACCAACCAGTTAAAACCGTTTCTGCCTCTGTATTCATTTCAAGCTTTTGATAAGCAATAACTAAATGAGAAACAATATTTGAATAATTATTTTGCCATTGTCTCCATGATTTTGAAGATAAACCTGCTGATTCTAATCCTCTGGTCTGGACTATCCTTTCGGTATTATTAAAAGAATCATATAATGCCTCATAAATATTCTTTGCAATACCGGGCTCATCTAATTCAACAAGATATGATTGTCCATAATCTAATCTATCTTTGATAGAGATATCATCTCTCAGTAATAAATTATCCAGCACATCTCGTAATTTTTCTTCGTGACCTACTCCATAATATAATCTACCCATTTGATAATAGAGTTCTTTTGAATCCATGCCAATTGTATTATCGGGAATATTTTCATTCATTTCGTCGAGTATAAGCATCACTTTTGCTTTTAAGGATTTTCCTTTATCACCTTCTTTTTGATCTTTAGAAAGCTTTTGGTAATCCATAAAATAATGTACAGCTAACTGCATATATGCACTTCTATAATTTTGAAGCAATCGAATTATTTGTTCATTATAATAAACATTTTCATTTCCTAAATGTCTAAATAAATACCTAGGATCATAATCTTTAAACCAAACGCGATCCTCATCATCTTTCCACTCACTACTATTATATGGCTTAGACCATTCATCTTGTCCAAAATCAGTAATCAAGTGTTTTGACATATTTTCAGGATTTATTCCTTTAGTCTTATAGGGACGTAAACGATATGCCAATCCATCCATTTCTAAATAGGGCTCAAGACCTAGTCGATTACTTGGTGAGACAGTAACAGCAAAGTAAATCGGTGATGTCCATTTAGAATCATTAATAATTTGCATAATCATCATATCTTGAATTTTTAATGCTTGTCCAGCATATGTAGGCTTCACTGACCATGTGATTTTGTCTTTTGTATCAACAGGTAACGTTACTTCTCGTTTTTTCCAAGGAGTTAACCCTCGCGTAAGATCTCTTATCTGACGATCAGATAATTTGATAATCTGATTTACAGAACTGTTTATTTCATTTTCACTTCCTGAAAAAGAAATAAACCTATCCTTTTCAAATTCTCTAATTTGTCTGAGCTGTCTGATATACCACGGAGTATTTAATAGACTTAGGTTTGCAACCGTCACATCTCTTCTTATACCATCCACTTCCTGTAAATACCATAAAGGAAAAGTATCATTATCGCCATTTGTAAAAAGTACAGCGTTCGGTTCACAAGACTGTAATAGATTATAACTATAATCCCAAGCGACTAAATTACCTGATCGATTATGCTCATGATAATTTGCTTTAAGCATCATTCCCGGAACAGCAAGTAATTGAAAAATTACTAAAAAGGAAATTATTCGCATTCCATGCTTTTTATCTTTGAGAAAGTTTGAGCACCATTCAATTATCGATGCGCTGCCAATACCTATCCATATTGAAAATGCCAGAAAACTACCAACATAGGAGTAATCTCTTTCTCTTGGCTGGGGATTATCTTGGTTAAGGTACAGAATTACGGCAATACCCGTCATTAGAAATAAGGTGAATACAGAAAATGCATGCTCACCGTCTTTATTAAAATGATAAAAAATTCCTACAAGGCCTAATAATAGAGCTAATGGAAGCCCAAAATGGAACCAGTATACACCATCTTGAGGCGATGGGTGAGCAGGAGAATTGGCACCAAAAGAACTTACTCCTGGATCACCTGAAGGTCCCCGTCCAGCAAATTGCCAAAGAAAATAGCGCCAATACATTTTTTTCATTTGATAGCCCCAGAAAAAGTCCCACTGCGTACTAAAATTATGAAACATATATTTTCGATTTTGTCTACTAGAGAATTCTCGATATGATTTGCCATTGTTAGTTTTTACTTTTTCAGGGTTACCTACAATTGTTGCTTTATGAGATGGTGTCCCAACTTTATTTTTTATATACTTTCTGGGTAGTTGCCCTATTGTACCATACTGCTCTCTCTCTAAATAAGAAATTGCTCTTGAAATTGTTTCTGGATCATTTTCATCAATCATTGGATCTTGTCCAGAACGAATAAATATAGTAGCATAACTTGAATAGCCAACTAGGATAAGGACTATCGAAGTAAAGATAAGAGATAATATTTGTTGCTTATTTTTTATTGCCCAAATAGCGATTGCAAAAGTGATAATGACCAATAATCCTACACCCTCCAAACCAATTAACTTACTCATTCTTGGCAAGCCTTTGATTATCCCATTATGAATAACTAGAAAAACAACTGCGGTTAATCCCATGGTAATAAAAAATGTTTTCCATTTAAAATCTGTCTTCCTGAAATAAATAATTAGAGCCAAAAATGGGAGTGTTAATAAATTTAAAATGTGGACTCCTATTGCTAAACCAAACATATAAGCAATAATTAATAAATATCTTTCACTGCCATCATTGTCTGCATTCTCTGACCATAACAAGATTAACCAAACTACTATTGCAGTAAAAAATGTGCTCATTGCATATACTTCCGCTTCAACTGCATTAAACCAATGACTATCAGTAAATGCAAAAGTAAGAGATCCTACCAATGCTCCACCAAATGCAATGAGTATATCTGTATTATCTTTTATTTTCCCTCTCCAATGCAAAATTATTTTTACAATTGATAAATATAATAACATACATGCAATGGCGCTAACTAAGGGAGAAATAATAGTTACTCTAAATGCAATATCAGGATTTGTTGGGATCATAGAGAAAATTCTACCAAGAAGTAGATAAAGAGGACTCCCGGGAGGATGAGGTACTCCCAAAATATATGATGTTGCTATAAATTCACCACAATCCCAATACGATACTGTGGGTGCCATTGTAAAAAAATAAACCATAAAAGAAAAGGCTAATACAATAGAAGCAATAATTCGATTTAGTTTCATATGATCATTGGAGTAATTCAAGATTTTTTTTCCTTTTGATTTTTATTTGAGTTGATACCACTTTTTTCATTTGTATTATTTTTCTGTTCTACATAATTTATTTTTAACGCGTGAATATTTTCACTAAAAAACTTTTCTTCATCCTGAGATAAATTTCCTGTCATTCTTTTATATATCATATCAAGCATGTCTATTTGTATAGAAGCTTGTTCTAAATCCTTTTCAAGATTGTCATTCATTGGATTTTTCATTGTCCCGAGATAGACCCACGCGCTATGAACCAGCGATGAAACTAGCTGGTCAAATAATTGTTGTTCAGTTAATTTGCTTTCAAGTACCATAAATAATACAATTTAATCCAAATAAAGTCAGCAAATATAGAATTATTGAATATAAAATGCGTTATGGATTCTATTTTATAATAAATATAAGCGAACTACATTTATCTTTAGAGAAAATGGATGACAGCCATGAATTAAACCCATTTATTAATCCATATATCACAGATTTACCCATATGCCTTGCGCTTAATATTGAAACATAAAATGGATCGAAGTTCATTCTATATATAGATCTTATATTAAATCCATAAGGATATACAATTTTATTTATTGATTCTTTTGTAAAGTGATATAAATGGCGTGGGGTATCATAAGCTGCCCAAAATTCTTTATACATTTTAGCATCTGTTGAGTGATAATTAGGCAATGCTATAATTAATATTCCATCAGGATTAAGACTTTTTTTTATTTTATCTAAATACACCCAGGGTTCATGAACGTGTTCTAAGCTATGCCAACAAGTGATTACATCATATTGCGTATCGCTTTTAATCCAACTATCAGGATCCATCACTTCAATATTTAACTTATTATTAACTATTCCTCTCACTTTTTCAGATGTATCAACACCATTAATATCCCAATGACTTTTTTTCATAACACCCAAGAATTCACCTGTGCCACATCCAATATCAAGAATTTTTCCATTAATTTTATTACAATATTTTTTAATTAATTTTTTTTTCTTATTTAATTGATATGACCGAACAAAACCATAAATATAACCATATATTCCCGATGCATTATCATTGTGCGATATATAATCATTAGATGAATAGTAATTACCAATGTTTTGTTCATTGGGGAATGGATTTGTAATTCTTAGATAACATGAATTACATTCAAAAATATCAAAAGATTCACCAGAGACTAAATAATCTTTTGTTGCGAATATAAATTTCATTTCACTCTTACAGATTGGGCAGCAATTCATCATCATTAAGTAATATTTATTGTATCAAAATATTGAGAATAATCATTTAACAATCTTTGCTTCATTATTAAATGATTTTCCAATTTTGAATCATTATCAACTATTCTCTGTGCACAATTTCGAGCTTTTCTTATAAGTGCCCCATCATTAATCATATCTGCTAGTTTATAATTAAAAAAGCCACTCTGCTCAGTGCTAAAGAATTTACCTGGCCCACGCATTTTTAAATCCTCATCAGCAATAATGAAACCATCGCTAGTTTTTTCCAATACTTCTAAACGCTTTTTTGAATTTGGCGTCACATATCTCTCCACAAGAATACAATAACTTTTAGCAGTCCCTCTTCCAACTCGACCACGCAGCTGATGAAGTTGAGTTAAACCAAAGCGTTCAGAATGTTCAATTAGAATAACGGAAGCATTTGGTACATCAATTCCTACTTCTATTACTGTGGTTGATACTAAAATATTTATAGTATTATTAACAAATTGTCCCATAATTGTATCTTTTTTTATCTTTGTCATTTTTCCATGAATCAGGCCTAGATTTATATTTTTGAAAGCTTTCTTTAACTTTTCAAATCCCTCTGTCGCAGCCGCTAAATCAGATTTATTAGTTTCCTCTACCAAAGGATATACAACTATACATTGTCTCCCAAAACTTATTTCCTGTTTCATAAAATCATATACTTTTAATAATCTTTTATTATTAACAACCTTAGTTATAATCTTTTTTCTATTTTTTGGCATTTCGTCAATTATTGAAAGATCCATGTCGCCATGATATGTAATCGCCATTGTTCGTGGAATAGGTGTAGCAGTCATTGCTAATAAATGTGGTTGGACTCCTTTATTAAGCAAATTCCCTCGCTGAAGTACTCCAAAACGGTGTTGTTCATCCACCACAATTAATCCTAAATTACTAAACTTCACCTTTTTTTGTATTAAAGCATGGGTCCCAATAATGATATTGATTTTTCCATCCTTTAATGCTGATAAAATATTTTCCTTTTCAGTATTTTTTTGCTTACCAACGATTAACGCACAACTTATTTGTACCAAATCTAAATATTTAATAAATGATTGATAATGTTGATTGGCCAATATTTCTGTTGGAGCCATTATAGCTACCTGCATGTTGTTTTCTACGGCAACTATTGATGTTATAATGGAAACAATTGTCTTCCCAGAACCAACATCTCCCTGTAATAACCGATTCATAGCACTATTACCAGCTATATCATTATTAATTTCTTTAATTACTTTTTTTTGTGCATTTGTAAGTTCAAAACCTAAATTATCAATTATTTTTTTTTCTTTTTTTCCACCAATTTTAAACGGTTTAGTATTTATTCTCTTTAAAGAAGATCTACGTAAAACCATTAATAGTTGAAGAAAAAAATGTTCATCAAACTTTAATCTTTCAATTGATAGCTTAAGATCAATAAGCGAATCTGGGAAATGAATATTTTTTATTGCCTTTCTTAATGATATTAATTTTTCTTTATCTAAGAATTCTCTATCAAAATAATCATATATTTTTTCTATATATGGTTCAGTTTCTCTCATTAATCGACGAAAGAAACGATGTTCAATCTTTTCTTTTTTAAACTCGCTAGTAAGCGGGTATAACGCTACTATAGAGCCAGTATTTATTGGATCAATATCTGTATGAATTTTATCATAATCTGGATGTAAAATCTGGTATCCATTAAAAAATTCAATCTTACCATGTACAGCTAATCGATCGTCTTTCTTTATTAACTGTTTAATATACTTAGCTCCATTGAACCAAATTAGTTTTACAAAACCTGTGCCATCTGAGATAATAGCTTCAAACAATGCTCTATTTCTTGTTCTTCTTATCCCACATATTTCAATATTTCCTAAAATTGTTACACTATCATGAATTTTTAAATCTTTAATTAATTTCACAGTACTTCGATCTAAATAACGACGAGGATAATAATTCAATAAATCAATTACGGAATAAATTGAAGAATTATTAAAAGCCTGTAACTTTTTAGGCCCTATACCTTTAAGATTTTTTATAGATGTATTTAAACTATAATCGGTTTCTGACACAAGGTTATCAATTCCATTCCTTGCGATAAGTATAAGTTATTATTGCTTTTTTACCCTTTGATACAGATAATGGAAAATGTATTGTTGTAACATCTTTTTTTATATAATTATTTGAGGATTCCTTGATAACCCAGTCTCCAAGAATCTTTTCCTCTAACCTTATATTAATTTCTTCATCTTTTGTATTATTAATTATTATTTCAATAGAAGCTTCCTCGCTCTTTCTTTGTCTATCAAAGTTAACAACTCTTCTTTTTCCAATAACATCGAAGGATCTTCCCGCACGAAAGGTAAGTGTTTCTCCTTTAGGCGTTTGTTTTATATTGTCCTCGCCAGTGAATTCTAAAACTGTATCTGAGTATTCATATAATAATATACGTCCTTGTGGAAGGGGTATGTTAAGATTGTTATCAATTGTGTTTTTTACTTGAAATTCTATTTCTAGAGGTTCTTCTTTTTGTTTTCTTTCACCATTTTGAAAAACATAAATTTTTGAATAGTTGATTTGTCTAGATTCATATAATCTTACTGAAATATGTTCATTGCTTCCAAAAGATAGTCTTTCAGGATAATTATATATATGATAATCTCCAAGGGATGATTCATTACCAATCTGAGTTCCCATTTCGTTATCTCTTGACACAGAAGATAATCTCCTATTTGATCGTATTGAATTTTTTATGTTATTCCCTAAAGCACCTTCTACTAACTTAATTTTCAATTTATTAAATGCCACGCTACTATTATTAGAAACATATGCTTCAGGAATCAATGTTGCTGAACCATCTTCAAGCAGCTCCATCCTGTACACAGCATTCCATTCAAAACCACTTGTCATATATACTAGGTTTCCCGATATATTATTGCTTTCTGAAAAAATATCCCATTGAAGCACAGGTTTCATCCTTGGATTATTTATGATTTTTCTTAATGAGATTTGCTTCACATGATTTTTTTTAATATAAATCACATCACGTCGTGCCTGAAGGGTATAACCTTCAGGGGAAATAGAAATTAATGTACCAAATTGATCTTCATCATCTATAGTCGTTATAGTTACAGAAGAACCTAAAGACTTTTTAAAAAGTGTATTTTCAGAAAATAAATTTTTGTTCAACTTCTGATTTAGCACTTTTCCATTTGATAGATTAAGATATGGAGTGCTTTCCCTAATTCCTTCAGGAAGTGTGCCATACTCAATTTCACTAGATTCATTATCAATCGACCAAGAGACAGGTTGTTTTATTAAAGCAAATCCATTTTTATAAATAGTCATTGTTGCATCAATAGACTGACTATATATAATTACACAAGTAAAAAATAATAGTACAATTTTCTTCATTGGATCATTTCAAGGTTTTTTGTGATTTTATCTAGCTCTAAAATCATATTATCTTTTTTTTCTTTCTCATGGAGAATTATATTTTCAGGAGCACGATTTAAAAAATCTTTGTTTTCCAGTTTTTTCTTAACATTTACTAAATGCATTTTTAATTCATTTATCCGTTTTTGCAATCGATCTTTTTCTAGATCAAAATCAATAATTCCATGTAATGGAATAAAGATCTCCATATTATCTACAATTGCAGTGGCAGATTGAGATGGTTTCTTAGCATCTTCTGTCATTTCTATATTGTCTATTTTAGCTAATGATTCGATTATTAAACTATAAGAATTTAAAATTGATTTTTGTTTTGTATTACATTGCACAACCATATTGCAAAGTTTGTTTGGAGGAACATTCATTTGTGAACGAATTGTTCTAACAGATGTAATTAAATTTTTTAATATTTTCATTTCATGTTCAGATGATTTATTAATCCATTTCTTATCAACACTTGGCCAACTTGTAATTATAAGATCAGAGTCACCCTGCTTTTTTATCTTTGACCAAATTTCTTCTGTAACAAATGGTGCATAAGGATGAAGTAGAATAATAATATTTCTAAGCACATATTTGGAAATAATCTTAACCGTATTAGTATAGGACTCATTATTTTTATTAAAACTAGTTTTTGCAATTTCAATATACCAATCACAATAATCGCTCCATGTAAATTCATAAATTACTTTTGCAGCTTCATTAAAATTGAAGCTATCTAAATGTTTATTTACTCGTTCAATTGCAATTTGTAAACGATTTAGAATCCATAACTCAGGAAGCTTTAAATTATTTTCTAATAATTCATCACTTATATCATCTTCAATGTTCATTAATACAAATCTAGAAGCATTCCATAGCTTATTAATGAAATTCCGTCCAACCTCAAGACCTTTAGATGAAAATAATACATCTAAACCCTGTGGGGCCATTAACATAATTCCAAATCGAACTGCATCTGTACCATACTCATCAAAAAGAGTAAAAGGGTCTGGTGAGTTCCCTAAAGATTTACTGAATTTTTTACCAGTTTTATCTCTTAAAATGCTAGTAAAATAAACATCTTTAAATGGTAAATCACCCATAAACTCAAAACCAGACATAATCATTCTTGCAACCCAGAAAAATATAATATCAGGTCCGGTCACTAGCGATGCTGTCGGATAGTAATATGATAAATCTTGATTATTTTCTGGCCATTTATGAACTGCAAATGGCCACAACCAAGAGGAAGCCCAAGTGTCAAGAACATCCTCATCTTGTGTCCAATTTTCAGGGTCAGGTGGTCCATCAATAGATACATGAATCTTATCATTATCATCATTATGATACCATACTGGTATTCGATGACCCCACCATAATTGACGACTGATACACCAATCATTAATATTTTCCATCCAATGATTATATGTTTTAACCCAATGTTTAGGGTGGAATTTTATTAATCCATCATTAACGGCCTGTGACGCAGGTTTTGACAATTCACTCATTTTCAAAAACCACTGACTTGACATATAATATTCAATCGGGACATTACCCCTTTCAGAAAAACCAACTTTATGAATATGTTCTTCAGTTTTTTCTAATAGACTTATAGATTTTAAATCATGAAGAATTTTCTCTCTCGCAGATTCTCTCGATAAATTTCTATATTTTTCTGGAACATTAGAATTGAGCGAAGCATCTTCATTCATAATATTTATAAACTCAAGATCATGACGTTTGCCTATATCAAAATCATTTGGATCATGCGCAGGTGTTACTTTAATACAGCCAGTTCCAAATTCCATATCAACAAACTCATCTCCAATAACAGGAATTTTACGATCAGTCAATGGTAAAATAACTGTCTTGCCAATTAAATGTTTAAATCTTTTATCTTTAGGATGTACGGCAACAGCTGTATCTCCTAACATTGTTTCTGGACGCGTTGTTGCAACAATTAATTCTTCATCAGAATCTTTAATTGGATAGCGAAAATGCCATAAATTCCCGTTCACTTCCTCATGTATTACCTCTTCATCGCTAATCGCTGATTGTGATACCGGGCACCAGTTTACCAAACGGAACCCTTTGTAAATCAGACCTTTATTATATAAAATAATAAAAGCTTCTAATACTGCATTATTATAATTGTCGTCCATAGTAAATCGTTCTCTATCCCAGTCGCAAGAACAACCTAGTTTTTTAAGTTGTTGTATTATGATACCACCATATTTTTCTTTCCACTCCCAAGAATACTTTAAAAATTCATCCCGGGATAAAGATTCTTTTTTTATTCCCTTATCCTCTAGCATTTTTACTACTTTAGTTTCTGTCGCAATAGATGCATGATCAGTTCCTGGAATCCAACAAGCTTCTTTCCCTTCCATTCTTGCTTTTCTAATTAATATATCCTGGATAGTGTTATTTAATACATGCCCCATCGTGAGTATGCCGGTAACATTCGGAGGAGGGATTGTAATTGTATACGGTTCTTTATCAGGATCTGGTTTAGAATGGAAATAATTATTATCCATCCAATATTGGTACCATTTATCTTCTATATTTATTGGATTATAAACTTTATCTAGTTGAGATATAGACATATAATAGGTTAATCCAATAAAAAGACTGTATTATCTTTCTAATACAAGACTAAAAGCGGTTGTCAATTTCAATACATTTTGATTGGTCTCTATTACTTTTCTAGAAAGAATCTTGGACAGATTCTTCATCACTTTATATCCTATATCTGTATTTTTATCACAAATTGAAAATAAATCATCTTTCATTAATTGACTTAATTGACACTCTGTAATTGCTATAACGCTAGCGCTACGACGATCTTCTTTATCGAATAATGACATTTCACCAAATAATGGTCTTTTATTTGCAGATAAATTGATAATAGCTTTTTCACGATTATCAAGCCCTCCCTTATGCATAGAAAGAGTTAGAGCCTGATTGATTCTTACATTACCTTTCAATAAAAGATATATCGAATCTCCAACATCTCCCTCAATAATAAAGTTCTCACCTTCTGGTACAGTAATTTTCTTCATTTTTTCTTTAAATAATGATACTTCTTTATCATTTAAGTTTTTAAATATCTCAAATTGTTTTAATTCATTAATATCCATATGCACCTCAAGGAATTACTATGGCTCGTTGGCCTTCTTCAATTAAAAAATTACTTTTTGGGTTAATTACAGTAGTAACTTTGCTCTCTTCTTGCAAAGAAATCCCCCCCTCATTTAATTTTCTTTCAATAAATGCATCTAATGCAGACGAGTCTGCAGATAAAACTTCACCGATTCCTAAATTCTCTTCTTCAGAATACAATCCAACAAGAATCCATCCGTTTGTTGAGCGGAAATAATCAAATAAATCATCAAATGATCTTCCAACAAATTGTGATGGGATATCAACACGTCTCAGCCTCTCTTTAGAGCTGGCATTAAGCAAACCTTTTGTAGTTTGTGGAATTCCAGGATCAATAACATGAGAAGCTAACATATAGGCACCAAAATCATCACTTAATACCACTTCATCCACATTAGCTCTCCGAATATGAGTTAAGTTTTCTCTTTGCATGAGATATGCAACAACGCGAACGCTTGATGATAGACTTTTTATGGTTAGTGTAGCAAAAATTGTTTTTTCATCTGGTGAACCAATTTTTTCATCTTCTATATTGGGAATAATAATTACTGTATGAGCCTCTTGAATACTGGCTCTTTTTAATATCTCTTCACTAGTAAAATCACCAGCGACAAAATATAAATCTATATCTTTATATTTATTTCTAAGATGATTAACTATGTCTTCATGAATTTCATTTACAAGTATTAAATGTAATGAATCACTTTCAGATAGCTTTCTTAATGAATCAATAATTGATTCAGCATTTCTATTCCAACCACATAAAATAATATGATCACTTATATTTACTTTTTCCAAACCTTTATCCTCCCGAATTCTTTTTGCTACATATATAGATGAAATAGATGCAGTTAATAGAGACACTAGCGCTATACCTGCAAACATAATAAAAACAGCAAATAATCTTCCCTCTGGTGTATTAGGAGAGAAATCACCATATCCTACAGTTGTCATAGTAACAATTGCCCACCAGAAAGGTGTTTCTTTTTCTGTTATAGAACCAGTTTCTAAATACATAATTATAAATCCGCCAATGATCATAACTATAAACAAGCCAGCTCCAACCTGGAAGAAACTGTTCCGTATTAGTTTTCTAAACCATCGTCTCATATATAAAAATTTAAGTCTAGAATAATTAAGATATAAAGGATGGATTTATATTAATTATTTTTTTAACAATGCAACTGTTTCAATATGCGGTGTGTGTGGAAACATGTCAACTAAGGTCATTGATTCTAATTTCCAACCCCAATGAATTAATTGAACTATATCTCGAGCTTGAGTTGTTGGATTACAAGAAACATAGACTATTTTATTTGCTTTAAATTTTGGTAATGATTTTAACATATTTTTGTGAACACCTGATCTTGGTGGGTCGATAACTAAGGCATCTGGAGTAGGATAATTTTCTATATTCCTCCCTTTTTTAAAATAAGTATCAAGATTAACTTTATGAAATTTGACATTTCCTATCCCATTAATCACTGAGTTTCTAGTTGCATCTTCTATCGCACTTTTAATTATATCAAATCCATATATTTCTTTAGTTAATTTTGCTAAAAATAATGATATCGATCCAGTACCACAAAAAAGATCAAAAATAATTTCTTCTCCTTTAAGATCAAGATAATGCTGTACTGCTTCAAATAATTTCACTGCTTGTTCACTGTTTGTTTGAAAAAAAGAGTTGGCTGAAACCTCATAAGTAATATCTCCCAATTTCTCTCTTATAAAAGAATCTCCATGTAAATTAATTTCTTTTTCACCATAAGCAACGTCTGCCTTACGAGTATTTATATTATTAACTATAGATTGTATATTGGGAAAGTGATTTATTATTGCATTTTTTATTGGTTTTAGCTTACTTGGATCTTCATACCTTGTAACAATATTGACCATTAATTCTTCAGTGTAAAATCCCTTTCTAAGCATTAAATGACGTAAATACCCATTATTTGTTTTATTATCGTATGGTTTAATTTCGTTTTTAATTGCTTCCGTTCGAACTAAATCTAAAATTTTATTAAAATCCTTATCTTGTATATGGCACTCTTTAATATCTACAATTTTATCATAACGCCTAGGAACATGAAGCCCAAGTGCAAATTTTGAATTGTTCTTTTCTTCTACATCTAAATACCAAGGTCGATTGCTAAATGAAAATTCCATTTTATTTCGATAATAATATTGGTTTTCAGCTTGAACTACGTTTTCAATTATAAAATTATCAATACCTGCTTGCCTAACGTAGATATCCTCTACTTGTTTAATTTTTTGTTTTATCTGCTCTTCATATTCAAGGTTTTGTGTGCTACATCCTCCACAAACACTAAAATGATTGCATTTAGGATTAACATTATATGGGGATTCTGATAATGTTTCTATTACTCTAGCTTCAGCATATCCACTTCGTATTTTATAAATAAATACGAGCACATCTTCACCTGGTAGAGCATTGTTTACGAATATAACAAAATTCTGATGCCTAGCTACCCCCTTTCCACCATACGCCAAAGACTCAATTTTTAGTTTAAGCTCAGCACCTTTTACTACCGATTGAGACATCAAATAATATTATATCTTAATAACCTATGGGATGCCAAGTTGTTTTAATTTCTTGACAATCCATTATAAAATAAGGATCTTGAGAATCATGATTCATCCAATCAATAGCTCCATAATTAATAACTCTTTTAATATTAACGGCAGAATTTTTTTGAATTAATTCTGTATCCTTCAAATCTAATCCACAATTAATTACAGTATTTACATCCATATGAGATGAAAAATGGTCAATTAGTTCATTTGTAAATCCACTTAAAATATTAATTACACCATTGGGTACATCTGATGAATGCAATACTTCTGAAAAAGATATTGCACATAGAGGATTATTTTCAGAAGCAAGCACTACAACAGTGTTCCCACCAATAATAGCAGGTACAATAACCGATATAAAACCTAAAAGATATGAATCTTTTGGTGCTATTATTGAAACGACGCCAGAAGGCTCAGGCGTAGAGAAGTTATAATGAGGGGTTGATACTGGATTTACTCTGCTAAAAATTTGCTGAAATTTATCAGACCAACCAGCATAATATACTAGACGATCAATTGACATTGAGACTTCCTGCTTTGATTGTTTTTTACTTTTCCCTTGAACCATTAATTCAGATATAAATTGCTCTTTTCTACTATCTAACATTTCAGCAATACGATATAATATTTGTCCCCTATTATACCCTGAAAAATTGTTCCACTTATTAAATGCATTTCTCGAAGACTGTACAGCATTTCGATAATCTTTTCTTGAAGAACGACAAAAATTGATAGTTTGATCATTATTTGGATTAACCCATTTCATATATCTGCCAGATTCAGTCCGTGAAAATTTTCCATCTATATATAGCTTATAGGTTTTATTAATATGCATGGATGTATTCATCTATCAAGTCCTATTAATAAAATTAACATAAGGTGATATACCTTCTAATCCACCTTCTCTACCAATTCCACTTTCTTTATAGCCTCCAAAAGGAGATGTTGGATCAAATATATTAAAGGTATTTGCCCAAATTACTCCTGCTCGAATTTCTTTAGATATCTGAAATATTTTTGAACCTTTATCTGTCCAAACGCCTCCAGATAATCCATATGGGGTATTATTAGCTTTGGCTATTACTTCATCAATTGTACGAAAAGTTTGAATAGCTAAAACTGGGCCAAAAATTTCTTCTTGTACAATCCTATGAGACTGACTGATATCAGTAAAAAGAGTGGGGGCACACCAATAACCCTTTTTTGGGATAGAATGTTTTGATTGATAAATAATACCACCTTCATTTTTACCAAGATCTAAATACATTTTAATTTTTTTTAGTTGGGCATTAGAATTAATAGCCCCTATATCAGTATTCTTATCTAGCGGATCTCCCAAGATTAAATGATCCATTCTATTCTTCAATTTTGATATTATTTGATTAGATATACTCTCTTGAACATATAATCTTGAACCAGCGCAACAGACATGCCCTTGGTTAAAGAATATACTATTAATTATTCCTTCGACTGCTTGATCAATAGATGCGTCCTCACAAATAATATTTGCAGCTTTTCCTCCTAACTCTAAAGAGTATTTCTTTTTCGAACCAGCTAAAGATTTAATGATAATTTTACCTACTTCCGTTGATCCGGTAAATGCAATTTTATCTACTTTAGTATTATTTACTAATAACTCGCCTGTAGTGCCGTCTCCAGTAATAATATTCACCACTCCTGGGGGTAAATCAGACTCTTGAATAATTTCTGCAAGTTTAAGAGCGGTTAAAGGTGTGCTTTCTGCAGGCTTTAAAACAACAGTATTTCCTGAAGCAAGCGCAGGTGCTATTTTCCATGCAGCCATTAATAGGGGAAAGTTCCATGGTATAATTTGTCCAGCAACTCCAATTGATGAAGTTTTTCTTCCGGGAAAAACATAATCTAGTTTATCAGCCCATCCTGCATAGTAAAAAAAATGTGCTGCCGCCAAAGGGATATCAATATCTCTCGATTCTCTTATTGGTTTTCCGCCATCTAGAGATTCAATAATTGCTAATTCTCTTGATTTTTCCTGAATTAATCTTGCAATACGGTATATATATTTTCCTCTTTCTGCAGAATCCATTCTGCACCATACATTATCATAAGCTGATCTTGCAGCCAATACAGCTTTATTAACATCAGATTTCCCAGCTAATGCTATTTCGGCCAGTTTTTTCTCATTAGCTGGATTAATAGAATTAAAATATTTTTTAGTTAATGGTTTGACAAATTTTCCACCAATATACAAGTTGTAAATTGGAGAAATTGAAATATGATCCACACTCTCTAATGCATTACTATATTGCCAAGTTGTTGATGAATTTTTTTTCGCTTTACTATTTTTAGACATAACTTAATCTAAGGAAAAATAATTAGAGGATTGATAATTACCTTGACCCTGCTTAATTATTTGCATCAAAACATCGTTTGCAAGAGAACTTGCTCCAAATCTAAATAGATCAGGTGTGAGCCAATCATTGCCAAGTGTCTCACGAACCATAACTAAATATTGTATAGCAAGTTTTGATTTGCTTATCCCTCCTGCCGGCTTCATGCCAATCTTTTTACCTGTAAGATGATAATTATCTCGTATTGCTTCTAACATTGTTAATACTACAATAGGGGTAGCGCTTTCTGTAATTTTACCTGTAGAAGTTTTGATAAAATCTGCCCCTGAATCCATTGCCAAATCACTTGCTTTTCTTACGTTATCTAATGTGCAAAGCTCTCCCGTTTCAAGAATAACCTTAAGTTTTGCATTGCCACAAGCTTCTTTAACTTTTGCTATTTCATCAGAAACATAATTCAATTCTCCGCTTAAAAAATGTCCTCTAGATATTACCATATCAACTTCTTCCGCTCCTTCATTTACTGCATATTTAACTTCATCTAATTTTGCTCTTAAATTAGTCATTCCACTCGGAAATCCTGTCGCTACAGATGCAGTCTTTATATTTGTCCCCTTTAAAGATTCTTGAGCTATTGATACCATATTTGGATAAACACATATTGCAGCAACTCGTGGTAATCCAGGATGCTTATCATGTAAATGTGCAGCTTTGTAGCATAACTGTTTTACTTTTCCAGGAGAGTCGCTTCCTTCTAAAGTAGTAAGATCTAACATGCTTAGAATCTTCTTTAAAGCCCACATTTTAGACTCTTTTTTAATACTTCTTGAAAATATTCTTTTAACTCTTTCAGAGCATCCAACTTGATCTATGGTAGTATTATATATCATAATACAATTAATTATTCATAAATGATTTTACTTTATTAATTAAATCTTGAGCCGTTTCTTCATCTATTGCCTCGGAATATATACGTACGATTGGCTCGGTATTTGACTTGCGCAAATGAATCCATTTATTATCCCATGTAAATTTTGTTCCATCTTCAATATTTATATTTGCATCCCCAAAAATTCTTTTTGAATGCATAATTAAATCATTAAGATCGTTACTAGAAATTTTGATTTTATCCTTAATAATTATAAATTGAGGGAAACCTAGATAAATATCATGTAAGCTCTCGTTAGTTTGGGCCAAACGGTTTAATACCATTACACAACCAACAAGTGAATCGCGGCCATAATGTGATTCTTTTAATATAATACCTCCATTCCCTTCTCCTCCTAATTCAGCGCCTGTTTGTATCATTTTTTCCACAACATTAATTTCGCCTACAGCTGTTCTAATTACTTTACAATTATTCTTATTTGCTATTTTTTCTAATACCATAGATGTCGATAAATTTATCACAAATGTCTCTTCTGGTTGTTTCCCCCTTATATATCCATCAGCAGCTAAAGCCAAAGTGTATTCATCACCGATTGGTGTTCCTTTATTTGATACTACTGCTAAACGATCAGCATCTGGATCAAGAGCAAGCCCAATATCTGCTTTTGTTTTTAAAACAGTTTCACTCAACATAGTTAGATTTTTTGGTAGAGGCTCTGCTCCTCTAATAAAATCACCGCTAGGATCACAATTAATAGCAATTACATTGCAGTTTAAGGCTTCAAGTAGCCTAGGCAAAGCATCATACCCCGCACCGTTTATCGCATCAATAACCACATTAAATCTTCTCTTACGGATTTGACTAATATCAACACAGCTTAATCCAAGGATATTAATAATGTGTTTTTGTACAGCATTAACATCCTGCATAATCACACCTAAAGCATGTTCATGTTTTGTAAAATTATTTTTATCCATTATTGAAAAAAGATTTTGACATTCGTTAGGTCTAAAAAATGTACCATCATTTCTAATGAATTTAAATCCATTCCACTCTATTGGATTATGGCTGGCAGTAATAACTATACCTCCCTGAGCTTCAGTGTTTTGTACCATATATTGAATTGTAGGAGTTGGAACAATGCCTAATGTAATAACATTTCTACCACAATTGAGCAATTGATCAGAGACATTTGCCAATAATTCCTCTCCAGATGGGCGCGTATCTCTACCAATCATAATCACACCATCAGGAATTATTTCATGAATTGCATTAGCAAAATTATAACAAGATTGTTTTGTCAAATCAGAGTTGGCCAAACCTCGTATACCAGAAATACTACGAATCAACATATATTAAAATAAAAAAGGTTCAGGAATAACACCCGAACCTTTTCATGAACCTTCATAATTAAATTATTAGATTTAATAATGGGATATTCTAGTCATTCTTCTTGCTGCTTTTTTTCTCTCAGCACGCTTTTTTTCGCTAGGTTTTACATAATATGCTTTTTGTCTTACTTCTCGTAAGATTCCAGCTCTTTCCCATTTCTTTTTAAAACGCCTTAACGCACGCTCTAAAGGCTCACCATCTCTAACGGTTACTTCAACCAATTTATATTCACCTCCTTAGAAGAATTATCCTAAATAGTTTCTTAACGTTTTACTACGAGAACGATGTCTTAAACGACGAATCGCTTTTTCTTTAATTTGTCTAACACGCTCACGTGTAAGATTAAACTCTTCTCCTATTTCATTTAATGTAAGAGCATAGTCTCGTTCAATTCCAAAATACATTTTGATCACCATTCGCTCTCTATCCTTAAGGGTGTCAAGAGAGTTGCTAATTTCATCTTTCAAAGAATCATTCATCAAAGGAGCGTCTGGCGCCAATTGATTGTCATCTTTAATTATATCAATAAGAGAATTTTTATCACCGTCTCTAAATGGCGCATTTAACGATTGATGTCTTCTTGATATTCTCATAGCATCTATAACTTCATCAGGTGTCATATTTAATTGTCTACCAATTTCTTTTTCATTTGGTGAGCGTTCAATTTCAGCTTCAAGTTTTTCAGCTGTTTTAGTAATCTTACTAATTGTCCCAACGCGGTTTAGAGGTAAACGAACAATTCTAGAATGCTCTGCAAGTGCTTGAAGAATTGATTGTCTTATCCACCAAACTGCATAAGAAATAAATTTAAATCCTCTTGTCTCATCGAATCTACCTGCAGCTTTAATTAACCCAAGGTTACCTTCATTAATTAAATCTGTTAAAGGCAATCCTTGTCCTTGGTAATCTTTAGCTACTGATACAACAAAACGCAAATTAGCCTTAACAAGCTCTTCCAAAGCATTATGGTCATCTTGTTTGATTCGAATCGCAAGCTCTACTTCTCTATCGGGATTTAACGGTTCAAAATCACCAATTTCCTCCAAATATCTACTCAAGCTCCGATTAGACTCATTTACGGTTCTTCCAGTTTTTGCCATTTATACCTCGTGATTATTATTCTAGATTAGCCAGTAAATTTACACTATTTAACATATACGACTCAAGGATCCTGTTAAGAAGTTTTTTTTACTCAATTAATGATGCAAATTCTTTTATGGATAGAGTCTCCGGTCGACGTGTAAAATCAATTGTTTGAATTATTTGATCTGAAATATCCCAACTTTTCATTGAATTTTTAAGCATTTTACGTCTTTGATTAAATGCGGTTGATACAATTTTATTAAACGTAATATAATTTTTATCTTCAATAAGTGGTTTTAATTTTTTTGTCAAATGAATAAATGCAGAGTCTACTCTGGGTTTAGGGATAAAAACATCAGGAGGGATAATAAATTTGGATTTTATATCTAAATATGCTCCCACAACTACGGTTAATTTTCCATATGCCTTTGTTGATGTTTGAGCAACTAATCTATTTGCTACTTCCTTTTGTACCATTAAAAATGCATCATCCCAATAATCTAATTGCTCAATTAACCAAAATATTATTGGAGTTGTAATATTATACGGAATATTTCCAATAACTCTTACTGGATTAGAAATCGGTAATTTATCTATCTCATATAGTAATACGTCGCCTTTAATGATAATTAAATCTTTTAGTTTATCGTGTATTTTTAATTTTTCAATTAGTAAAGGATCTATTTCAACCCCCACCATTTCTTTAACAATGGGTAATATTTTTTCACTTAAGGCACCTTCTCCTGGCCCAATCTCTAAAATAGAGTTATCAGATTTTGGATTAATAGTACGTACAATTTTTTTTAATAGATTATTATCTACTAGAAAATTTTGCCCCCATTTTTTTCTAAATGGGTGGTTCATCAAAAAGAAAACAACTTATTTATATTTTTCGTTGTTTGATTGGCAATAGATTCAAAAGAAATATTATGAATTTCAGCTAATTTTTCTGCAACATATCGCGTTCTACCTGGCTCGTTAGGTTTTCCACGGAAAGGTTCAGGGCTCAAATATGGAGAATCAGTTTCAACTAATAATCTATTAAGTGGCAAATGTTTTGCTACACTTGGCAACATACTATTTTTAAATGTTAGATTACCAGAAAATGAAATATAATATCCCATATCTAATAATTTTTTAGCTGTAGAAAGAGTAGAGGAAAAACAATGAGATACGCCAATAACATTTGGATAGCAAGATAAGATATCAATTATATCCTTATCGGCATCTCGATTGTGAAATATAATTGGCTTTTTAATATTATCTGCAAGTTGTAAAAGCTCGTGAAATACTTTTATCTGGCTCTTTTTAGAAGAAATATTTCTAAAATAATCCAGCCCAATTTCGCCAATAGCAATCATTTTTTTTGATTTCATTATTAATTCTATTTGCTGAATATAGTCTTTATCAACATTTTGAGAATCATGAGGATGTACACCGGCAGAACAAAAAACATTTTCAAATTTCTTGGAAATATCTAATGATAATAGGGAGTCATTTATATTTGTTCCCACACAAATAAACCGATTAACACCTAATTTTTTTGAACGAACAATAACATTATCAATATCTTGAAGTATTTCATCATAGAATAGATGGCAGTGACTATCGGTTAACATAAGAAAATCGTATTAATTATTGAATGCGAGGAAAAAGAGTATTATGATCATTCAACTTGGATCCTGATTTTAGCTCTCCCCACTTTCTTGATTTTCCTGAATTAAATGCATGCAACACTTCAGCGCATCTATTTGGCATCACTGGAGATAATAAAACTGCTGCAATCCGAATTGATTCTCCAGCTGTATACAATACTCTACCAGCCATATTTTTATCTTCTTTAACAAGAACCCATGGCTTTTGATCTTCCATATATTTATTAATGCTTCTTACAAACTGCATGATTTCTTCAATGGAATCATTAATCTTCATTTGCTTAATTTTTTTATCCATATCATTAACTAATTTTTCTGCTGATTCTATAACAACTTCTTCATCAGAAGTTTTGCTGCCTTGCTCTGGGATTATACCTTCATAATTTTTCTTAATAAGAGTAGATATGCGATTTAATAAATTTCCAAAATCATTTGCTAAATCACTATTATAACGCTTAATAAAAGATTCCATAGTAAAATTAGCATCTTGCCCCAAAACCATCTCCCTCATTAAATAATACCGAACAGGGTCAACTCCATATTTTTCTATCAAATCAAGAGGATTAACTACATTACCAATAGATTTACTCATTTTAGATGACCCGCTTAACCACCATCCATGTGCAAATATTGTCTTTGGAAGAGGAATCCCTGCTGATAGCAACATTGTTGGCCAATAAACAGCATGAGTGGTTAAAATATCTTTACCAATAAGATGATAATCAGCTGGCCACCATTTATTGTACGATATATCATCATTTCCATATCCAGTCGCAGTTAGGTAATTAATTAAGGCATCAAACCAGACATAAGTAATATAATCAGTATCAAATGGTAATTCAATTCCCCAATTTAATCTTGATTTAGGTCGTGAAATACATAAGTCAGATAAGGGCTTCCTTAAAAAACCAAGAATTTCATTTCTTCGATGCGCAGGTTGAATAAAATTTTCATTATTTTCGATGTATGCGAGTAATTGAGATTGAAAATTGCTCATTTTAAAGAAATAATTAATTTCTTTTAATTCTTTTATATCACGAAAGTCCTCACTTTCAGCTTCTTTTTCAGTAATAAATCTCTCCTCAGATACAGAGTATAACCCCGTATACTCATCTTTATAGATATCTCCCTTATCATATACCAACTGCAAAAAATCTTGGACAACTTTTTTATGTCTTTGCTCTGTAGTTCTAATAAAATCATCATTTGAAATATGGAGCTTATCCCATAATTCTATAAATCTAGGCGCCATTTCATCACAATGTACTTGCGGTTCAATCTTACGATTACTAGCTGCTTCCTGTACTTTTTGACCATGTTCATCTAAACCAGTTAAGAAAAAAGTGTCATAATCAAGCTGTCGATAAAAACGTGCTATTACATCCGCTAATATTGTTGTATAAGCATGACCAATATGTGGTTTATCATTTACATAATAAATAGGTGTTGTTATATAAAAACTATCGGTCATGTTATAAATTATTATTTTTAATTAAACAATTTTTTTGGACACCAATTAAGAAATTGGTTAATTGTATGGGCATAAAAAAGTTTTTCTTTGGGGCATTAATAATTTCCTCAACCATAAGATTTATTTGATCCAATCTTCCATCAGGAAACCTGGAATTAAAATTTTCAATATTTTCATTAATTTGCTCAAATAAAGATTCTCCATATAAGTTATTACGTTTTTTTCGAGCTTGCTTCAGCCAACATTGAAATAAAAAAAGATGAAATTCATACTCGGTAAAATTATTTTGAGCCATTCTACTGTAGTCTTGAATAAATATTCTCCATCTTTTTTCATTATATACTATTAATGTACTAGTAAACTTTTCTATTATTTGCTTTATATCCTCAATTCCATTTTTACATATTCTTTGGGCATAATTCATATTACCCTCAGACATACCAGCAGCAAATTCAGCTAGAGAACTATCAACCCCGCTTAAAGATAAATAACTAATAATTTCATCATTTTGCAGAGGGGGAAAATTTATAATTTGACACCTGGACAAAATTGTTGGTAGTAATTCCCCTTTACGATCAGAAACCAAAATAAATGTTGTATTTTTAGGAGGTTCTTCTAATATTTTTAATATAGCATTTGCAGATGAAGCATCTCCAACACACAACATATGTGCATCGAAAATCAGTACAATCTTTCTACCTGAATCAATTGATTTTAAGAATAATTCTTTTTTCAAATTTCTAATTAAACTTATAGGTATCCTTTTTGCTTTGGGGATAGAAATCTTATGAAAAGGATTATTAGATTTTAATTTCATTTCTGTTAATAGGGTGTTCTTTTTATAGGAATTAGATAGTTGTTTATCGCTTGGTATAGGAACTATTAAATGACAGTTTTCATGCTGGAAAGCTAATGTCCTTTTGCATGAACTACAGATGCCGCATGGATCAATAGTGGCTTCATTACAATTTAAATGCGCAGAAAGTTTTAAAGCTAATGCCTCCTTTGCAGATCCATTTGGTCCTAAGAATAAATATGCACTACCAACACGGTTATTTTTTTTTGAAAGAATCATCCTTTCCCATATAGTATTTTGCATTTTAATATTCATAAAGTTCATCGTTTCATTAACCATTTTTCTGGATTTAATTTTTGACCATTCCCCCATATCTCAAAATGCAATTTTGAACCTTCAATTGAACCAGCATCGCCCATATAAGCAATCACATCTCCAGCCTGAACTTCTGCCCCTTCATTAGCTTCTACATTAGTAACATGACTATAAACGGTATAGAAGCCTCCTCCATGATCAATAATTAATGTAGTTCCATATCCTCGAATATATGTTATCGTTGTTACAATGCCCCCGATAATAGATCTTACTGAAGATCCAGGTTTCCCTTTAATATCTATACCGGGGTTTTCTGTGGTTGTTTTTCTTTCAGGATTCCAAGATCGGCCAAACTTTTTTACTACTCTACCGCTTGCAGGCCAAGGTAGCTGACCTTTAAGCTTACCAAACACTTGTGTCTTTAATGCGGCTTGTTGCTTTCTGATACGATCTGCTCTACCATAACTTGATTTATCTTGACGAATTTTCTTTAGTAAAGCTTCTAATTCCTGCATGCCAGCCTGTTTTTCTTCAAGATATTTTGTTAACTCAGATTGATTTTTTTTAATCTTATCTAGTTCTTTTTGGCGTTTTTTTCTACTAGCCCTTAATGACACTTTGCTTTCTTCTTGATCCTTTTTTAATCGAACTTTATTTCTATAATTTGACTCTAGAGAAATTCTCTGTTTCCCTATATCAATCAATAACGATTTAATTTTGTTTTGAGTTCTTTGATCAATATCTGATATAATACCCATGTATTTTGCACGATATATTGCCTGTCTCCAGGAAGAAGAACTCAAAATCTTCTCAATATCTGAAAGTGTTCCCTTTTTATACAATTGAGTAATTCTTTTTGAATATCTATACCGCAATTTTGATAATTGCTGCTCATTAGCTTTTATACCTTTTGATAACTTATCAATTTCTACTTCTGTGTTATTTAATTCGTTTTTGAGCTGATTAAATAATTTATTTGTTAATGAAATTTCTTTATCAATATTTAATAAACGTCGGGATGTTGTTTTTTCTTTTTGCTTTTGCGATTTAATCTTTCTTCTTGTCTCTTCAATTTCTTTCTTTACCTTATCAATTGCTCCCGATTGATAATTTAATTCAGCATCAAAATCCCGTCGATCATCTTGAGCATGGATATTATAATTGATAATTACACTAATAATTAATAAAAAACGTATAAGCATACTGTGTGAAGGTACCTAGTAGTGTAAAATCTATCCAAAAGGTTTTAATGATCAATTAAAGAGTAATCTTGACAACACTAAAGATCCTGTCTATTTTTATCTAATCATTAATATTATGAGGTAAAGAATTTGAAAAACGCATATTGGAAAAATATTTTTACAAACTGGGGTAAAGAAGAAAGTGAAACTGTTACAATAATCAAAAGAATACCCATTTTTGCTAATCTAAATCATAAAGAATTGGAAGAGGTCAGTAAGTTGCTCCATGATAGAATCTATAAACCAGATGAATATGTATTTAAACGTCATGCTCCTGGAGAAGGGATGTTTATTATTCATTCAGGCATAGTAAATATTATAGTTGGAGAGGCAAGTGGAAATTCTCAAGTATTAGCAGAACTTTCCAATGGGGATTTTTTTGGAGAAATGGCTTTAATGGAAGATGAAGTTCGTTCTGCTGCTGCTTTAGCACAAGATCATACAAGACTATTAGGTTTTTTTAGACCAGACTTAGAAGCTCTAATTGAAATAAATCCTTCATTAGGTAACAAAATTTTACAAAATCTTTCCAAAGTAGTATGTACAAGACTTAGAAAAACAAATGAATTACTGATGGAAAACCAATTGAAAAAGAAGAATAAATAATGAATAATAATGATAAAAATTATATTCAATTAATATATAGATTAATTGTAATAGTAATTTCATTTGGTTTCTTTATAATCATATGGCCATATATTTCATCTGTGGTAACTATGCTAATTTTTGCATTCCTATTTACTACAATTTTGCTACCATTAGTTGATCAATTAGAAAGTAAAATAAAATCAAGGGGAATCAGTATAGTAATTGTTACGATTAGTTTAATAACGACATTTGTTGTATTCTTAAAAAGCTTCGCATCTGGAATGGTAAGTCAAGCTCGTGAGTTTTCTAAGCAGATTGAAACTAAAGGGTATGATGATAATTTAAATTCTTTATCCACAAATCTTGAATCATATTTAAATAAATATATCAATATTCCAGATATAGATTCCTCAAATTTTGTATCAAAGCTTAATGTCATGGTAGGTGAAATAATCCAAAACTTAATGTCCCTAGCTAGCGCTATTGGAGGTTTTATTTTTACTACTATTATGGTTTTAATATTTACAATTATTCTGCTATCAAACTACTATGAATTCAAAAAATCAATCGTTCAGTTCATTCCTAACAAATATTTCGAAATGGGTCTACGCGTAATATTTAATATTGAACGACAAGTTTCTAAATATCTTCAAGGGCAATTATTAGCAGCTTCTAGCGTTGCTTTAATGTCTTTTATTGGTTTATCTATATTAAATCTAATGGGGGCAAATTTAACTCTTGTGGTTTTTATAGCAATTATTGCTGGTCTTGCAAATCTAATCCCTCTTGTAGGACCATTCGCTGGTATGTTACCTGCAATCTTAATAGCAATTATGAATAATATTGGATTTGATGTTGCAATAAACCATCAAATATTTAATACAATACCATCGCCTTTTTATATCTTGGATATTATCATTATGTTCCTAATCGTACAACAAATTGATAATAATATTATAACTCCTATATTAGTAGGGGAAAGTGTGGGGATACATCCCTTAATTGTTATGATTTCTTTACTGATCGGAGGAACACTCATTGGACCAATTGGTATGCTGCTTGCTGTTCCTGCAGCTGGAATTCTTAAAGTTATTGGTGTAGAAATTATGTTTTTAAGAAGAAATGCCCATTTATTATAAGTTATTCAATCTTAAATAATTTATAATCAAAAAAAGATAATTCTAAATTTTTATCATTACTTAAATTATATAACCAAAGCTGGGCATCCTTTCCATAAAGATCCTGTTCGTGAATAATCTCAATTGGTTTTCCAATAATATCCATTACTTCAGGTATGGTCATACCAATCTTAATTGTAGCGCTATTTAATCTAATGCGACGATATCTTTCCTCTTCCATTCTTTTATCGATTCCATAACGAATAGATAAATTTTCAATAATAGTTAATCGTTTTTTTAATTCTTGATATATTTTTTCATTTACGGTCCCTAACCCGCTTAATTTTTTTGCCTCTTCAAGGCTAACTATTGCTAACTTTATTTCGCCTGGATCATTAATATCCTTAATATCATTTACCATCATAGCAGCAATCTGAAAACGGTATGCATTTATCTGTCTATTAAATATTGGATATTTTTTGGATGCGTCATTAAATAGCTGAAGAGCTTTATCATAAAAACGATATGTTAAGGCAATTTCTCCTATTCCCATCATTATTAAAGCTTCAAATCTTGGCATTTCTTTCTCTGCTTTTTTTGAAAATATTACTGTTTTATTTAATAATGCTTTAGCTTCATTATATTTACCCTTACTAATCAAGACTTCAGCATCCTGCATTCTAAAACTAGCTATTTTTTTAAGATGCGCATTTATTTCAAGAGATAAAGTTGAATCGGCATTTTGCAAAGATGACATGTATCTATCAACTGCTCTATCAATCATTCCTCTAGTTTCAAATTGCAACCCTTCTTTAAATAATTGATATGGAATCTTTTTTAATGAAAGTTGATGATACATCTTTGCTCTATATAGGTTGCTATGAGTTGGATTGTCATTAATAAACTCTTCGAATATTTTTTTTGATTCAATAAAATCCCCCCTATAATAGTACTCTTTGGCATTATCACCGCTGGATAAGTCCCCTCCATAAAACGATCCAATAGTAAGATAAATTCCATAATCTTGCAGATCAAATCGATTGATTGGGGTTATATCATTAGGGTCATCAATATTTTTTATTTTTACATAAGAATGTTTTAAATCTAGTCCAACTGCAAACCTATAATTTTTTTCCGTTTCGAAAATATATCTTAAACCAATTGAATATGAAGTAGACGGGCCCCAGCCAATTGGATTATTATCGTTCGAATTAGAATTTAAATAAAATTTTGACCTTGCTATTCCCCATGTGTACCTCATATTTAAATAAAATTGTTCAAACCATTGAAATATCAAGGCATGGCTTAAACTAAATTCAGAAAGTTTTGGTGAAAATTTTCTATTTATATTCCAATTAGGATTAATATTTCCCCATTGATTCATGGGGATTGTATCTGGGAAAAAAAGATTTGAATAACGATAGTTAATTCCTGTATTCATATCTAACCAGCTTGTATTTAAAATCAAATTAGAGATATTTAATTTTAACATATCAATATCAAGTTGGTGCCCAAACTTGGCAATCTTTTTTCCCGCATTAAAATGACTTCCTCCAAAATCTTCATCATATTTTATCCAACTTGTCGGCATATTTTGTCCATAATCACCAGCTCCACCGGTAAAGCTTAATCCATAACGCAATTCGAGAGGAATAAAGTTGATCGGATGATGAAATTCTCGCGGATGATAAATGCGATCCTTCCAATATCCCGGTTCATATTGGATTTTTGGTTTAGGATTAATTTTAATTAAACCCCACATATAGGATTTAACTGAATCCTCAACCGCCGGGCCAGCATAGACTAGTGATATGTGGCTGCAAATTAGAATAATGGAATAAATTCGTAATTGCATCTAATGAAAAATAAACGTTAGATACACTTGTTTGCAAGTGTAAGCTATTAAACTATATAAAATATATTATATATACAATTTTGTTCTAATTTTTATATGGATATGACAATTATATGATGGAACATAATTTATTTACGACCATTGAAAAATATATTTAGAGTATTAGATTAGTGTTATGAAATATTCAAACACCAAGTTAATAATGATATTTTTTCTGAATATCTTATATGGTCAAACCTTTTCAATATCGCGCGTACACTATGGAGGTGGTGGCGATTGGTATAGTGATCCATCTAGCATACCAAACTTACTTAAGTTTTTAACCATCAATACAAAAATAAAAGCTGAACATGAAGAAAATAGAATTAAGCTGTCAGATAAAGAGCTCCCTTCTCATCCATATTTATACTTAACTGGGCACGGAAATATTAGATTAAATGATGAAGAAATTATTGCACTTAGAGATCACTTATTAAATGGGGGTTTCTTACATGCCGATGATAATTATGGATTAAACCAATCATTTCGTCGTGAAATGAAACGCGTCTTCCCAAATAAAGATTTTGTAGAGATTCCACATTATCATAAAGTGTTTCATTCATATTATGACATGCCTAATGGACTTCCTAAAATACATGAACATGATGGTAAACCTCCTCAATTATTCGGCTTATTTAATGGAGATAAGATTATGGTCTTATATTCTTTTGAGTCTGATTTGGGGGATGGTTGGGAAGATGAAGAAGTGCATAATAATCCCAAGGAAATCAGATTAAATGCTTTACAGATGGGTGTTAATATTGTTTATTTTGCTTTAACTCAATAACATGCGATCTATCACAGACCACTTAAAACGAATTCGTAAAGAAGCAGTGCAAAATGACTTCATAACATTTGCGTGGTTATTATACTCTATTCTCCTAATAATATTTTTTCTAGGAATTGGCTATGAATCTATTTTTTATCTATCTAGTTCAATTCGATTATTCATATTAAAAACTCTTCTTGTTTCAGGTCTTCTTATTATTCTATTTGTATTTATAATTAATGTATTAATAGAACAAAATAAAATTAAACGTTATTCGTGGTCCAAACTTGCCCGCTCTGCTGGTAAGCTAGCATTCCCCAAAAGTGATGTTGTAATTAACGCATTCCAATTAGAAAAGTCTAATAGCCCTATTGAATCAAATTCATTAAGCAATTCTTACATTGATGGGATATCAAAAAAACTAAATAGGTTAAATCTTAAAAAACTATTTCCAACTAGACTTGCAGAATTTTGGAAAGTAATTAATTTGTTAATTCTTTCATTAGGAATAATAATGATTGTGTTATCTTGGAATTCGACATCAAATGCAATGATCCGATGGGGCCATCCATATCATGAATTTGAGGTTCCAAAACCTTTTTATATTGAAGGAATTACGAGAAATATTCACTTGCTTGGAGGAGAATCAAGTCCTTTGAATTTTAAAGCTTTTGGACAAGTGCCTGATTCACTTTATCTAGAATTAATTGCTAGTTCAAATGACACATCAATTTTATATATAATGAATAGGGATTCTAATGGTTTATATACTTATGAAGTTGAAGACGTATACGAGGATTATAGATATCGAGCATATTCACCAGCAGAATATTTTTGGCAAGCATGGGATAAAATTATTACACCCTACTATTATATATCGGTTACAGACAGACCAATTATGGAAGAGTTTACAATAAAGATCTCCCCCCCTAATTATTCTGGTTTACCAATAAGTATTCAAAAAGCAAATCAATCGGATGTAAATGCATTAATAGGTTCATCAATTAGAATTGATTTAAAAAGTAATAGGAAATTAAAAAACGGATATTTAAGTCTAAATGAGCAAAAAACACCTTTGAAAATCAAAGGAAAACGGGCAGCTGGTGGATTTATATTTAAAGAAGATGCTTTGCTAAAAATATTATTAGAGGATCATCGTGGTGTAACTAACCAGAACTCTATACCATATTATTTGCAAACAATTCCTGATCTCAAACCTGAAATGAGCGTAATTCAACCGCAACCAATATTAGAGCTAGGAACTGAACAACAGATTCCTATTCAAATTAAAATTGAAGACGATTTTGGATTTAGTACTCTTCAAATCGGATATGAAATAAAACGCCCAAGTTATATAGAGAACCAGTCTCAAATATCTATATTCCCGATTTATATTTCTGATCCAAGAATCCTTTCTCAGGAAATAAAGAGTATTTGGAAGTTAAATAAATATAATCTAATGCCTGAAGATGAAGTCCATTATCATTTTGAATTATATGATAATGATAAAGTTTCTGGACCAAAAAAATCTATTTCAAATACATATATCGCAAGACTTCCCTCTTTGGGTGATTTATTTGCATCAATTGAAGAAAAAGAAGATAAGATGGTGGATGATTTAATCATGAGGTCAAATGAAATAGATAAAATACAAGATCAATTAAAGAATCTTAAATTAGAAATGCTAAAATCTGATAAAGTTGATTGGGCTCAAAAGAAACAAATAGAAGAAACATTATCAAAAATACAAAAGGAAACTGAAGCCTTAAAGAATATTGCTGAATCAATGGAAGCAATTAATAAAGCAGCAGAAAAACATGAATTATTCTCAGATGAGCTTATGTTAAAGCTTTCAGAACTTCGTGAATTAGTAAATGAAATATTAGATCCTGAATTAATGACTGATTTAGATGAGATCAAAAAGGCTTTAGATAGAATGAATACAAAAGATCTAATGAAAGCGATGGAAAACCTATCATCAAATCTTGATAATATTGAACAACAACTTGATCGTTTTCTTGATATATTTAAAAGAATAAAAGCAGAACAGAAATTAAATGAAACAGTACAAAGATTAGATAAACTTGTTGAACAACAAGAGCAAACAAATGATAAAATTCAAGATCTTAATTCTAAATCTGATAAAAACTTATTAGAACAGTTAAGATTTGATGAAAAACGAAATAGCAATGAATATTCCAATATACGCGAAATAATGGAAGACGCCGCTAAAGCAATGGATGAATTTGATAAAGAATCATCGCAAGCATTAGAAGATCTTGCGAGTAGTCGCACTGCAAATGAAACTGAATCATTAATAAACCAAACGATAAGACAGCTTCAAAAGAATCGTAAAGAGAGGGCAAAACAAAAGAGCGCATCTGCATTAGAGAACATGAAGAATATTCAATCAGAGATGAATAAAATTAAAAATCAATTTGAAAAAAAAACAACTCAAGAAATGGCTTTAAAATTCCAAAATATTTTTAAAAATCTACTTGAACTATCAAAAAATCAAGAATCACTTGAAAAAATAACAAGATCTATACCAAGAAATTCGCAAAGATTAGGTGAAATGGCAGGAAAACAGCAATTTATACAAGACCAACTAACAAAAATTGTTTCTGAAATAATTGAACTTTCAAAAGAGACATTTGCAGTTACGCCAAAAATTGGCCAAGGAATGGGAATGGCAAATAATCATATGGAAGAAGCTAAGAAAAGATTGGCAGAAAGAAACGGGAGAGGGGCAGCAAACAATCAAAAATCTGCAATGGAAGGATTAAACTCAGCTATTTTAGCAGTTTCACAATCAATGGATCAAATGCAATTAACCGGATCAGCAAGTGGATTTGAACAATTTTTAAAACGTATGCAACAAATGTCTGATCAGCAACAGGGAATAAATAATGAAAGCATGCAATTAGCACTAGGTCAGCTATCATCTTCTATTAAAGAAGGGCTTATGGGAAGGCTATTAAGTCAACAGCAACAAGTTCAAAAAAGTCTACAGCAACTAATGAATGAAAGTAAAAAATCAGGCAAGGGTGGCTTGGGTGATATGCAAGGTATTTCCAAAGAAATAGAAGATGTGATTAATGATTTTCAAAAAAGAAGATATAATCAACAAACGAAAGAACGCCAGCAGCGAATATTATCACGAATGCTTGATAGTCAAAAGTCGATGACACAAAGAGGATTTAAAGAAGAGAGGAAAGCAGAAACTGCAAACGAAATCATTTATGAAGGCCCATCAGGGCTTCCATTAGACTATGGTCAAAGAAGAAATCTTGCTATGGAAGCCCTAAATCAATCATTAAAAGCTGGTTATTCCCGTGATTATCAAACAATGATTAGAAGATATTTTAATTCGTTAAGTAAAATTGAACAAATTAGCACTAAAAAAGACTCGACAATTAATGAATAGACTATTCCCTTTATTTATCACAGGTATATTATTATCACAAATAAATGTAATGACTCAGAGAATGAGTAATATACAAGATGCTTTATTTATGGAACGCAAAGGCGAACTAGAAAAAGCAAAAAATATATATGAAGAATTGCTTGATAAAAACCCTAAAAATAGACAGGCATATCAGCGATTGAAGGATATTTTTAAAAGAACTGAAGAACTATCTAAAGCTACTCTGCTAATTGAGAATTGGATTAAATCACATCCTAATGATTTACAGGCCCATATAGAGCTTGGGGAAATATTATATCTAAACAATGATAGGTTAAATGCAGATAAAGTTTGGGAAAAGTTTGAAAATAATTATGGGAAAAACCAAAGTGCATATAGGATGCTTTTACACACATATAGCCGACTTAGTTTAACTCAAAAAATGAAGAAATTAGTTTATACAGGAAGAAGAAAATTAAATAAAAAAGATTTATTATCACTTGATTTAGCAAATTACTATTATTCTAGACAAACATATGATCTCTCTTTAGATGAATTATTGGTATATATTAAATCAAATCCAGCTCATGAAAAACTTGTCATGGATAAGATATTACTTATTAGTGATGATCCAGAAAATCACCTATTAATAGAAAAAATATTGGTTTCCAATCTAGAAGAGAACAATTTTAGAATTCACAAACTATTAGCAGGATTTTATTTTAAAATAGAAAAGTATAATGATGCATTTAATATGCATCTATCAATGGGTTTGCAAAGTAATTCTGATTTTCAGAGATGGTTAAACCTCGCAGAGAATTTGAGAAAAGAAAGTCAGTATAGATTGTCAATTGATAGTTATCAAAAACTATTAGATATTAAATCAACCCTTAACTCATCTATTATTGGAGATGCATTACTAGGACTCGGTAAAACATATGAAACCCAATTACTTGAAAATAATTATCAAAATAGATTAGTCAATTTCTATCCAGATAATATATTCTTTATTAATCAAGTACATGAATTTCAAAAGGATTCATTGAAATATATTGAATCAACATTTAATTTATATCAACAAATACTAAAAGAGCTTCCTGCGTCTACTTTTTCCTCGAAGGCGCATTATCGACTAGGAGAATTACAATTAAATATCATGAATGATTTTGAAGGAGCAAGAAATTCATATTTTTCTGCTTTTAAAGCAAGGCCAAATAATGATCTTCGAAATAATATTATCTTAAAAATAGGAGATACATATTTAGCTGAAGGAAACCTAAAGAATGCTAAAAATCATAATGAACAATACTATCAGCAAGATCGTTCAATAAAGTATATTAATTCGTTTACCATGAAAAAAATTCATTTAACATTTTTATCAGGTGATATTGATACAACAAAAATATTAATCGATTCACTTATTGCAAATACAAGTCCAAGCGATAAATATTTTAATGATCTAATGGAATTGCAAGGCATCATATCTCAATATTTTTCTTATGGCAATAAGCATGATAAGGAAGCTTTTTTATTTTATGTTAAAGCTGAAAAATATTTACAAGAATTTAAATTTATTGAAGCCGCTGAAATGTTATCATTTGTACGAGAAAACTATCCAAATACATCTATAATTCCCACAGCTATGCTAAGAGAATGCTTGTTAAGAATGGTAATTGATGATGCTAGTATATCACTTAATATAGCAAAATTATTACAGGAAACATCATTAGCTCCTGAGGGGATTACTGCACAAGGAGAGATATATGAAAAATCATATAAAGATACAGAAAAAGCTATGGAGATGTATAATTTACTACTAGAAGAATATCCTATGTCTATGCTTGCAGAGCCAGTTAGAATAAGAATTAGAAAACTAAATACTATAGATAAAAGTTAAATGAAAATATTAATAACTCTTTTTCTATTAATAAAATTTTTATCTGGTGCAGATAAATTATTAATTCCTATGGATCAAATTCAAAAGGATCATTTAAAAGCTTACGGTATTGCATTTTGGATATTGGAAAAAAATATAAATATCGAATGGCTATTAAATTATAGGGGAGGTTCATTTCTTATTGATTATTATTCCCCTATAGCACAAGAATGTAGAATTAGAGGTGTAAGCTTAAAAAAGATATCTGCGAATGATCTTATAGATATTTATTCAGAAGTTGAAAAAAATAATATGGATATTGTGCTTTTGGAAAAAGCGCCTAAAATTGCTATATATACACCTGAAAATAAACAGCCATGGGATGACGCAGTTACCCTTGCATTAACTTATGCAGAAGTACCATATAAAACTTTGTGGGATAGAGAAGTTTTTGAAGGAGATTTACAAAAATATGATTGGCTACATTTGCATCACGAAGATTTCACTGGTCAGTATGGTAAGTTTTATAGGAATTATCATACAGCTCAATGGTATATAGAGCAACAAAAGAAATTTGAATCGATGGCTAAAGAACTAGGTTTTCTAACAGTACATGAACAAAAAAAAGCGCTCACACGTCTAATAAGAACATATGTTGGTAATGGTGGCTTCCTTTTTGCTATGTGTTCCGCAACAGATACATACGATATAGCACTGGCTGAAGAAGGGTTAGATGCAGCACACCATGTCTTTGACGCCACCCCTATCACGCCTAATGTGAATTCAAAACTTAATTACAAGAATACTTTTGCATTCACTGATTTTTCATTAATGACGGATCCAATGGTATATGAATTTTCTGATATTGACTTTCCACCAAGTCATAATCCTATTACGCGTGGAGCGGAAGCAGATTATTTTACTTTATTTGAATTCTCAGCAAAATATGATCCAGTCCCAACTATGTTAACACAAAATCATGTTTCAGTAATTAAAGGATTCATGGGTCAAACTACAGGTTTCAATCGAGGTAAAATAAAAAAACATGTAGTTATAATGGGTGAAGATCCAGTTTCGCCGCAAGTAAAGTATCTTCATGGAAATTATGGTCAGGGAACTTATACTTTTCTCGGAGGGCATGATCCAGAAGATTATCAACATTTTGTTGGAGATCCGCCAACTGATTTATCTTTACATAGAAATTCTCCTGGTTATAGATTAATTCTTAATAATATTTTATTTCCTGCTGCAAGAAAAAAAGAAAGAAAAACATAATTGAATAATTAAAAATGTGGTTTCAAAAAGAAATTTCTATTTCACCAAAACCTAGGGGATTTCACCTGATAACTAATGATATAATTAATAATATAAATGTTATTAGTACAGTGAAAAATGGTATCCTAAATCTTTTTATAAAACATACATCTGCTTCATTAACAATTAATGAGAACACAGACCCAACTGTTAGGGCCGATTTTGAATCTCATTTTAATCATATTGTTCCAGAACAACGGGGATATTATTCTCACACAATGGAAGGACCGGATGATATGCCAGCGCATTTGAAATCTTCAATACTTGGTGCCTCAATTAATATACCAATAACAAATGGTAATCTTAATCTTGGTGTATGGCAAGGTATATATTTATGTGAACATAGGAATCGAGGAGGAAGTAGAAAAATAATTGCAACTATAAACGGTGACAGTATTTAAGGATTATTATTCTTTTTTATAGTATTCCATATATCATCCATTTCATTTAAGGATGATTTTTCAATATTTTTACCTCTCCTACTTAACTCATTTTCAATCATTTTGAATCTAGCAACAAATTTTTTGTTTGATTTCCTAAGAGCATCATCTGCAGATACACCTAAAAATCTAGCAAGGTTAATTAAAGAAAAAATGGTATCACCAAGTTCCTCTAATATTTCATCCTTATTATTTTTTTCTTGAGCATTTTTTAATTCTTCAATTTCCTCTAATATTTTTTCCCAAATGTCATCTTCATTTTGAAAATCAAATCCAACGTAGGAAGCTTTCTCTTGTATTCTTTGTGCCCGAATAAGCCCAGGTAGGCTTTGAGGAATTCCGTCTAATCGAGAATTTCTTTTCTTCTCTTTATGTTTTTGTAATTCCCAATTTGGTTTAATATTATCTTTAACCAAGTTTTTTTTATCAAAAACATGCGGATGTCTTCTCACTAATTTCTCATTAATATTTTTTAACGATTCAGAAATATCAAATAATTCATTATCATTTGCAATGGTTGCTTGAAAAACAATATGAAGCATCAAATCTCCCAATTCTTCTTTTAAACCATCCCAATCTTTTTCATCAATAGCTTCAATAACTTCATACGTCTCCTCCAGCATATATGATATTAAAGATTCAGATGTTTGCTCCTTATCCCAAGGACAGCCCTCTGGCCCTCTTAATCTTTGAACTATTTTAATTAATTCTTCAAATTGATCTCCTATTGATGAATTACTCATAATTATTAAAATATTTTATTCCAATCAAAATCTTTCAAGTATTTATTTTCTAATTTTGTCATAATTAATTTTTCTTCCTCTGTACTATCTTTATAATTCAATAAATGTAGTGTGCCATGTATTATAAGTCTTGCAAGTTCCTTCGATATCTCTTCATCATACTCTTTTGCATTATCAATAGCTCTTTCTAAACTAATATAGATCTCACCTTCTACTTCTGTATCTGTATAATTATTAATTCTAAATGCTATTACATCAGTTAGATGATCTTTTTGGAAATATTCTATCTTTAAATTATTTAGCAATTCATCCTTAGCAAATATCAGATTGATTTTTGCTTTACTAATCAGCTCTTTCTCTAAAGTAGATTTTAAAATATTAATTGATTTTTTTTCATCTATACCTAATAAATCAAGGTCTATTTCAACATTAACATCAATCATGTATTATCGGAAGAAGTATCATTTTCAGGGTATTCTATTCTAATATGATAAATACCTCTAAGAACTGGTATCATACCAGAATTTCCATCGACAGTTCCCTTAATCTTTCGTAAATCATCAAGAGTAAGTGGGCACTCGTCCAATTGTCCATCTTCTAATCGTCCTTTTATAACCTTATCTACCATAGCCTCAATTTTTAAAATATCTGGGTTTTTTATTGATCTTACCGCTGCTTCGACAGCCTCGCATATCATTAAAATTCCTGTTTCTTTTGTATTAGGCTTTGGTCCTGGATATCGATATGCACTATCATCAACTTTTTCATCTGTATCTTTAACCGCCTCTAAAGCCATTCGATAAAAATATTCGACTCTAGATGTTCCATGATGCATTGGGATAAAGTCACTTACAATATTAGGCAATCCATAATCGTTTGCCAGTTTTAATCCATCAATAACATGTTTTCTAATAATTTTTGAGCTCATAGCTGGTGTTAAAGAATCATGTTTATTATCACCCATAAACTGATTCTCAATATAATACTCAGGTCTTTCCATTTTACCTAAATCATGATAATAGGCCCCAACTCTACACAGCAAGGACCTTGCATTAATTGCATCAGAGCTAGCCTCAGCCAAATTCCCTACTACTACACTATGATTGAAGGTGCCATTTGCTTCTTGTTGTAATCTTTTTAATAATGGATGATTAAAGTCTAGAAGTTCAACTAGTGATAGATCAGTCGTAATCCCAAATGATACCTCAAGAATAATTATTAAACCATAAGTAATAATAGGAGAAAAAATACTATTTACAATTAGATAAACTAAATCAGCGCCCATCGTACTAAAATTATGCCCAATAAAAAGACCATGGCTTAAGACAATAATTATACTTGCTCCTATAAGTGAAAATATTGCAGTGATAAATTTGCTTCTAGTTCGAATTCTCCTTACAGTATATATAGCTATTGATGACATGAATAAACCTGTTACAATAAACTCCAGATTATTACCAATCATAATCCCTACTAAAAGCACTATTGATGTCGTACCCATAAATCCTATACGAGCATCAAATAAAATTGTTAATAACATTGCCGCAACAGTAATGGGTATTAAGAATTCAGAAAAGTCAAGTTGGTAAACAAATAAATTTGCTATTATAATTATAAACACATAAATAATAGCAATAACTAATAACATTTGCCATTTCTCAAAAATATGCGATCGAAAGATTGATAAAAATGTAAAGAAATATGAAATTAAGATTCCTATGATTAATAAGCGACCCATGTAAGTTATAAAGGTATCTTTTAAACCAAGTGTGCGATTTTCTTTGCTTATTTCTACTGCCAAAGATTGTAGTTTTTGTAAATCCTCTTCATTTATTCTTTGATTAGCATCAACTATCATTTCATCTTTTAGTACTATTCCTTTACTCCTAGGAACACGGTCTAAACTAGCATTTTGTCTTCTTTCTGTTGTTTGCTTATCGTAAATCAAATTTGGTATCATAAATTCAACAATTAAGTCATAACCTAATTCTCGTCTTATATCATTTTCATCATTATATATACTAGTGATTTCTTTTTTTGCTTCAGTCCATGCTTCATTAAGATCATCTAATTCGCTTAAACTATACAATATTGGTATATCACCATTATCTACTGTCAATTGGTTGCTAACAATAATCGATTCATTAATATCTAAAATTCCAATTGCCCATCTATTCCTACATATTTGTAAAATATCTTTTTGGAATTCTTTTAAAGAATACTGTGGGCCTCCTTGAGAAACGGGCATTAAAAATTTATTCCAGTCTTCTTTATCCTTCGCAAAAGAATATAATTTATAAAATTCAATTACTTTTTGTGATAAAGAAGCACTATCGGATGATGCAATGGATTTTGCTTCTAGAAATTTATCCGTATATCGGTAATCATAAACTAGATTCCTTGAATTCAATAAATCTATATTTACTAGGCGTATATCATTAGAAAAAAGGAAAAAGGAAGATAAATTTGATGATTGCTTATCAACAATTTCTTGTTTTCGATTAAAAATAAACGGCTCTGCTTTTAAGGTATTATTTAAATCTTCCTCAAGTTTTACTTTGGTTTTTAGAATAGGAAAATTATAAGGGGCAATAATTGGTTCTCGAGCTATATCATCAATATTATAACTGTATTGTAAAGATCTTCCTCTTTGAAAAAATAAGGATAGTATAATCGTTAAAGATATAAGAATTGAAATCTGTTTATAATTATTGCTAAGAAATATTCTTATTCTCTCTACGAGGGATTGACTGTTATTTTTTCTAATCAAACTAACGACTCAACTTTTTTTAATATTTGTTTTAAAATAATTAAACGCTGAACCTCACTTGTTCCTTCTCCTATTTCAAGGATTTTTGCATCTCTAAAATATCGTTCTACATCATAATCTTTAACATATCCATATCCACCATGTATCTGAATTGCATCTGTAGTAATCTTCATAGCAGCTTCACTTGCAAACAATTTTGCCATTGCAGCTTCTTTTATAATATCATGTCCGTTATCTTTTTTCCATGCTGCGTGAAAAGTCAACAGTTTTGCAGCTTCAATTTGTGTAGCCATATCTGATAGTTTAAATCCAATCGATTGAAAATTATTAATTTCTTTTCCAAAGGCCTTACGTTCTGTAGAATATTTTAGTGCTTTTTCATACGCTCCTTGAGCAGTTCCTACTGCTAAAGCTGCAATTGAAATCCTTCCTCCTGTTAAAATTTTCAAAAATATTTTAAATCCTTCTCCTGGTTCTGCAATCATATCTGATTCACTTATTAACATATTATTAAAGAATAATTGTCTTGTATCGCTTGCCTTCCAACCCATCTTTTTTTCTGGTTCAGATATAGTTAATCCATCAATATCTGTAGGGATAATAAATGCACCAATACCTTTATTTTTTCCATCTTCAATTATTTGTGCAGTAAAACTTAATAAACCAGCAACTCCTGCATTTGTAATAAATATCTTACCACCATTAACGATATAGTTATTTCCTTTTCTTTCTGCAGTTGTTCTTGTTGCACCCGCATCACTGCCCGCCTCTGGCTCTGTCAATCCAAATGCGCCAAGAATTTTTCCAGTAGCTAATTTTGGTACATATTTCTTCTTTTGCTCTTCAGTGCCAGAAAGCACTATAGGCATTGTCCCTAAAGAAGTATGTGCTGCTACTGTAATTGCAATAGAGGCATCAGCCTTTGCTAATTCCATAATTGCTGCTGCATAAGCAACATTATCCATGCCGGATCCACCATATTTTTTTGGCACTGGTATGCTCAATATACCTAGATCTCCTAATTTGCTTATTACTTCAGATGGAAATCTGCTTGTTTGATCAATTTCTTTTGCTATAGGTATAATTTCAGATTTAGCAAAATCTGAAATCATTTCTATTAACATATTATGTTCATCTGTAAAGAAAAGTGTATCCATAAACGAAATATTATTATACTATATCATTAATAATATAGCTACCAACGGATAGCGGTAGATGCCCAAGTAAATCCTGCTCCAAATGCAGCTAAAATAATTATATCATCAGAAGAAAATAGTCCTTTTTCTCTTGCTTCACACATTGCAATAGGAATTGATGCAGCAGTAGTATTACCATAATTTTTTATATTACTAAATACTTTATCCATTCCAACGCCCATACGCCTGGCAACCGCTTCACTTATACGGTGGTTAGCTTGATGAGGTATAATTTGGGCAATATCATCTATGGTCAATTTATTTGCATCCAATGCCTCATTTATAACTTCAGGAAATCTTCTGACTGCATTTTTGAAAACTTCTCGCCCATTCATATAAGGGAGGTGTTTTCCTTCATCTAAAATATCTTTTGTAAGGCGAGGATTATTTGAGGTTCCTGGGGCTTCACACCATAATTCCTTTAAAAATTTACCATCTGAATGCAAATGAGTAGATAAAATTCCTTTATTACTATCAGTCGCTTGCAAAATAGCTGCTCCAGCTCCATCAGCAAAAAGAACAGAAATATTTCTGCCTTCATCTGAAATATCTAAAGCTGTGGATTGAACCTCCGCACCAACGACTAAAATGGTTTTATATTGTTCAGTTCGAATAAATTGATCTCCAATTGAAAGAGAATAAATAAAAGCTGAGCATGCAGCCTTAATATCGAAAGCTCCAACTTTTCTCATCTCAAGTGCATGCTGTATTTGATTGCTTATACCAGGAAAAAAATAATCGGATGTAAGTGTAGCACATATTACTAAATCAATATCATTCGCATCTATTTTAGCATCTAACATCGCATTTTTTGCAGCCTTAATTGCCAAAATTGATGTATTGCTTTCTTCGCCAACCCAATGTCTTTGAGTTATACCAGATCTTTTTTGAATCCACTGATCATTTGTATCCATAATCTTTTCTAAGTCTTGATTGGTTACAATTCTTTCAGGAACATTAAAACCTATACCTGTAATTTGTGCTTTTTTCATAACTTTTTATCTACGTTTAATATCAGTTTACTATAATTCTTCTACAAGAGTTTTTAATATTTAGATAAATATAAATTATTGATAGTCTGAAAAAATCTATAAGCCGAGTTTTGTCTCCTTTGAAATACAAAGGTCAGTGATCATTCCTCTGGGATAATCGTTGCCGGTTACCTCAAGCGACCTACCCGCTTCTCATAGTGATACGAACAATATCTGGAAGCTTATTCGATCTTGCACCAAGTGGGGTTTACAAGCTCTCTTAGTCACCTAAGAGACTGGTGGTCTCTTACACCACCCTTTCAGCCTTGCTTGAAATTTGCCAAAACAAATCCATTAGCGGTTTACTTTCTGCTGCACTTTCCATATCTAAAAGACTCCTCCCGTTAGGAGGCACTCTGTTCTGCGGTGCTCGGACTTTCCTCTCTGAATTTCAGAGTAATCACTCAATTTTCTCAGACTATCAAAAAACTGGAGGAGATTAAAGGGGTTATGGAAAAAATCCAAGTAAGAAATTTAAAATATAGTTTATTTTTTATAATAAATAAAACGACTACATATATCGCAATTATAATAATTATCCTTATCACGAAGATCAGCAACATCTTGAGGGGGAATAACAAATCCGCAACCACCACAAGCACTTCCTTCAAGATTAACTACAGCAAGACCTTCTCTTGCTGTACCAATCCGCGTATATCTACTTAAAACAGATTCATCTATATTCACCAATTTTTTGTGACGTTCTTTTTCTAATGCAGATTTATTTTCTGCTGATTCAGACATTAATTCCTCTAGCTTTACCCGTCTGACTGATAAATCTTCGCTTAATGATTCAAGATTTTCTTCTTTTTCATTAATATCATTACTTAATGTTTCTTTTTCTTCTTCAAATTCAAGATCTTTAAGCTCAACTTGATCTAATTCTTGTTTTAAATATTCTATCTCCTGAGTAAGCGCATCATACTGCTTATTTGACGTGACTAAAGATAATTGATCTTTTAGCTTATTAATCTTTTCTTTAAGGTCAGTCATCTGGTGTTCTGCTTTATTTAATGATAATTCGATTTCTTTAAGACGACCTTTTCCTTCTTTTACATCATTTATTAATCCTTCTTCTTTAGAACGTAATTTGTCAACTTTCTTTGGTAAATCACCTAACAGTTCATTTATATCTCTTAACTGAGTATCTAAATCTTGAAGTTCGATTAAAGGTAAAATTTTACTCATCTAATTAATATCTCCATAAAAAAAGCACCTGATTAGGTGCATTTACATTGTTCTTTTTTGTGCCTTTAATTTTTAATAAAAAATTCAGCGATCTATTCATTCGAAATAAATCGATTTTTTGGACTAAATTGGTTCATAGCGGGGCAGAATATACATTAATTTCCTCAAGAAAAATTTAAGAAAAATGAATATTATAGATAAAAAATTATTTTACATCATGATTTTATATCCCCTTCTAACTGCGCAGCAAGTAGATCATATTGAATTACCTATGGATATTAGTGAAACTACTTTTAATGCATCAATACCAAAACCAATTGAAATATTTAATCATCATTTAGGTGAACAACACACCCGAACTGATCAAATCATTGATTACTTTTATGCTGTTGAGAACAAAAGTAATAGGGTTGTAGTAGAAGATCATGGCTCTACACATGAAGGTCGTAGATTAATTCATGCAATAATTACTAGCGTTGAAAATCAAAATAATTTACATGAAATATTAAATAATAATAGAAATCTATTTTTGAACCCGAACAAAGTTTCAAAAAAAACAATTAAGAAAATGCCTGTGGTTGCATATTTCGGATATTCAATCCATGGTGATGAGGCTAGTGGTAGCGAAGCTGCTATGTTATTATTGTATCATTTAAGTGCAGGATCAAGTATAGGCATTAGAAATTATTTAAATAACATTGTATTAATTATAGATCCTATGCTAAATCCTGATGGCAGAGATCGTTTTGTAAACTGGGTAAATGGGAATCGGGGCCATGTACCCACGCTTGATATAAATGATAGAGAGCACAATCAACCATGGCCAAGTGGAAGAACAAACCATTATTTATTTGATTTAAATCGAGATTGGCTCCCCGCTACTCAACCGGAATCAAAAGCAAGGCTTAGCTTATACTATAAGTGGCGCCCCCAAATTGTAGTAGATTTTCATGAAATGGGAAGAAACAGGACGTATTTCTTTCAACCAGGAATCCCTAGTAGAAATAATCCTAATACTCCGAAGAATGTAATTTATTTAACTAATCAACTTGCAGAGTATCATGCTGAAGCTCTTAATAATATTGGATCATTATATTATTCAAAAGAAAGCTACGATGATTTTTATTATGGGAAAGGGTCTACATTTCCTGATATTACTGGAGCAGTAGGTATTTTATTTGAACAAGCATCTTCAAGAGCATTAAAAACGACCACAACTAGTGGTGAATTAAGCTATGCGTTTACAATTAAAAACCATTTTAATGCATCTCTAGGAACATTAGAAGGGTTATGGAAAATGAAAGATAAATTTCTAACCCACCAACGAAACTTTTATCGCGATGCATCAAAAGCATCCATTCAGTTTTCTACAAAGGCCTATTTAATTAACACTGAATACAAAAAAACTAACGTGCGATTCTTGCTAGATAATCTTTCCCATCATCAAATCAAGGTATATTCATTAAAAAAACCTTATGCTGCAAATAATATAAAATTTGATCCAGGTAAAGCTGTACTTATTCCGGTAGATCAACCACAGTCTCGATTAATTAAATCAATAATGGAAAAAGTTACTGATTTTAATGATTCATTATTTTATGATGTTTCTTCTTGGTCTTTACCTCTATCTGCTGGAGTTGAATATATTGAATTAAAACAGAATCCTAGTGCAATTATAGGAAAGGAACTGCCAGATAATTTTTTTACTACTGGGCAAAAAATAGGGGGGCGTGCAACATATGCCTATATTATGAAATGGGGTGATTACTATGCTCCTAGAGCATTATATAGAATTTTGGATAGTGGAATTTCACCGCTGATGGCAATGAAACCATTTTCAATTACAATTAATGGGGGAAAAGAAGAGTTTGAAAAAGGATCAATAATTGTTCCACTTGTACAAAGAGATAATCATTCAAATGTAACCAAGGATGATGTGCATAATATCATACGTAAAATTGCTACTGAAGAATTTATTAATATTTATGCCGTGAATACTGGCCTATCAAATTATGGACCGGATTTAGGAGGGTTACATGAAGTTATAAATATACCAAAAGTAGCTATTTTATCTGGAAAAGGTACAAGCGCCTATAGCGTTGGACAGGTTTGGCACCTACTCAATGAAAAAATGCATATCCCAGTATCATTAATTAACACAGATAACTTAAACAGAACTCTATTAGATAATTATAATGTGTTAATTATGAGTGATGGAAGCTTCAGTCAAATTGATTCTAATAATGTAAAATCTATCAAATCTTGGATAAATAGAGGCGGCTGTTTTATATCAACAGGAACCGGATCAGAATGGGCAATAAATAACAAAATTATTAGTGAAACCATAAAAGAAATAAAAAAAGACACGCTTGATATAGCCTATGAAAATGTTCAAGCAAAAAAAGGGGCACAACGTATTGGAGGGGCAATTTTTCAAATTAATTTAGATAATACACATCCTATTGCGTATGGCTATCAAAGAACTCTTCCAGTTTTTAGAAATAATGAAATATTTTATGAACTATCGACTGCCGATGCAGCAAATGTCGGACGTTACACTACAAAACCTCTTATGAGTGGCTATATATCAGATGAAATGAATAAAGAAATCAATAATTCAGCTTCAATAATTGCTCACAATGTAGGTAGTGGCAGCGTAATTCTATTTGCAGATAATCCGCATTTTAGAGCATTCTGGTTTGGCACAGAAGGATTATTTTTAAATGCAATATTCTTTGGTAAATCATTTTAGTTTAATATTTAATTTATTAAAAAGAATCTACTGTTCTATATGCATCAATTACTGCTTGTTCTCCAGATTTTCCTGATTTAGAGTTACCGTGTTCCATCCCTAGAACACCTTTATATCCTTTTTCATAAATATGCTTAAAAATATTCTTATAATTAATTTCCCCAGTTGTTGGTTCTTTTCTACCCGGGTTGTCACCAATTTGAAAATAAGCAATTTCCTCCCATGCTTTATCTATATTTGGAATAATATTCCCTTCTGAAATCTGTTGATGATAAATATCAAATAAGATTTTACATGAAGGACTGTTTACCGATCGACAAATTTCATATGCTTGAGGAATTTCACGCAAAAATTGTCCCGCATGATTTGACCACCAATTTAGTGGTTCTAATACCATAATTAAATCATGTGGCTCTAGCACTTCACTTGCTCTTCTTAAAGCTTCTATAACATTTGCGGTTTGATAAGCTGATTCTTTTCCTAAATCCACATGCCCTGGAACAACAGTCATCCATTTAGCATTAACGCGCTTTGCAACATCTATTGAATCTTTAATATCTTTTATAAATTGATCCCGGTAATTTCTATCACCACTAGTGAGATTTGGAAAGTCCCAATAAATTTTATGGGCAACAAAAACACCCATAGTCATACCCAATTTGTTCATTGTTTTTGCGATACGGTTTTGGTCTGAAACTGAACGATCTTTCATCCCATTATCTTCAAGGGAAAGGAACCCCATATCATACATGAATTGAATTTGATCAACCAAATCACTTCCACTATGTTTACTAAACATTCCAAAGTGTGGTGCATAAAGAAGATTAAATGGTTGATTCTCCCTATTTGTTTGGGGTTCACCATAAAGAAGTCCGCCTATAGTTGGAATCGTGGTAGCTAAAAGACTATTTTTTATAAATTTTCTTCTTTTCATTAATCTATCCTTTCAAATTAAATAAATTTTGTTACACCAGGAATAGGAATAGGGTATTTACCGTGTTTATCTGGATAAACAGGCGCACTATCTTCAAATGAAGTCAAATTGTTGGGTACAATATTTAAATTAGATGACAATGCTTCATCCCACGTAATTTTCTGCCCTGAATAAGTAGCCATTCTTCCTAATATTGCTGTCAGCGTACTATTTACTCCCCTTTGAAAATCTTTATATAAATATTCACCTTCCTTTATTGCTGCAAAAAGCTCATTGTGCTCCTGCTGATATGGGTTAATATCATTTTCACCATCATGTAAATATAATTTTCTACCACGATGAGATTGTATTAAACCGTAATTACCACTATGGACATGAATATTCCCTTGCGATCCTTGGAAAACTTCATCTACTCGATTCATGCATCCAGGTTGATGGCGGCATTGGCTAGAAATTACTTGTCCTTTTGGATATGTAAATTCCACAAAATGATGATCAAAAATTTGTCCATTATCTTTTCCATTCCTTATTTCTCTTCCGCCCATTCCTTGAGCAGAAATAGGCGTAGCTCCAATAAACCAATTAGCAACATCTAGATTGTGAATGTGCTGTTCTACAATATGATCTCCGCATAACCAATTAAAATAATACCAATTACGCATCTGGTACTCTAATTCAGTTTGATGTGGATTACGTGGTCGTACCCAAACGCCTGCTCCATTCCAGTAAACTTGACCAGAAATAATTCTTCCAACAGATCCTCTACCAATAAGTTTTTTAACCTTACGATACGAACGTTGATAGTGTCTTTGTAAACCAACAACTACATTCAATTTTTTCTTTATAGCAAGTTTCCCTGCATCTATGACTTTCTTTATCCCAACAATATCAGTTGCTACAGGTTTTTCCATAAACACATGTTTATTATTTTCCACAGCATAAGTAAAATGTTGCGGTCGGAAACCTGGAGGTGTTGTTAGAATAACAACATCAGCCATATCTATTGCTTTCTTATATGCATCAAACCCTATGAAACTTGTTTCTTTTAATACGGATAACTGCTCAGAATCGCCATATTTTTCTACAAGTGAATCCAAACACGATTGCGTCTGATCTTTGAAAACATCTGCTATTGCTACTAATCTAACATCGCGATCCGAAGCAATAGCCTGTATAGCTGCTCCTGTACCTCTTCCTCCACATCCAACAAGCGCTACTTTTATTTCTCCATCCCATGAATTATATTTTTTTGTAGTCGCAGATAGTTTATTAAATATGATTCCTGCAGCTGCAATTTTAGCTGAGTTTCCCAAAAATTTTCTCCTATTTATTGTATGATTTTGTTGTTTTTTCATATTTTAATATTCCTTTATAGGTTTAATCCAATATTTTTCTAACTCATTTTTATTGGCTATAGATTTGGGCCTAATAATTCTAAATCCTACATGTACAGCATCTGTATGCCACCATAAGCTCTTTGGGGACTGGGGATCTCTTCTTTTCCATAATTCCTTTGAATAGCCTCTCGCTGCTGAGCGCAACCTTGCTGGACTATCTTTAAATGAACCTCCACGAACTACGCGAGGATATAATCTTTCCGCAAATTGTACTGGATCAATTTGTACATTATTATTAACAGAATATCCTTGTGAATTATAATAATCTAATACCCACTCTGCGGCATTACCATGCATATCATATATACCTAAGGCATTTGGTTCTTTTAATCCTCCTTTATGTAATTTTCCATCACTATTTTTTTTATACCATGCATACCGTTTAATTGATATGCTTGCCTTGCCAAATGAATAAGATTCTTCTGATCCTGCGCGACACGCATACTCCCATTCCACCTCGGTAGGCAACCTGTAAAAATTCCCTGTTTTTGCAGTTAGCCATTTACAAAATTGTGAGGCAGCATACTGAGTAACATTTATAACAGGATGACCTGGCTGATTATAATTTTCATAGGGCATTGTTGCTCCAGATATAGCATCAATATCCATATTATACTTTTCATTATCTACTAATAATGAATCAATATTTCTAAGTAAAAATAATTCGTATAAATCCCAGGAAACTTCTAATGAACTTATCCAGTAATCGCTTACGAAGACTTGATGTGTTGGTCCTTCATCTTCACGTCTTCTTTTTTCTGATTCAAGGCTTCCCATCCTAAATTCTCCTCCAGAAACAGGAATCATTCGAATACTTTGATCTGTACCAATTAATGTTTCATCATATTCCACAAATTTTGAATTATCTATTTGAGCAAATAAGATGGAAACAAATATTAGAAATGGAAATCTATCCAAATTGATAATTAAAATAACTTTGGAATAAGCATCCCTGTTTTCTGTTTATACTCTTTCCATTCAGGATAACGAGACATGGAAGCTTCTTTCTGTAAAATATTGACCAAGAATACTCCAATCCAAACCCAAGCCAAAATAGCCCATGGAATCCAATGTTGAACTATCATCGCATACGATGCATAAAGCATAATCTCTCCAAGATAATTTGGATGCCGAATATATTTAAATAAGCCTTCCTTAATAAGTCCCTGATGATATTTTAATGTATAATATTTCTGACAATCAGCTACCATCATAATTACAACACCTAAAGTGTGTATACTGATTGCAGCTGTTAATATTGGAATACTTGCCATTTTTTGATCTGGTCCCAATATTCCTGAAATTAAAAGGAATGGGAAAACCCAGTAAAGACCCAACACTAATATAAATGCCATAAGTCCACCGCCAACAGTTACCTTTTTTTTCCAACTTCTATCAGGAAATGCAAAATGTTTTAACATCCAGCAAAAACCATACATTCCATGTAAAGCTAGATAAACACTTGCGGATACAGAAAAATTTTGATAAAAATTCATTAATAATAGTATGTAAAAAAAAGTACCAGTTTTTTGGAAATTAATGACCCACGATAATTTTAATATTTGTGGACCTCCAAGAAATCTTTCAGTCATAAAACTTGTAAAACGAGCCCAATGAAACCATAATGGTACATTCGATTGCTTCTCATTCATAATGTCCTCCTTAATATTGGATTATGATAGTAACAATTTATTAAAATATTCTCACTCTATCAGTTGAGATTCTCATCAGAAAAAGGGTTGTTTGGGTGAACCATGGGTACGAAACGCACCGGTATAATAGTTTTTTCATTTATATTTGAATCCGATGTTTTTGAAATGACTTTTAGTTCCTGCCAATATTTACCAACAGGAATTACTAGTTTTCCTCCAGTTTTTAATTGTTTAATAAGCGCCTCTGGTATTGTATCGGGCGCTGCAGTTACGATTATACAATCAAATGGTGCTTCAGTAGGCCATCCTTTGTATCCATCTCCCCAACGTACATACACATTATGTATCTCTAATTCTTGCAATACTTTTTTTGCTTGTACAGCAAGAGATTTTACTATTTCAATTGTGTATACTTTATTAGATAATAATGATAGTATAGCAGATTGATAACCAGAACCTGTGCCAATCTCTAAAACTTTTTCTTTACCAGATAAACTCAATAATTCAGTCATAAGAGCAACAATATATGGTTGTGAAATTGTCTGGCCTTCACCTATAGGTAACGGACTATCATCATACGCATAAAGGACCATATCAGTAGGTACAAATTTATGTCGTGGGGTGTTACTTAATACATCCAAAACTTTTGGATCTACTATACCACGATCTTTAATCTGCTTTTTCACCATCGTTTGTGCAGCAATTTTCCAATCGGAAGGAAAATCATTGTTATTATTCTGATCTGCATTTCCAAACAAAGGTAAAACTAATATGGTAAATGATTGTATTAATAATTTTACCTTCATAGAATAAAAAAACTATTATTTAATTGCTGAATTAATTTCCTCTATGAAACTATCCTGTAGTTTTTGCATTCCTTCTATCCACCCTTCATAATCTGCAGCTTTAAATTGAATGTATTCCCTGACTTGTTTATGAGGGGTAACCAAAAACTGATCATTTTCAATTGCTTCTAATGTATCATTTGCAACAACCTCAGGTTCAATCATTCCATCTATTCCAGCAACGCCAGCTCCTTGTGCAGTCATTGCTGTTCGTACAGCTTGTGGGCAGATACACGATACCCCAATTCCATCCTTTCCATATGTAATCTTCAACCATTCAGCCAAACTAACAACCGCATGCTTGGTTACTGAATACGTAACTGAACCTAGCTGTGATAATAGACCAGCAGCGGAAGCTGTAAAAACGAAATGACCTGATCCACGATCTAACATCTGTTGAAGCACATGTCGGACACCATATATATGCGACATGAGGTTTGTATCAATCATTTTGCGCCACTGTTCATTGCTAAGTTTTAAAAAATCTTCATATGCCCCAATACCTACATTTGAACAATATATATCTATATCGTGTTCACATGCATTAATCATCTTTTTTACATCTTCTTCTTTAGTAACATCCGTTGTAATTGCTGTACCATTGATTTTATCTGCTACATCTTTCACTCCATCTGTATTGATATCTGAAACAATAATATTTTTGGCGCTCGCATTATAAAAAGCAATCGCAAGAGCTTCACCAATTCCACTGGCAGCCCCTGTTATAATAACATTTGTATTTTTTATTTGGATTATGGACCTTAAATAATATTTGTTATTGGATTATGAAGCTTTTATTAATCTTCATCTAATATTTTATTAGGCTGATAATCCATTGCTTTTAATGCAACGCTTTTAAAGCCCACATTGGATCCATGTTCCCCAACATTGAGTCTTTCCAAAGATGATTTAAACGGAAATCCTTTTGCCCAAGTTCTTGAATAACCTTTTTCCTTGGATATAAATGCTTGATCATGAATTTCTATGCGATATTTAAACTTTGGATTGTATGCAATAAGAGCTATTCTATCTTCTACTTTTGAATTATCATATCTATAAGCGCCCCGATGCTTACCTAAATTAACTTCCCAAATTAAATATCCTTCTTCATATAATTCCATCGTAATAGGTAATGGGGCTCCCGTAATCTCTGAACGGTTGTAGTCATCATCTTTAAATAAACATGATGTTATTTCCACAGAGTACATTTGCTTTCGCTGTAAAATTTGATCACAGGAGAAAAAGGATAAGCAAGTAATAAGTACTAAGGTTTTTCTCATTCTAAAATAAAGTTTGAAGTTTCATTGCAACGCTCATATCTCCAGACACTTGAATCTGTCCGCCCATAAAAGCTGCCATTGGGTTTAATTCTCCAGATAACATTGATTCAAAATCATCAAGACTCATATCTATAGTACATTGAGTTTCAGAATCATCTGTTGATACTACATTGGAATCGCCTGTGCCATTAATTACAATCTGGGAATCTCCAAAGTTAAATTTTATACTTGCACCCATTGGGCTTGTGTTGCCAGCCATCTCTGATACCTTTGTAATTATATTTTCTAAACTCATCGGTAATATACTCCTAAAATTTATTGCAAAAGGTATGTTACGATTAGCAAATTTGTACATAAATTGTCATTATTCAAATTATTTAGACGATCAAATAATTAGAATTGAAAAGGAAAATCATGAAAAAATTCATTCTATCTACATTTTTACTAATAACTATGATCGTAGTTAGTTGTGAAGATGATGAATCTACCGTTGAAGCACCAACTGCAAGGTTCACTTACATCGTACATCAAGATGACGGGTTAATTATTAATTTTACAAATTCATCATTAAATGCCGACATATATATCTGGGACTTTGGTGATGGTTCGTCTTCAGCAGAATTGAATCCAAATCATACGTATGAAGCTAGTGGAACATATACTGTAAGTTTGACTGCAACAAATTCTGGGGGATCTGATGTGGCTTCTGAAGAAATTGAAGTCACAGGTGCTTTAACATATGCCGATCTTGTGGATACTTGGAAAGTGGCTCCGGAAGCTGGTGCATTAGCTGTAGGGCCAACCCAGGGTGATGGAAGTTGGTGGTCATTATCTGAAGCTGACGTTACAACAAGGTCATGTTTCATGGATGACAAATATACGTTAGGAAGTGATGGCTCATTCTTCATTGCAATGGATGGCGAAACTTGGCTGGAAGCAGCCTTTCAAGGAGTGGATTCTGATCAGTGTGGTACACCTGTTGCACCTCATGATGGCTCTGGCTCATACACATATGAATCAAATGCTTTTGATGCTACTCTAACTTTATCTGGTGAGGGTGCCTTTATGGGTTTACCTAAAGCCAATAATAATGGTGAGCTTCCAAACACTGATGTTCCAACATCAATCACCTATACAATTACTGAGTTTGTCAGAGATGGTGCTGGCAAAAGACTTGTTTTAGATATTGAATGTGATTTTGGTCTTTGGTGGCGTTTTACGTTTGTTTCACAATAAATTCATACCGATAATATTAGGCGGCTGAACAATCAGCCGCCTAATATTATCAAATCAATCTTGATATTTTTCATACTATAAAACACAATCTAAAGGCAAAGAATAATTAACTTTAAATATGGAATTTCTAAGAAAATTCTTAATCACATCTATTGTATTTCCTTTTTTTTCATGTAATAATGATACCAAGGATAGCCCCCCTAGCGTATATATAGAAAGTGTTCAAGTAGAAGAAGGAAATACAAATAATAATCTTGAAATAACTTTAACGTTGTCTAATGCTGTTGATTATGACCTTTCTGTGGATGTGCGTACTGTAGATGGAACGGCGATGAAAGATAAAGATTATACTGATTTATACGAAATAATTGTCTTTTCTGCTGGGCAAGAACAGTCCTCATTTAATATTGAGATTCTTGGTGATGATACTCCGGAGGATAATGAAATATTTTCAATTAGACTTGAAAATCCATATAATGTAACCATAGAAAATAATATAGCTACGGTTACGATCATTAATGATGATGAGCATATTTTTTCTATCCCGGAAACTGGCTATTCCACTCCCGAAACATATGAAGGCATGAATTTAGTGTGGAGCGACGAATTTGATGGATCTACTATTAACATGAATAACTGGATATTTGAGATTGGTACAGGAAATTGGGGGTGGGGAAATAATGAATTACAATATTATCAAGAAGATAATTCAAGTATAATTGAAGGGAATCTTGTGATTGAAGCAAGAAGACAAACACTAGACAATAGTAATTATACATCTTCCCGATTAATTACAAGAGGGAAGCAATCTTTTCGATACGGTCGTGTGGATATACGCGCAGTTATGCCGGAAGGTCAAGGAATATGGCCAGCCTTATGGATGCTAGGGAGCAATCATCAACAAGTTGGTTGGCCTGCGTGTGGTGAAATTGATATTATGGAAATGATAGGCGGTGGCGATGGAAGAGATAATGTGCTTCGAGGAACTGCACATTGGAATCAAGGAGGTACCGTATCGCATGGTCAAGGATATACACATGAATCTAACTTAAGCGAAGAATATCATGTGTATTCCATTATGTGGGATGAACAAAATATACGCTGGTATTTTGATGATATAAACTTCAACACCATGGATATAACACCAGCGGAATTAAGTGCGTTTCATAATAATTTCTATTTTATAATGAATGTTGCGGTTGGTGGGGAATGGCCAGGTAGCCCGGATAATACAACTTTTTTCCCTCAATGGATGATCGTTGATTATATACGAGTATTCCAAGAAAACTAATTAAAGCTTTTTTTCTATTAATTCAATCCAATTAATTTTTTCATATTATCTATGTAATCAATAATTGTTTTTTTTTATATAGATTGAGACGTAAAATATATGAATTAATAGCTATAAAGGATTTAATCATGAAAATTACCAGATTATTACAATTATTTTTCATTCTTTCAATTATCTTCGTTCCATCATGTGGTGATAATGATGAAGAGATTATAGTACTGGAAGAGGTTACGCTTATTTCATTTGAAGAAGCAACATTCTCTGAAGACGAATTCATCATTTATTTAACGGAAGATCCCATCGGAAAAACATTTTCTTTCGGGCCTGGGACATACAGTTTTGCAAATACAATTCCACTGGCAGATATTGATAATCTTACTATTAAAGGTGCCGGGATTAATGAAACGTATTTTGATTTTAGTAATTCCACTTCTACCACCGGTGAAGGAATTGCTGCCGTAGATTGTTCTAATTTACTTTTCTGTGGATTTACTGTTCAAAACACGAATGGCGGAAATGGTATCACAGCAAGAAATATTACAGGACTTAGATTCGATGGCGTTGGTGTTGTATGGTCAGAAAGAAGTTCAGATAATGGAGCGTATGGTATATATCCTGTGGAGAGCGATGATATTATTGTAGAAAATTGTTACACCCAAGCAGCTGTTGACGCAGGCATATATTCTGGTCAAAATCAACGGGTAATTATGAGAAATAATGTAATGACCCTAAATGTTTTTGGAATGGAAGCGGAGAACAATATAGATGTAGAGATATATGGGAATGAATTTACTAGAAACACCACTGGTCTATTGACATATGACCTTTTTGGCGTTAGCAGAATTAAATCTGGTTCTAACTGTAAAGTCTATAACAATACATTTACAGATAATAATGAAAGTAATTTTGCTGAATTAGGAAGTGGCCTGGCAGCAGATGTCCCGCCTGGTTTTGGGATTTTATATTCTGCCACTACCGCATTAGAAATTACAGGTAATACATTTGTTGACAATGAATGCGGTGCAGTACTTGGAGTTGCATATTTTCTAGTAGATTTTAATTTTGATCCTAATGAGGATTCATCCTTTACCTTTTTGAATGAAGATATTTACATACATGACAATTCATATAGTAGCGGTGGTGGAACGTATAATGTAGCTGGAATATTAGACCGACCAGCAGGTCCACTTGTATGGTACACTATAGCCTTGAATGGAAATGTTAGACCAGATATTTTCCTAGATGACCAGGACTATACTGCTGGTGGGGCTCCATATGCTGGTTCAAGAGCCGTGATTGAGGAGTCTTCCGATGTAGTATTAATTGAGGCTAATTTTGTGCAGGCTGGCGATGGTATCATTACAATAACCTCAACATCATTAGATGATTTTACTGGTACAGGAACTACTCATACCAATTTTGATTTAGTTGATACGCCATCGGATTGCGTAGAATAGGTCTGGTCTATCAAATATGCAAAAAACATTCTTTATTGTCATTTTATTTTTAATTACACTGCTGAGTAGTTCATGTAATATTGAAGATAAATATGCTCCAATAAATGAATATGCAAATATTGATTTAAGCCAGGTGCCTTATAATAATCTTTCAGATTATAAATTTTTTACTGGAGAGATGAATGAGCTAAACCCTGATCAAGGTGTTTATTCATATAATGTGACTTCACCATTGTTTTCTGATTATACTTCGAAAGAAAGATTCATTTATTTACCAGAAGGCACTAATATGGAATATCAAGGTGATTTTAATGTATTAAATTTTCCAATTGGGACAATCATCATAAAAAACTTTATCTATTACAAGGATATTAGAGATAAATCTCTTGGGAGAACAATTATAGAAACTAGGCTTCTTGTAAGGAAAGAGACCAAGTGGAAACCATTTAGTTATAAATGGAACGATGAACAAACAGAAGCCGCCAGATTAATAGTTGGTGGGACAGTAACAGGTTCAACAATTGCTGAAAATGGCAATCTGAAAGAAATTCCCAGATATGTTATACCAAGAGAATTAGATTGTAGAACCTGTCATAATTTGAATGAAGATATGTTGCCTATTGGACCTAAGCCAGCTAATCTGAATCGTCTTATGGCAGATGATTTATCTGTAAATCAAATAGAAAATTTTGTGGAACAAGGAATCCTCAGCGGGACTCCTGCGAACATAAGCCAGGTTCCAGATTATAGGGATACTTCACTTGATCCTATAACAAGGGGAAAAGCATACTTAGATGCTAATTGTGCATTCTGTCATCGCCAAGGAGGAACAGCAAATGCGAATGGATTATTTATTAATTGGGATTATGAAGGAGAAGGAATTCATACTGGAATTTTCAAAATACCAACAAATTTTAATGCTCCTGATTTACAATATGATATTGTTCCAGGGAGCCCTGATGAATCCATCTTACTATACCGTATGACACAGACTCAAGCGCCGGATGTCATGCCTCAAATTGGACGTTCAATCAATCATGATGAAGGCATTGAAATTATCAGGGAATATATTTACAATATTGAATAATTATGATATGCAAATGATGATAGCGCTGAGCACCCGGCTGAACCTATTATTATATTTCGATCGCCATCCTTCGGAATTTTTTTAAAAACATGTGTGACTTCCCAGACTAAGCTATATAATATATCTTCAGTCACATTAAACGTATATAATATTTTATTACACGATAATAAATATATATTTCATTTAGATAATATTACACTATGTATGTCTTAAATGCCTAGGAACAAAAAAATCTAACTCATTATCTTTTACTAATGGTAAAATCTAGGACAATGTTATATAGCAAATCAGCAGAGTATGCTATACAAGCAATGATTTATCTTGCAGAGAATAAATCAGATAAACCGATTATGACCTCTAAAATTTCTGAAGAGTACAATATCCCACATCAATTTCTAGCAAAAATAGTACAAACACTTGTAAA
>JAPYRG010000035.1:0-7032 GCA_029936965.1 Fidelibacterota bacterium
TTTACAAAAGATAATATGTATTGAAATAACTAATCATAAATAAATCTAATATATACAAGCCCTACTTTCATTTGCAGGGCTTTTTTGATTATAATATTATTGATTAACAAACCATCCAGATTCACATGAATCAATAAGTAACTTGGAGTACTTGTCTTTTGGATTATTTATTATTTCACTGACAATACCAGAATCTACTATTTTTCCATTCTTTAGTACGATTAATCTGTTGGACAAATAACAAGCTGAAGCAATATCATGTGTTATAAACAGTATGGAAATTCCTTTTTTAACTTGCAGACTCTTTAGTAAATCTAATATTTCCATACGTATTGACATGTCAAGCATCGATGTTGGTTCGTCCGCAATGATTAGTTGGGGCTGGACAAGAAGAACCCTGGCCAATGCAATACGTTGTCTCTCACCACCTGACATTTCATGTGGGAATTTATATAAAAATTCCTCAGGTGGTGAAAGATCCACTTCTTTTAAAATAGCTATAATCTCTTTTTTAACCAATTGATCGCGCTCTTTCTTTGAATATTTATCATAGGATCTATGGATGAGAATAGGGCGTGATAGATGGTGATACACAGTGTGTATAGAATTTAAAGATGCAAATGGGTCCTGAAAAATCATCTGGACCTTTTTTCTATAATCAAGCAAATCTCTACGTTTTGTTATACAACTTATATCCTCTCCATTAAATAATATTTGTCCACCATCAAAATCAATTAATTTAGTCAGTATTTTAGAAATAGTTGATTTACCACTTCCAGACTCTCCAACAAGCCCTACAATTTCATTCTTATTAACATTAAATGATACCCCATCTACTGCATGGAATTTATCTGAAGAAAAAATACTTGAGTGCCTACTGTAGGTTTTAACTAAATCCTTAACATGTATTAGCTCAGGTTCATTTTTATCTGCCTTGGTCTGGTTATAGTCTGAAACGTCAGGAATAGAATTGATAAGCTTTGTTGTATAAGGATTATTTCCTCCGGATTTTATTATTTCAGCTGAATCTATATCAACTAATTCTCCCTCCAGCATCACACCAACCCTATCAGCAAACCCCAGAATAAGATTTAAATCATGGGTTATAAATAGAAGAGAAAAGCCTAATTGAGATTTCAGATCTAATATTTTTAATATAATCTCTTTTTCAATCACTACATCCAATGCAGTGGTCGGCTCATCCATAATAATCAATTCAGGTTTTAATGCTAGAGCTATGGCAATGACAACTCTCTGTTTCATCCCTCCCGACAATTCATGCGGATAGCTGTTAAGATAGTTTCTATCAATTTCTACAAGATCCATAAGAGCATTGCATCTTTCCATAGCATCCTTGGTTTTTATCTGTTCATGAGCTCTTATTGTATCAATTATCTGTTCTTTAATTTTCAATAATGGATTCAGTGAGTTTAATGCTTTTTGCTTTACAACCGAAATATGGCTCCACCGTAAGGAAGATAGTTCTGACTCATCTAATTCTAAAATATCTTGATCCTTAAACTTAATTTCTCCTTTTGTAATAACTCCAGGTGCTGGTAAAATGCGCAGAATTGATTTAATTACAGTTGACTTTCCACTTCCAGACTCTCCAACAAGCCCAAAAATTTCATTTTCATTAATATGCATGGAAAAATCTCTTACAGCATTTATTGATGCTCCTTCAGTAAGGAAATCAACATTCAAATTATTAATATCTAAAATCTTATTTCCCAAAAAGCTCCCTTGCTACAGGTGTAGAACCATTTCTATTAAATAAATCAGGCAATCTTGATTTAACTATTCTTTCAGATAATAATCGCGGATTAGAAATTTCATCAATCCCATAATTAATTAAAGTCAGTCCAAAACTGACTAGGGCGATGCATAAACCAGTTGGTACAAATGTCCACCAAGAACCAGTTAAAAGGGCAAGATCATTTGTCGCCCAGTACAGGTTATTACCCCAGGTTACTTTATCAACATCACCTAAACCTAAAAACTCCAAGCCAACTTGTGCACCAATGGCGTATACTGTAGCTCCGATAAAAGAAGCCATTATTAACGATAACATCTGAGGCCATATTTGATAAATGATTACTTTTATATTTGATTCTCCGGTAATTATTGCGGCATTTACATAGTCCCTTTCTCGTAATGAAAGAACTTGAGACCGAAGAACCCTTGCCTGCCATGCCCAGCCTGTAAAAACTAAAACTCCCATCATACTAAAAGGTCCTGGTGGAAGCCAGGCTGCAATTATAACCATCAAAGGCAAACCAGGTATCAATAAGAAAATATTAATTATCAGCGACAAAACATTGTCAATTCTTCTACCAAAATATCCAGATAATGAACCCACTATTAAGCCAAGTAAAACAATCATAAACCCTGTGCCCAGTCCAATAAATAATGTTGACCTTGCTCCAGCAATAGTTTGAGCAAATACATCCTGACCCTGCCCTGTAGTTCCAAATAAATGCACAAATGAAGGTTCTAATAATGGGGTGCCAATATACGCATTTGGATCTTCAAAAAATATAGGACCTACGGCTGCAATTATTATAAAACTACTTACAATAATAATGCCCAAACGGGCTTTATTGTTAATCCAAATTAGATTATACCAGGATCTATTCATTTTCTTGTACGTGGATCTAAGATTAAAACTAAAATATCAATTAGCCAATTAGCTGCAAGTACTGATAATGTAGTTGTTAAAAATATTCCCTGCATTAATTGATAATCTTGAGCTTGAACTGCTTGATATAGGATGTAGCCTTGCCCAGGATATGAAAATATAATTTCTGTCAATATAGTACCACTTAGAATAAAACCTATTGCCATGCCAAAGCTTGTAATAATTGGAAGAATTGCATTTTTAGCAGCATACCAAATCATGATTCTCTTTTGAGACAGTCCTTTAGATTTAGCAAATGAAATATAGTCTGTAGAGATTGTCCCTATCATGTTATTTCTCATTTGGAGCATCCAACCACCTATTCCCATAAAAATCAGTGTGCTTGCAGGCAGGAAAGCATGATGAAGACAACTGACTATAAATTCAATATTAAATCCTGGAATTAAATTTGAATTATAGGCATGTCTTATTGGAAACCATCCTAACTTAAAACCAAAAAAATACAGTAATAACATTGCTGTAAAAAAATATGGAAATGAACTAATAAAAGAAAAACTGGGAGGTAGAATAGAATCTAGTTTGCCATCTCTTCTCCATGCAATAATCATACCTATTAATGATCCAATTATAAATGATACTACAAGTGAAATACCTACTAATAATAATGTCCATCCTAAACTAGACAATATAATGGATGAAACCTCTTCAGGAAAATAAGCTGTCGATATTCCGAGTTCTCCATTTAATAAATGACTTAAATAACTTATATATTTATTAAGCAGTGGTTCATCTGTAAATCCAAATGTTTGTTTTAGAGCTTCTATCGCTTCAGGCTTTAATTTTCCTCTAAAGCTCGCAAACATTACAGAAACGGGGTCTCCCGGCATCATACGGGGAAGGAAAAAATTCAATGTAACTGCAGCCCATCCGGAAATGGCATAAATACCCAGTCGTTTCAATAAATATTTTACTGATGTGTTCATTTAACAGGTTCTAGTTCGATCAGGACTAATAGATTTTCGGGGACATTGTTTGGAGAAAGCTGTGCATAAGGATTTTGCTCATTGGGGAAATTTGTAAACCTTGATGTATTATATTCGCCCCAGCTTGGTTCAGAAAATAATGGGATTGCGGGCAGATTCTCAATAAAAATATCCTGCATTTTAAATATGATGTCTTTTATAGCAGATTGACTAGAGGTCTTTTCATATTGCTGACATAAAACATCTATATCCGCATTTCCATATCTGTGCCAATTGAGTGCTGAAACTTCCCCAATTGGTTTTACTAATTTTTGGGACATGAGGCCCCTATAGAGATTATAGGGAGTATTACCTTTTTCAGCCCATGCAATTGCCAAATCAAAATCTCCTGTTTGGAGCTTACTGAACCAAGTACCAAAATCATAGGTCCGTACTGAAGCGTTAATTCCAATATCTTTTAAATTTCTGGAAATTATTTGCGCAGCACGAATCCAATCTGACCAGCCACTCACTACAATAATCTCAAAAGTTATTTCATTATTGTCATATAAAGCTTTATTATTTGAAAATGAATATTTTAAGCTGTCTAATATGCTTATTGCTTTATCACGATTAAATATATTCCAATTTTCTTTTCGTTTTTTATTTTCTCTCCATCTTGACATCCCTTCAGACAGTGCAGTTATATCGGCAGGTACTGTATAGTCATACATGGCAACTTTAGCAATCAGCTCTCTGTCAATTGAATAGCTAATAGCCTTCCTGAATGCTTTATTGTCTAAATGTTTTTTTGTAGTATTTGGATATAAAAATATTGATCCACCTGCACGTGGAAACCAATAATGATGATTTTCTGGATTCTTATCAACAAATATACGATCAATTGCGGGGATAAAATTACCGGCCCAGTCTACCTCTCCATTTATCAATGCATACGTAGCCTGAACATTAGTAGGGAAAGCGGGAAAGGTAAGTTGTTCTACTTTGGGTTTTCCCGATTGCCAGTAATTTGGGTTTTTCCCCAGTTCCCATACTTGCTTTTGAAACTTTAATATTTCAGTATAGGGGCCTGTGCCTACTGGATTTGGATTAGTATACTTAATTGGATCTTCTACTTTTGACCATATATGCTCTGGAACAATAGTCTGACCTACAATAGCATCTAAGCCAGGTACGTATATTGAAGAGAATGTAAATTCTACTTCATATTCATTTAATAGTTTTACACTTTCTAAATATGACCATAAAGCTCGTACATCAAATGCAGGAAATTCCTTAAGTAAATTAAAAGTAAATACAACATCCTTTCCTAAAAATGGCGCACCATCAGACCAGCTGACATCTTTTCTAATATCTAATTTTAATACATCATTACCCACATTCCATTCATGCTTAACTGCCAGCCAGGGGATATATTCTCCTTTCATGGAATTGTAGATCATTAACGGCTCATATATGCCTGCAGATGTTGGCCATCTTGCAGATCCTGATGGGATTAAGGGATTAAAATTTCGGATCCATGAAGCTTGTTGTTCCTGTGATATAACAAGTCCTTTGTAGTGCTTTTTAGTTGTAGAGTCTGTACATTGTTGAAAAGCAAATATTCCTAAAATAGCATAAAGAATATAATTGAAAATAAGTTTCATTTTTGGAGATTATGCTTTGGCGTTCTATCCGACTTAATTAAGCCCCAATGTTTTTCTACTTCATTAGGATGTTCACCACCTTTCCATTTTTCATCAAATGCCTCAAAAAAGAATGTCAGAACACTCTTCTCCTTTGACCATTCATTTATTGAATTATAGAATATAAATTGCTCATTGATGCCTACGGTTCCATTTATTAGCTCTGCTTGTTGACCTTCAGTATGAACCGAAGTAGCCCATCCTGTTTCTCCTATTACTATTTGTTTATCAGGATGTAAAACACTTATTTCATCATAAATTCTTGAAACAAAAGGAAGCGCATCATCCAGCAGAGCACCTGCCCACAATGGATGAATATGAACCATGATAAAGTCAACTTCTGATCCCAATTCTAATCCCTCAGGCTTATTCCAGAAATTAAAATCATCTGCTGTAGTTATTGGTTGTTTAGTTTTTGATTTAACATATAGTATATATTTTTTCAATGTATTGTAGTTAACTCTATTCCATGACCAGAAAACCTGTGTCTCATTGCCAATAATTATTGCCTCAACAATGTCGGGATATTTATTTGCCAACTCTATTGTCTTATTCAGTTCTTTCATATTGGATGTAGATGCCGTTGAATCTTCAGTTTCATTGGCTATCCATGCACCTAAAAATAGTTTTATATTAATTTTTTTACTTTCTATTATTTCAAGAACTTTTTCGGTGGATCCTCTGCTTCCGTACATCCTGAAAGCGGACCAATGTTTTGACAAAATTATAAGATCTTCTGTTAATTGTTCTCCTGTTGGGTTAATGCCTCCAGGACTCTGTCCATCTCTAAAAGGACCATAACAGATTGCGTTGCTATGATATGGAAGGTTTGCAAAAATACATGAAAGGAAGATGAATAGAATGGTTTTCAATTCTTTAAGTCTCTTGTACTGGATCTCTCTATTAGTTCCACTGGAACTAAATTTGTAAAGAGTTCGGTTTTGTTATAATTAATAAAAGATTTTTCAAGCGATGATAGGGCTCTTTCCCCAAGTTCAATAAAATTTGTAGATATGGATGATAACTCTGGTATTGTATTATTGCAAAATGGTGTGTTGTCGAAACCTATAATTGATAATTTTTCCGGAATATTGATACCTGATAATAATGCTAATTTCATAAATCCAAAGCACATATAATCATTCACTCCAAAAATACCTATATTACTTACCTTACTGCTCTGGAAATCAATAAAGGCTTTATTGCCTGATTCCAATGAATAGTCACCTTTAAATTCCCATTGACATTTCATATTATTAGATCTGAGATAATCCATAAATCCATTTTTTCTTTGAAACGCTTCAAATACAGTATCATCGCCTGAAATTATTCCAATATTATCATAGCCCAGTTCTTTTAAGTGCTGTGCAGCCAGGTAACCACCTTTATAATTGTCAAAAGTAATTGTATTAACTGAAGCATCTATAATTGGTGAAAGTGATAAAATAGGGATCTTATTGATATAGGATTCTATTATGTTACAATCTTCTTTATTTAAATCGGGGAATAATATGCATAAACCATCTTTATTTTTTGCCAAAGATTCTATTTTATTATCTAAAAAATCATTTTTTTCAATATCTATTACTTCAATATCACAATTACTGTTCTTTGCTGCAATATGAAAATCTGATAATAATGCTGAAAAGAATTCACCCTTGCGAATAGTTGTTATCAGAGATATTTTTAACTTTATTCCATTATTATAAAAGTTTTGAATATATGG
>JAPYRG010000035.1:7132-9069 GCA_029936965.1 Fidelibacterota bacterium
CGGAATTTGAAAATACTAAGAATGTTTCATTAGATAATAACTATCTAATAAATAATAATTATCGTTCCCGCATATTAAGTGCATTTACTCCCGGGGAGATGACATGGGATTTATTTGATGTTGATTTTGTTGTTGATGCAACTGGGAAATTCAATAGTCCTGAATATCTGGACAGTCACCTAAATGCCGGGGCAAAGAGAGTCATTATTTCAACGCTGCCAAGTGAAAGTATTGATCGCCTGGTTGTTTTTGGTATAAATCAAGACTCTATCAATCTAGAAGATAGAAAAATATCTGCAGGCTCATCAACATTGAATGCATTGGCATATTTGGTAAATTCACTACTGCCTTTTGGTATTGATGCTGTCAATATGACAACTATTCACTCATTTACCAGTGATCAATCGCTTCAGGATACTGTTGGAGTTGACTTTAGATGTAGTAGATCAGCATCTGAAAATATTATTCCAAATAACAGTGAAGCTGAGAAATGGATAGTAAAATTATTCCCCGAATTAAATGATAAAATCAATTGCAATGCACTAAATGTACCGGTGCAAAAAGGCTCAATGCTGGATTTATCAATTGCTTTTGTGGATGATAAAGTTGGCATTGAAGATGTGAACAGTGCCATTATAGAAGCATCAGAGTTATACCCTGATATTATAGGAATAACCAATGATCCGATTGTCTCCAGCGATATAATTGGAGACCCAAGATCTTTGGTATTTGATGTTAAGGCCACTATGAAAGGTGGAAATAGTTTTGTTAAAGTATTAGCGTGGTACGATAATGGACATTGCCATGCTATGCGTATATTAGATGTTATCAAAGCATACAGCAAACTTGAAGGGTTTAATCAATGAGAGTAGCTATAAATGGATTTGGAAGAATCGGACGGTCAGTATTTCGAATTCTTGATCAAAATAAAGATATAGAAGTTATTGCAATTAATGACTTAAGTAATCAGGAATCATTAGCATATCTATTGAAATATGATACCATTATGGGAAGATTTAGTGGCAATGTGAATATTGAAAAGGATATACTGCACACAGATAATGAATCTGTTCAAATGCTCAGTGAAAGAGATCCCGCTAAATTGCCTTGGGAAGATTTGAACATTGATATAGTCATAGAATCAACGGGCGTTTTTAGAACTTGTTCTGCGCTGGAGACTCATTTAAAAGCTGGTGCGAAAAAAGTAATACTCACTGTACCTGCAAAAGATAAAATAGATAACACTGTTGTTGTAGGTGTAAATGAAGATACCCTGAAGAAGGAGCATAGGATCGTATCAAATGCAAGCTGTACAACCAATTGCCTTGCTCCCATGGCAAAAATATTAGATGAATCATTTGGGATTAAACAGGGAGTTATGAATACAGTACATGCCTACACAAATGATCAGCGCTTAGCAGATGTGCCTCATTCAGACTTAAGAAGAAGCCGTGCTGCAGCAGAAAATATTATACCAACATCAACCGGTGCAGCCAGAGCCGTTGGTATGGTTTTGCCACAACTAAATGGCAAACTAGATGGTATAGCATCCAGGGTGCCTGTTCCAGATGGGTCTGTCGTTGATTTATTTATAGAATTAGAGAAAAAGGTAACTGTTCAAGACATTCATGATGCAGTTAAAGTGGCAGCTGAAACAGAACGTATGAAAAATATACTTTATTATTCAGACAGCCATATTGTTTCATCTGATATTATCGGAAACCCCTACTCATCTATCTATGATAGTAAATGTACCAAGGTAAAATCAGGAAAATATGTTCGTACTTTAAACTGGTATGATAATGAATGGGGATATTCAAACAGGGTTGTTGATCTTATTCAGTTAATGCATACGTAATAATTATACAAAAATGTTGAAGAATAGTATAATAAATATATTGGGTTATAATAAGCTAAAATCAATACGGGAAAATATA
>JAPYRG010000018.1 GCA_029936965.1 Fidelibacterota bacterium
TATATTCATCAACACTAGCAGGTTTGACATTCATGTAATCGAAAGTTACAAATGCCCTTGATTGAGCAAATGAGAACGAATAAACCATTATCAATGTAACGATCAAGTTATTCAATATTTTCTTAATAGACATATACCCTCCCTTGGTTATTATCTTGGAATTAACTAGCCTTTATTGATGGTTATAGATTCACCAAAAACATCGGCTAATGATGTAGAAAGTTATTCAACATTAGTCCTAAATGTCTAGAAACAAAAAACCCCGCGACTAGGTGGGGCTTGATGTTTACCTAATTAAATAATCTAATTATCATCTGATTCTGTTTGTTCTTTAAAAATACCAGATTCTTTGAGCTGTTTTTCCAACATAATAACTTTCGCAAGAGCACCAAGCCCAAAAACAAATCCCATTATTCCAATTGCTTCCATTTTATAGTTCCTCTATTAGTAATTATTTAAGTTATTATTTGATGAAAATTACAAAAAATTACCCTACAATATGTGTGCCTCTTTTATTTTTTGAGGGTCGCCCGCTTGTTTGGTTTTTAGGTTGAGAAATTCGTATTGAGAAATCCGTTTAGTTCTTTTTAGCTCTTTTAGACTGCGAAAATTTGCGGTAGGTATAAGGTTTGTAACATATGTTTACACAATTAAAGGGGAAATTTTAAGACACCATATCCCCAACCGAAACGGACTCTCCTTGGTGTACCGGGTAGGTAAATGTGTGAGCGGATTATTTGTTAGGGGAATAAGCACTAACAAGGGTACAAACAAGGTATAGGGGTGTACCCCTAAAAGTGTACCCCAAATGATATTTTTAGTAACTGTTAGATTTTGTTAGAAACTTTATACAATTAAGGAAAGATAAATATTTTAAAGGGTTATTAATTGAGAAAGCCCCTCTAAAAACTTGGTCTCTAGAGAGGCTTTTATTAACTTCCGAACCTTTAATGGCGGAGTAGCTCAGCTGGTTAGAGCAGTGGAATCATAATCCACGTGTCGGGGGTTCGAGTCCCTCCTCCGCTACAGTTCTTTTACAAATGGGTTGACCAGATTACTACGTAGCAATAAATCAAGAACCCCAGACTTAATACAACAAAGATCTTCATTATAAATTTCTTGATCAAACTAAATATACAATACCAGTTATTAAAAAAGCTGCTACCAAAGCTTTAATTACAATTTTCAATGATTGAAATCGTTGAACTTTTAATGAATCGATTTCTCTTTCTCTTTGATGTTTATCTCCCATATTCTTTATTCCCAAATATGCATATACAATACAGGTTCTATCCAACACTTCAAAAAAAGTCACAGTTGCAACTATAGCTGGAAAAAAAACAAGAAAACGCAATTGATTCTGATCAAAGAATACGGTATATATAATCGCAATTATGGTTGCAAATAGGCTTACATATCCTATCATTAAACGCTTACGGACTTCTTTTTGCGCAATATTCGGACAACTATTCATGCTCTTCTCCTTAATAACATCTAAATATTTTTAAAGTTTGTACCCAATTACAACGCCTGCTTGCACCCACCCTAAAAAGGGCAAGGTATTAAAAAAGATACTCTCCGGCGCTTCTTTATTCTTTTTTGCAAAACTTCCATTTGCTCTTATAAATGGTTTTATCAAAATAGGAACATTTGGTGCATCTATTTCAAAACCTGCGCCAAAATGCACACCATCGTCATTCATTGCTCCGACACCGCCAATTAAAGAAAACTTACCAAACAATCTCATATTTACTGTACCGTAAATAGTTGATTTTTCATTACCTGATTCAATCCCTAAGCCAAGTCCAATAGTTAATCTGCTAAAAGAAATTGTAATTGGAGAAGAAATCATTATACCGAATATTGGCTTATATTTTTCAAGTTCGAATCGATGTCCTGCATAGACTGGTTGATTTATAGACCAACCAACTGTAAATCCACTAAGTTTATCATAAGTTGGAATTACATATTCTAAAAGAACATCATTTTTTTCATCTATTTCTATATCCGATATGTTTTCTTCTTTCTTATTGTTGACTTTTTTCTGTTCTATATCAGAATCAATAATAGATGATTCTTCAATATCCGTCATTATTGTATCTTGTTCTTGTGCATATATATTTACACAAGTAAAAAAAATAGTGAAGAATATAATGTGAAGATATTTCAAGCTGACTATCCTTTGGTCTGTATTGATATTACAACCCCATCTTCCAAATAAATGTATTGATATTTACCCTTATTGTAAACCCATTGTTCCCTTATGAAAAAGGAATATTCTGTTTGATTGACTGCGTCAGGTCGACCAAGAGCTTCTTCTACCATCATATCTGTAAAACCAATCTCAATAATACCATTATGTATCTTATGTCCAAGATCTTCACCCCATTTATCTAATAAAATTCGTTTACGATACTCTTTTTTCTTCTGAGCATATGTATAATCTTCAATACTTTTTGCTAGATATGTTGATTCATGAATTATTTCTTTTTCTCGTCTTTTAAAACGATCATTTTCATTTTCAAGATTTAATCTAGTTTTTTCTCTGATAATTGCATTTTTTCTTGCCTCTTGAAAATAGGGAGGTAAACCAACTTGATCATAGAATGCTGAACTCATATATCCAATAGTGTCATTATACGATATACGAATAAAATCACTGATATAATATGGATACAATGAAATTTCTTTCCCCTGTGGAATATCTTTTCTTTTTCCTTTTAATGGTTCATCAATCCACATACCCGCAAATGCAGCTCTGTTAATACGTTTCACTACTGATTTCTCCATAAGCAAAAACCGTTCTTCTGCATATTTTGCTTGTAGTTTAATTAGTTCTTTTTGGAGACTATCTAATTCTATTGTAGTTACTGTAATCTTGTCTTCATATTCTTGCATCAAATGATTTAAGCTATCCAATTTTGATTGAGCGTGAAGTAACACCATTTGAAAAGCAACTATTAGATAAAATAATTTCATTATAAGCGGTAAGAATTTACAAGATTATAAAAATGATCCTCCAACTCCATATTCACCTTTTGACAACGATTAATTACAGCTTCAGCCCAATCAATATATTCTTTACAACGAGAATCGTCCCAATCAGTAGGTTTTTCATTTATTAGGTCGGTCACATTTGATGTTTTATCTGCAATTTTTACTAAGGTAGCTTCCTTTGATAGATCAGGCGCATGATCAATTTGAAATTGTTTTCTTTCAGAATATGATAATTCTTTATTATCTGTAAGCTCCTCAACAATGCTACTGATTTTTGATCCAAATTCTCGATCTATTTCATCTGCTGTTGTATCAGTATCTTCAATTGTATCATGTAATAAAGCAGCTGATAATATTTCCTCATCATCTATGCCGCCAATCTCTGACAATATCATGGCAACTGATATAGGGTGAATAACATATGGCGTCTTGCCATCTTTTCTTTTTTGATTCTGATGCTTTAAAGCAGAAAATTGAGTCGCTTTCAGAATCAGGTTCATTTTTCATCAATGTTATTAACAAAATATTCCTCAGCAATCGGCCTCCACTCATTACGCAAATTAATCGCCCGTATAACTGCAATTATAGTCAAGAATATTAACAGGACTAGAGTACTGTATATACTATACTTATTTGATCGGTCAAAAGTGATGATTAGAAAAAATAATATAAACCAAAGAGCTTTATATATGATATTTACTATATAATTGATCTTCATTTACTATAAGGAGATATCTGTACTATACGGCCAGGATCTTCTAAAGCTACATAAATCATACCATTGGGTCCAATTTCAACATCTCGAACTCTACTTCCAGGTTCATATATAATTTCATCTTTTACCATATTTAATCCATCCAACTCAATACGGTGCAAACGTTCAAATTTTAGAGATGTTGCTAAAAGATTGTTTTTCCATTCTGGAAATTGATCTCCATCATAAAATGCTATCCCGCATACAGCAATAGAGGGTGTCCAATGAAAAACCGGCTGATCCATTCCTTCTTTATGTGTAAATCTTGATATAATTGTACCAGAATAGTTTTTTCCATAAGTAATAACTGGCCATCCATAGTTATGTCCTTTCAAGATAATATTTACTTCATCACCACCCCGAGGACCGTGTTCTGCTTCCCATAGTTGTCTTGTTAATGGGTGTAGAGCCAATCCTTGAGCATTTCTATGGCCATAAGACCATATAGATTGAATTGCTCCTTTTGTATAATAAAAAGGATTATCTATGGGTATAGTTCCATCATCGTGGATCCTGTACATTTTACCGTTTGGCATTTCAAGATTCTGCGCTAAATCTCTATCACCTCTATCACCTATGGAAAAATAAATAAATCCCTCATCATCGAAAACAATTCTAGAACCAAAATGATGAGCTTTTTTAGTGAAAAATTGTTCTTCAGGCTTAAAGATTACCTGAGAATCAATCAATTGATTATTTACAAGTTTAGCACGGATTAATGATGTGTGAGATTTATTATCTAAAACATCGCTATATGTCAGGTATATATAAGAATTATTACTAAAATTGGGATGAACTTCTACATCTAGCATTCCACCCTGCCCCTTTGATCGAACATTAGGGATCTCACCATTTACTTTCATCTTATCAGTTCCATCTTTTGCAACAAGCCAAAGATCACCTATACGATCTGTTACCAGCATTCTTTGATCTGGCAAAAATGCCATTCCCCAGGGTATCTCAAATCCGTCTATAAATGTCTGTACTTGAAACGAAACTTTTTCCGTATTATATATAGCAGCATCCCAATCGGAATCATCTGCTGAAAGTGGAAATACAAACCATAATACTATTAGCAAAACCTGTTGCAAGATATTCATTACTATTTCTTAGCGTACTTCTTGGGATATTCATAATAAATCAAATTCCCAGAACCATAATCAATATCTGACCAATTTTGAACATTAAAATCAATTCTAACTACTCCACATGTTACAACATTAAAAATATTTTCGTTGGATAGCATATTAGCAAAAGTTGTAAAAGTTGGATTATGCCCGAATAACATTATTGAATGATACAAATTATCTTGATCCTTTACGATATCTAACAATTGATAAGGGCCAGCGCCATAAATCGTATTATTTACTATAATATCATTATCAATAAATCCAAAAATTTCTGCAAATGCTTTCGCAGTGGAAAAGGCACGGTTTGCAGGACTGGAAATAAGTACATCTGGAATATCTGCTTTTCCATGAATTAATTGACCCATAAAAGGTGCGGCTTTTTTACCTCGGCTATTTAATGGACGATCTATGTCTGATAAACCAGCATGATCCCAGCTCGATTTCGCGTGTCTAGTTAGAAATAAATTTTTCAATAATATATTAACCTGGTAATAATTCAGGGTTTAATAAGTTATCTTCCATAATCTTTATTTCATCAATGCCCGAAATAACGACTTCAGAATCAAATTCAAGATGCTTTTTAGCAATTTTCGCTTCATAATCCAGATTAAACAAAATATTCTTTATACAATTAAGACGTGCTTTTTTCTTGTCATCTGAACGAATAATTGTCCAAGGCGTAAGGGAACGATTTGTAGCGTTTAGCATTTCGAATTTACGTATGGAGTATTGATCCCATAATTTTTGTGCCTGTTTATCCACTGGGGACAACTTATATTGTTTTAATGGATCAGTATCACGGGATTTAAATCTATCTTCTTGTTCTTTCTTAGAGACAGAAAAATAGAATTTAAATAATTGAATCCCACTTTTAACCAATAGCTTTTCAAATTGAGGTGCATATTTTAAAAATCTTTTATGCTGCTCATCTGTACAGTAGCCCATCACTGGTTCAACCATCGCTCTGTTATACCAACTACGATCAAATAAAACAATTTCACCTGCTGCAGGTAAATGAGAAACGTAACGTTGAAAATACCATTGGGTTCTTTCACGATCGCTTGGTTTTTCAAGAGCAACAACTCTCGCACCTCGTGGATTCAAATGTTCTGTAATCCTTTTAAGTGTACCTCCCTTGCCAGCAGCATCACGACCTTCAAAAATTAATGCAATTCTTAAACCTTTATTTTTTACGTGGGTCTGCATTTTGAGTAATTCAATCTGCAGCCTTTCAATTTCTTCATTATATTTCATAAACTCCCCTTTTATAACAAATCATCATTTGTTTTACATATTGAAATATAAATGAAAATTCGTTGTACACCAATCGAGGAATATTATTTCAAAAATCAAATCTATCATTTCTATTGAACGCTATATAGTTTTTAACTAATGAATTTACCCATATGGAAACCTTTTGCTAATGAATGGAGTACTTTCTTTCTATTCTTAATAACGATATTTTTATTAATAATTATTAGTGAATCCGCACGTTCATATCTTCACTGGAAACCTGAATCTAGTCGCAAACTAGTACATGTAATTGTGGGAATATTGGTCTCGATTTGTCCATTTATTTTTAAATCAAAATTTCCTCCTATAACTCTAGCTGTTATTTTTATCATTATCAATGCAGTTGCTTTAAAAAATAAAACTTTTAAAGGAATACATTCTACTGATAGAGTTAGCTATGGTACAGTATATTTTCCATTCGCATTCCTAATACTAGCTATATTTTGGTGGGAGAAACCAATTACACTGGTATTATCTATTTTGATAATGACACTTTCTGATACAATTGCAGCAATTATTGGCGAACGAACTACTCATCCAAGGCAATTTAAATTATGGGTGGATGTTAAATCTATTGAGGGTTGTATAGGTATGTTCTTATCAAGTTTCATGATTATTTATATAGGAACCGACTTATTTGCGTGGCTTTTTGAGGCTGCATTCTTTATTCCTCTACCAATTTTAATTGGAGTAAGCGGATTTGTTGCAATGCTAGTAACTTTATCAGAGTCTAATAGCTCTCGTGGATCTGATAATTTTTCCGTACCTATTATTGCCGCATTAAGCTATGATTTATATCTTATAAATTATACTCATGGGCATCTAGATAGTTTATTAATATGGAGCGTATTATCTGGAATCGCTTTCTATCTTGCCTTCAAATATAAATCCTTAAGTAAAAATGGAGTAATTGCAGCATATATTATGGGTATTATAATATTTGGTGCTGGTGGATTAAAGTGGGTTACACCAATAGTTACCTTTTTTATCCTATCATCAATTATTTCAAAAATATCTAAATCGGATAATCAAATACATAAAGGATCAAAACGAGACATTATCCAAGTGTTAGCAAATGGCGCTATTGCAACAATTATTTCAATAATTAATTTTTATGAACCAAACGAAAATCTTTATGTTATATATCTTGCAGTCATCGCAGCGGCAACTGCTGATACTTGGGCAAGTGAAATTGGTTCATTTAGTCATACTGATCCTTTTCATGTAATTAAATTTACAAGAGTACCAAAAGGTGCTTCTGGCGCTATATCATTTCTTGGTACGATTGGATCCGTATTAGGAGCTACAACAATTGCCATTGTTGGATTGATTTGGAATGTTTCATTACCATTAATTTATTTAATAGTAATTACTGGAAGCATAGGTAGCCTTGTTGACTCATTTATTGGAGGATCTATCCAAGCAAATTTTCAATGTTTAAAGTGTAATAATATCACTGAGAAAAGAACCCATTGCAATTCATCCTCATTGCATCAATCAGGAATCTATTTTATTGATAATGATATGGTAAACTTTCTTAATACTGTTTCTGCGATATTCATATTGATTATCCTAAAATAAAAAGGGCCCAACAGGGCCCTCTCATTTAGTTTACATTATTCGATTAAATTACTTTATGAACTAGGATACCAACCATTACAATCAAGGCAACAAATATATAAGCAACGCCCATATTGCCCTTTTTGATTTCTTCCCATTCATCTATATCTGTTGATAGCCAATCAAATACTTTTAAAGCTAAACCAACACCGAATGAAAAACCAATTGCAGCAGCGACAGACCAGCCGATTGCACGTCCATATTCTGCTAATAAACCAGAAAAGCTAGTAGGATCTAACATAATTCCTCCTTACAAAGTTTGAATTGAATCTTTTATTTCTCTCATAAAGTCAACAGTGCCTACTGCCCCCTCAGCAAGTTCTTGAACCATCGCAGAGTTTGCTTCAGCTGAAAATATCGTTTTATCTCTTCCCATGGGAACCGTAACAACCACATTAACTTTTTCAGGTACTATTGCTTCATAATTATTGATTGTTTGTTGAAGATGCTTTTGATGGATGATTGCTTGACCCGCTGAGGCAAACCCAATAAGCATTACCATCTCAAAATTATTCCTTCTACTTTCAAGATTAATAGAAAAATTATTATTTTCAAGATCAAGAACCATATCATCTGTAGTTACTTCCAAACGATGGGATTTACAAGTGGAGGTTACCTTTCGATAAAAAGCATAATTAGCATATAGAACCTGAGAGCTCATTATAGCAAATAAAAACAAGCTAAGTATTTTATTTATTGATTTCATTTATATTTATAAAATATAATATGAAGTTTACAGGGATATCTATTGCTAATCAAGGCTTATCAATGGATCACCATTTTTTATTACGTTCCTAATAGGTGGGCTGGTAATATTATATGGTATCTGTTCGATTGTATCTAAATCCCAAATAATTAAATCTGCTTTTTTCCCAAGCTCAATGGAACCAATTCTCTCTTCTTCATTTATAGCACACGCAGCTGACCATGTTGTTGCCTTTAATGCCTCTTTAACTGATAAACCTAAATAAATGCATGATAAACCAATAATAAAAGGCATTGATTTAATATGACAACTACCAGGATTAAAATCAGATGCTATGGCAATATGCACACCTCTATCAATTAATTTACGTGCAGGTGCATACTTTTCTTTGCCTAAGAAGAAAGTAGTTCCAGGTAATAATATTGCTATCGTATCAGAATTAGATAATAATTCGATATCCTCATCTGATATTTCCATCAAATGGTCTGCTGATATAGCTTTTACTTCTGATGCTAATTTTGATCCACCGATATTAGAAAATTCATCTGCATGGATTCGTGGAACTAAATCATATTCAATTGCTGTTTTAAGAATCTTACGGGACTCTTTTAGATCAAAATACCCTTCTTCACAGAACACATCACAAAATTTTGCAATTCCTTGCTCTGATACTGCTGGTATCATTTCATTACATAATAAATCCACATAAGCATTTGAATCTCCATTAAATTCATCTGGTATAGAATGAGCGCCAAGAAAAGTAGGGAAAATATCAATCTTATGATTATTATGAACATGATCTAGAACCCTAAGTGATTTCAATTCAGATTCCGTATCTAATCCATAACCGGTTTTTGCTTCAATAGTAGTTGTTCCCATACTTAAAAATTCATCCATCCGCTTTTTTACATGATCTAATAATTCTATTTCAGTAGACTCTCTAACTTCTTCTATACTTGAATTTATTCCGCCTCCTTTAGCGGCTATTTCTTCATAACTTTTTCCAGATATCCTTTGAATAAATTCTTTTTCCCTTCCATTTTTAAAAACAGGATGTGTATGGGCATCTACAAAACCAGGGGTAACAAGTTTCTGATTGCAATCAATCATATGATCACCATTATTATTGTTTTCCCCTATATCAATAATTATATCATTTTCAATATCAATATTACAATTTTTTATATTCTCAAATGATCCTGTTGTAGAATTATAAGTAGATAGGAGGCCTATATTTTTTAACTGAAGCATTTAACTGTTTTCTCTCATTGGAATCTTTATATCCCAATTATTAGCATGGCCTATAGCATTTTCATATCCTGCGTCAGCATGTCGTAAAATTCCTATTCCGGGATCATTACTTAAAACACGTTTAAGCCTTTTCTCCATTTCTTTACTTCCATCAGCACAAATTACTTGACCGGAATGAATAGATAATCCCATACCAACTCCACCCCCATGATGTATGGAAACCCATGTAGCTCCACTTGCAGTATTCATTAATGCATTTAATAATGGCCAATCGGCAACTGCATCAGATCCGTCTAGCATGTTTTCAGTCTCTCGATATGGAGAGGAAACAGAACCTGTGTCAAGATGATCTCTTCCAATTACTATTGGAGCCATAAGCTCACCTTTCGCAACCATATTATTTAATTCTACACCAAATTTTGATCTTTGCTCATAATTCAACCAGCAAATTCTAGCTGGCAAACCTTGAAATTTTACTTTTTCTCTAGCAAGATTAATCCATCGTAATAATCTTGTGTCATTTGGAAACATTTCAATTATCTTATTATCAGTCTTAAAAATATCTTCTTCTTCTCCAGATAAAGCTACCCATCGAAAAGGCCCTCTCCCTTCACAGAATAAAGGTCTTATATATGCAGGTACAAAACCTGGAAAATCAAAGGCATTTTGAACTCCAGATTTTAATGCTTGTCCTCTAAGATTATTTCCATAATCAAAACATATAGAACCTTTATCCTTTAAGGCTAGTACACCTTTACAATGTTCTCCCATTGCGCGAAAACTCTCTTTAATGTATTTATTAGGATTTTTCTTTCTTAAATCTAAAGCTTCTCTATAGGTATATCCATTTGGGATATATCCATCTAATTCATCATGCGCAGATGTTTGATCAGTGACTAAATCAGGGACTATATCCATTTTAGCTAAATTTGGTATAATATCCGCAGCATTCCCTAATAACCCAACAGATAGTGGCTCTTTATTATTTATAGCTTTCTTAACCATATTTATCGCTTCATTTAATGAATCTGTAGAATATTGAAGATAATTTGTATCTAACCGCCTTTGAATACGTGCGGGGTCTATCTCAATAATTAAGGCAACACCATTATTCATTGTAATAGATAAAGGTTGCGCTCCTCCCATACCTCCTAACCCTGCAGATACTACAAGTTTTCCAGTTAAATCATTGTCAAAATGTTGTTTTGCAGCTGCAGCAAATGTTTCATACGTCCCTTGCAAGATACCTTGAGTACCAATATATATCCAAGAACCAGCTGTCATTTGACCATACATCATCAAACCATTTTTATCTAACTCATTAAAATGTTCCCAGTTTGCCCAATGAGGAACTATATTTGAATTAGCAATTAAAACACGAGGGGAAGACTCATGTGTCTTCACTACACCAACTGGTTTACCTGATTGAATTAAGAGCGTTTCATCTTCATTCAGTTCTTTTAATGATTTAATTATCATATTGTAACAGTCCCAATTTCTTGCAGCTTTTCCTTTACCACCATAAACCACTAAGTTTTCAGGGTCTTCTGCTACATCAGGATGAAGATTGTTTTGAATCATTCTATAAGGAGCTTCAATCTGCCAATTTTTACAGGTTAATTGATTTCCAATAGGAGATTTTATATTAATTTTCATTTATTTTATCAAGTAACGACGAATAGTCAGAGTTATTTTTCATCTGATTATAGGAGAATACTGAAATTCCAACAAATTTTTCCTCAATAGAATATTTTATTTTTTTTGCAGCATCAATAGAACTTTGGTTATATAGAGCAATACCCATAATTATTTTATCACGATATTTTTTTGGAAAATTATCATTAATAACACTAATATTTTGGGAAAAATCGCTCATATTAGGTGAATAATTCATAGGAACTATCCAATCAACATATCCAGCAGCTAACCATACATCCCATTCTTGCAAGAAACGCTCTCTTGCAACATAAAGATTAGGTTTTACTGCTGCAGATAAAATAATATTTGGACGCGTATCATTTATAAGTTCCTTTATTTCTTTAACTAAATTTGTAATGGAACTTCGTTTGGCATTATTCCACTGTTTTAAATTTCCTATCAATCTTTGGCTAGCAACATTGCTTCTCTCCATCTCTAAAAACCAAGGGTTTGGGTCTCGTCCTACATCTTTTTTAAATTTGGCAATCGCATAAGGATTTCTTCCATAGTCAACATCTTGATAACGGATGTAATCTAGATGTAATCCATCTATTTCATATTTATCTATTATTTCTTTAAAAATAGAAACTAAATAATTATTTACCTCAGGGTGATTAGGGGCAAGAAATACGCCCTCTCCTTCATTATTTCTTGATATTCTATTAAGCTGTCTATTTATATTTAATGGCCATTCTTCTGTAGTGTCAACCCAATCTTCATTTTTATAGATTATATGTTTTTTATCAATAGGCATTGTTCTGTTGGACCAAATAAGGTATACATTCACCCAAGCATGTACTTTAATTTCTTTACCCTTTATATTTTGAAGTAAATAAGATAATGGGTCAAATTCATTACTAGGAAGCAATTGGCTTCTAGGAATCATTTGAGATTTATATAAGGCATCTCCACGTCCTCTTACTTGTACAAATAGATCATTTATATTTTTTTCAGATGCGAAATTAATTAGATCATCGATTGATTTCTGTGATTGCAAAGCATCTCTTACGACCCATAAGCATTGATAATTAAAAGAATTACCTTTATCAATATCTTTAGAAAAAATAATGTTAAAATTTAATGTAAAAAGAAGGGCAACCTGTAAGATTGCCCTTGAAGAAATAAACGTATTAGATAAATTCACTCTTAAGTGTTAATTATTTTCATTCCGAATTTTTCTCTTCAGCAGAAGTGACAAGCTCAGAATCATTTGAACCTTCCATATCTACAAATTCAATAAGTGCGACCGATGCTCTATCATTGTCTCTAAACCCTAGTTTAATAATGCGAGTATACCCACCATTCCTATTTTTATATACCGGAGCTATATCATTTAATAAAATACTTAGAATATTTTTGTGACGAATTTTTCTAGCTATCATTCTTATTGAAGTTAGATCTCCTCTTTTTGCCTTTGTAATAAGAGGCTCAATATATCTACGCAATTCCTTAGCCCTAGACTCAGTAGTCTTAATACGCTTATGAAGTATTAAATTTTCAGCCAAGTTAGATAGTAAGGCTCTCCTATGGCTTGGATTAACACCTAATTTTCTACCTTTTTTTCGATGTCTCACTATATTATACTTCTTCTTTTAAGTATTTATCTACTTCTATACCAAAACTAAGACCCATTTGATCAAGTTTTTCAACGAGCTCAGTTAATGACTTTCTACCAAAATTCTTGTATTTAAGCATTTGGTTCTCTTCTTTACTAACTAATTCATAAATAAATTTTATACCTGCAGCTTGAAGGCAATTATGACTTCGAACTGAAAGCTCCATTTCATCTATAGTTAGATTCAATAGCTTACGTATCTCTAATACTTCTTCACTTACTGGCTCTGATATCTCAAGCACTTCAGGTTTGCTAATTGATTCAACTATACGTAATTGGTCCATTAACACAGTCGCCGAGTAACTCACGGCATCTTGAGGAGCAATTGATCCATCAGTTGTAACTTCTAACGATAGTATCTCGATTGGTTCTTTAGCACCAGGAACGGGAGTAACATTAAACATCACTTTACTAACAGGATTATAGATACTATCAATTGCAATTGTACCTAAAGGAGCATTTGGAAGCTCATTTTCTTCTGAAGGCGTATAACCTTTACCAACGCCAATTTTTAATTCTATATCCAACTTTACACCTTCATTCAATTCAGTTATGTAATGTTTTCTATTTAAGACCTTTAATTCTGAAGTAGCCTTTTGAATATTAGCTCCAGTAAATTTGCAAGGACCTACTAATTTAATATTTATTTTTTCAGGATCATTATCGTCTAATTTAAATCGAACTCCTTTAAGATTCTGGATTATATCCGAAACATCTTCATGAACACCTTCAATTGAAGAAAATTCATGTAATACCCCATCTATCCTAATATTTGAAATGGCAGCGCCTGGTAAACAAGTTAAAAGAACACGCCTCAATGCATTTCCAATAGTAATACCATATCCTCTTTCTAATGGTTTTACAATAAATTTACCAAATGTATCATTAAGACTGTTTTCTTCAGCTTTTATTTTAATTTCAAGTTTTTTTGACATTATCTATTACCCTTTAATTTATTACTTTGAATATAGTTCAACAATTAACTGTTCATTGGCTATTATGCCCATGTCTTCTCGATCCGGAACATCAATAAAAGTACCAGTTAACTTTGCTTTATCAAGCTCTAACCAAGACAAATCTAAATCACCTTTTACTAATCGTACAGAATCCAATATTACATCTAATTTTTTGCTTTTTTCACGAACTTTAATTTGATCACCAGGCTTAACAAGATAGCTTGGAATATTTACTTTTATATCATTAACTAAAAAATGCGCATGATTTACCATCTGTCTAGCCTGAGGACGCGATGAGGCAAAACTCAATCTATAAACAACATTGTCTAGCCTTCTTTCAAGCAGTTTCATAAGATTTGCTCCTGTTTCACCTTTCATTTGATCTGCTTTGGAAAAATATAATCTAAATTGTTTTTCTAACAGACCATACATGATCTTAATTTTCTGTTTTTCATGTAATTGCACACCATAATTCGATAAGCGTCTACGACGAGCCTGCCCATGCTGCCCAGCAGCATATGGCTTACGATTCAACAAACGATCATATTTATTATTTCCAAAAATATTTTCACCAAATTTTCTAACTAGTTTTCCCCTTGGTGTTTTTAGCTTTGCCATAATTCCTCTCTTAACTAGACCCTTCTTCTTTTTGGCGGTCTACAACCATTATGTGGCAATGGTGTAACATCTTTTATTGACATAACATTTAATCCCGCCGAAGCCAATGACCTCACCGCAGATTCTCTACCAGACCCTGGCCCCTTAACTCTCACATCTATAGATACGAGACCCATAGAGATTACTTCTTTGGCAACCTTTTCAGCCGCCACAGTAGCAGCATAAGAAGTATTTTTACGGGAACCTTTGAATCCTGATGTTCCAGCTGTAGACCAAGCAATTACATTGCCAAATTTATCTGCAATTGAAATATGAGTATTATTAAAAGTAGCCTTTATACTAGCAATTCCTCTAGAATCGGCAACTTTCTTCTTTTTTGATTTCTTCTTTTGTTTTGGTTTAGTCAATTAATACAACCTTTCTATTTCTTCTCTAACTCTTTCTTACCCATTCCAACAGTCTTCTTGCGGCCTTTTCTTGTTCTGGCGTTCGTTTTTGTACGTTGGCCATTTACAGGTAATCCTCTTCGATGACGCATCCCTTTATAGCTACCAATATCTCGCAAACGTTTAATATTCATAGCAACTTCTGATCTATGTTCACCTTCAATTGCTAATTCCATTTTTGAAATAACATCACGAATAGCAACTACCTGCTTTTCAGTTAAATCTTTAACTCTTTTATCGTGATTAATCTTAGCTTTATCACATATTTCTTTTGCCGTAGTAAGACCAATCCCATAAATATATCTTAATGAATAAGGAACTTTCTTATCTCGCGGAATATCTATACCTGCTATTCTTGCCATAATATTTAACCCTACCCCTGTCTTTGCTTATGCTTGGGGGTCTCACAAATTACTTGTACAACACCCTTTCGTTTAATAATCTTACATTTAGGACACATTTTTTTTACAGAAGGTCTAACTTTCATAATTACTTTTGCCTATAAATAATTCTTCCACGTTTTAAATCATAAGGTGATATCTCTAACGTTACAATATCCCCAGGTAAAATCTTAATGTAATGCATTCTCATTTTTCCTGATACATGAGCTAAAACCTCATGCATCTCTCCTCCAATTTCAACCTCAACTCTAAACATTGCACTTGGAAGCGTTTTAGTAATAACTCCATCAATTGTTATAGGTTTTTCTTTAGCCATTTAACCTGCTTCCTGAAAGCACTTCAGGGCCATTCTTACGAATTGCAATCGTATGTTCAAAATGTGCAGAATTATAGCCATCCTTAGTTTTCACTGTCCAACCATCATCTAAAGTATACACTTCTCTGCTACCTCTATTTATCATTGGTTCTATCGCAAGGCACATACCTTCTTTCAATACAATTCCCATGCCTGGATCTCCATAATTTGGAACCTGAGGTTCCTCATGAAGATTCGTACCGATTCCATGCCCAACTAACTCTCTTACAATTGAATAACCTTTAGGCTCAACAAATGTCTGAATTGCATGACCAATATCTGAAACATAGTTACCCGGAACTGCTTTTTTAATACCATGATACAAAGCTTCTTGAGTAGTCTCTATCAACTCTTTATCTTTATTACTTATATTCCCAACAGCAAATGTCCTAGCTGAATCTCCATAATAACCATTTTTAACTGCTCCACAGTCTATTCCAACGATCTGACCATCATTAAGCATATTATTTGAAGGTATGCCATGCACAACTTCATCATTCACTGAAATACATAAAGTAGCTGGAAATCCCATATATCCCTTAAACGCTGGAATAGCCCCTTTAGACCGAATAAATTTTTCTGCTAACATATCTAACTTCAATAATGTAACACCAGATTTTACTCTTTCTGAAAGCATATCTAGTGTATCACCAACAATTTGGGCACTTTCAGCGATAAGCTCAATTTCTCTTTCTGTTCTAACTCTAACCATTAAATTCGCCTCCTACCTCTAATTTTACCTTTTGACAAAAAACCATCATAGTGACGCATTAGCAGATGAGATTCTATTTGTTGCAATGTATCTAAAGCTACCCCAACAATTATCAAGAGACTTGTTCCTCCAAAAAAAGAGGCTAAATCATAACCAACATTCATAACATTCATTAAAACAAATGGGAAAACAGCGACTCCAGCAAGAAATATTGATCCTGGTAGAGTAACACGAGTTAAAATATTATCAATATATTCAGCAGTTTTCTTTCCAGGTCTTACACCTGGTATAAATCCTCCATGCTGCTTCATATTAGAAGCAACTTGAACAGGATCAAAAGCTATAGCAGTATAGAAATATGTGAAGAATATTATCATTAAACCAAAAACAGTCCAATAGAATGGATGATCAAATGAAAACCATCTAGTCACACCTAACATTAATTCACTCTCAGGAAAAAACATAGCCACTGTACTTGGTATAAACATTACAGATTGAGCAAAGATTATAGGCATCACACCAGCTGTATTTACCCGCAATGGGATATGTGTAGCTTGACCGCCGTATATTTTACGCCCTACAACTCTTTTTGCATATTGTACAGGTATTTTTCTTGTTCCCTGAGTTAATCTTACTACAAATGCAATAATTATAAACATTATTCCAAGTAAAATAACTTCTGTTAAAATTCCTCTAAGACCTGCTTGCACTTGAGTAATCTCTCCTAAAATGACAGATGGAAGGACAGAAACTATACCAACCATAATTATTAAAGAAATTCCATTACCAATACCACGTTCAGTAATCCGTTCACCTAACCACATAAGAAACATTGTACCTGTTACAATACTTACTATTGCAACAAATTTAAATCCCACTCCAGGATTAGTAACTACTGCAACACCATTACTTGAGGTCATCGATTCTAGAAATATTGTGATACTATAAGCTTGAAGAATAGATACAGCAACTGTACCATATCTTGTTAATTGAGTTAATTTTCTTCGCCCCTCTTCGCCTTCTTTCTGTAAACGTTGGAAATAAGGGACAACACTACCCATTAATTGGAAAATAATTGAAGTTGTAATATATGGCATTATTCCAAGCGCAAATAATGTTGCTTTTTGAAAAGCGCCACCCGCAAACATATTAAAAAGACCTAGAAGGGTATTTTGACTTTGCATAGCACGAAATGCATCCATTAAAGCCTCACTATTAATCCCAGGTATAGGTATATGCGCTCCCATTCGAACCACAACTAGAACACCAAAAGTAAATAATATTCTACCTCGAAGTTCGGGTATATTAAACATGTTTCTAATTTTCTCAATCATTGTAATTCGATTTTTCCCCCAACTTTCTCAATCTTTAAAATAGCTGATTGACTAAAACTAGTAGCTTTAATTTTTATTGCTTTCTTTATTTCACCATCACCTAAAACTTTAACAGGCTGTAAAGAAGAAGTTATTAATCCATTATCGAATAATTTCTTTGAATCGATTTCATCCATATTTAGAGCATCAATATCTCTAAGGTTAACAATTTGATATTGTTTCCTAAATAGATAATTGGAAAAACCTCTTTTAGGAAGACGCCTATGTATCGGCATCTGACCACCCTCAAACCAAGATCTGTTTTTACTACCACTTCTAGAATGATATCCTTTTTCTCCTCTTCCTGCAGTACGACCAAGACCAGATCCGTGTCCTCTACCAACACGTTTTCTATTAAATGTAGCACCTTTAGCTGGTCGTAATGATGTAAGATCCATTATAATTCTTCCACATTAATTAAAAACTCTATTTTCTTAATCATGCCTCGTGTAGCAGGATTATCAGGCATTATAACTGTTTTATTTAGTTTTCTCAAACCCATAGCATCCAATGTGGCTTTCGCTTTCTTTTTATAACCTATTCTACTTTTAATCTGAGTAATCTTAAGGTTTTTATTTTTTGATTTAGCCATCTTAACCGAATAATTCCTTGATTGTCATACCACGTTTATTTGCGACTAAAACTGCATCCTGTAAATTCTCCAAAGCATTAATAGTTGCACGCACTATATTTAATGGGTTAGTTGATCCATATCTTTTTGATAAAATATTATTTATTCCTACTTGCTCCATAACTGCTCGAACTGGACCTCCTGCAATAATACCTGTGCCCTGAGATGCTGGCTTTAGCAAAACCCTACTTGAACCATATTTGCCAACAATTTTATGTGGAATGGTACCATTAATTATCCTGGCTTTAAATATATTGCGCTTTGCGTTATCTTTAGCCTTAGTTATACTTGATATAACCTCATTAGCTTTTCCAAGACCAACACCGACATGACCGCTTCCATCACCGATAACAACTAAAGTTGAAAAACTAAATCTTTTTCCTCTAGATGTTACTTTAGCCACACGATTAATTCTTACTACTGATTCTTCTTTTAAATCTAATTCCGCTGGATTAATGATAGACAATTTTTATCCCCTTAATTAAAATTTTAAACCTGTTTTTCGAGCAGCATCTGCCATTGCTTTTACCCTACCGGTATACGGATAACCATTACGATCAAACCATACCTCTTTAATCTTATTTTTTTTTGCTTTTTCACCAATCTTTTTTCCTACAATTATACTTCGCTCAACCTTCCCTTTAACCTTAGTAATCTCAGATTTTAAACTTTTATCCAATGAAGAAACTGAAACCAATGTTTTACCATTTAAATCATCAACAATTTGCGCTTGAATATTTTTTAAACTTCTACTTACAACAAGCCTTGGCCGATTAGAAATATTATTTTGCGTACGTTTACTACGATTTCGCCTACGTTCGCTTCTTGCATTATCTTTCGTTAACTTGCTCAATCTTCACCTCCACCAACAGTTTTACCTTGCTTAGATCTAACATGTTCACCCTTATAGCGTATCCCTTTTCCTTTAAATGGCTCAGGTTTTTTAAATGATCGAATTTTAGCTGAAACCTCTCCAACCAACTGTTTATTTATTCCCGAAACCTTTATTTCAGTGCGATTATTTGTTTCTATTACAATGCCATCAGGTGGATCAAAATGGATTTCATGGGAATAACCTAACACAAGGATTAATCTTTTACCCTGCATAGTTGCCTGATAACCAACACCGCGAATCTCTAATTCTTTATAGAACCCATCTGAAACACCTGTTACACAATTCATCAATATCATTCTCGTTGTTCCATGCAAAGATCTATGAAATCTATTATCAGAGGACCTGGATACAACTAAGACATTATCTTTAAGATTCAAATTCATATCTTTATGAATATTAATATCCAAAGACCCTTTTGGCCCTTTTACTAATACAGAGAAATCATTGATAGTAACATCAACTCCTTCAGGTATCAAAATTGGCTGTTTTCCTATTCTTGACATAACTTCTTACCAAACATTACATACAATTTCGCCGCCAACGCCCAATTTTTTCGCTACCTTATTAGAAATTACTCCTTTTGAAGTAGATAAGATAGAAACACCAAGCCCATCTAGAACTTTTGGTATTTTTGAGCACTCAACATACACTCTATATCCAGGTTTACTAACTCTATTAATTTCAGTAATAACCGACTTTCCTTTATAATCATATTTTAGAAATATTCTAATGAATTGACTCATATTATCTTTAACATAAATAAAATCATCAATATATCGTTCTTCTTTAAGAATAAAAACTATACGCTTCTTCATATTTGACGATGGTATGTCAACCCAACGTTTATTTACAGCTAATCCATTACGAATTCTTGTAAGTAAATCAGCTGTAGGATCTGTCATTGTCATATAATTATATCTCCTTTACCAACTAGCCTTAGTAACACCCGGTATTTCACCTTTAAGAGCCATCTCCCTAAAACATATTCTACATAATCCAAATTTTCTCATATATGCTGATGGACGACCACAATTAAAACACCGATTATATTTTCTTGTAGAAAATTTTGGTTTTTGTTTTGCTTTGTGTATTAATGATTTCTTTGCCATTAATCAACCTCAACTATTTCTTCCTTTACTGGTTTTTCCCTTAATGGAAATCCAAATTCTTTGAGCAACCAATAAGCCTCATCATCTGATTTTGCAGTAGTAGTAATATTTATATCCATACCTCTTACACTATCTATTTTGTCATAATTTATTTCTGTAAAAATAATCTGCTCTGTAACTCCAAAGTTATAATTTCCTCTTTTATCAAATGATTTGAACGAAAGCCCTCTAAAATCTCTAGTTCTAGGTAATGCAACAGTAATTAGACGTTCAAGAAATTCATACATCCTATGCCCTCTAATAGTAACTTTACACCCCACAGGAAATCCTCTCCTAATTTTAAAGTTTGATATATCTTTCTTTGATAAAGTTATAATAGGCTTCTGACCAGAAATTAAAGACAATTCTTCAACAGCACTTTCTAAAGCTTTTGGGTTCACTTTTGCATCGCCTACACCCATATTTATTGAAATTGTTGTTAATTTAGGAACTTCCATTGGGTTCGTATAATTAAACCTTTCAAGTAATTTAGTTGTAACATTTTCTAAATAATGTCTCCTCAGTTTTGGAACATAATTAACAACTTTAGATTTTGCTTTCTTTTTACTACTCTTAGCATTGTTTTTAGAAACTGATTCTTTTTTAGACGCCATAATTATACCTCAATTTCCTGACCCGTTCTCAACGAAATTCTAACCTTTGATCCATCATCTAGAATTTTATATCCTATGCGAGTAATCTGACCTTTTTGTACAACCATCAGATTAGATAAATTTATCGGCGCTTCTTTTTCAGAAAAACCACCGCTAGGGTTTTCTTGAGTAGGGCGAACTGAACGCTTAACCATATTCACACCTTCAACTATTGCTCTGTTTTCCTTTGGAAAAACAAATAACAACTTTCCTTCAGATCCTTTGTGATTACCCTTAATCACCCTTACTAACATTCCTTTGCGTAAATGCATCACATTACCTCAGGAGCCATAGATACAATTTTCATATAACCGCTATCACGTAATTCTCTAGCAACAGGCCCAAATATACGCGTTCCCCTTGGCTCACCAGCTTCTGTAAGAAGTACGGCTGCATTATCATCAAATCGAATATACGATCCATCATCTCTTCTCACTTCTTTTCTCGTTCTAACCACCACTGCTCGCGTAACATCACCTTTTTTAACTGCACCACCAGGAATTGCATTTTTAACAGTGACCACTATTAGATCACCTAAAGATGCATACCTTCGTTTAGACCCACCTAATATTTTGAAGCACAATATCTCTTTTGCTCCTGAATTATCGGCTACTTTTAATCTTGTCTCTTGTTGAATCATAGTGATATATAAATAATTTTTACCTTATTACTTTACTTACTAACCATCTTTTGTTTTTACTCATAGGTGGTATTAATCTTATTTCTACTATATTGCCAATACTTGCTTCAATCGCACCTACATGAGCCATATATTTTTTAGATCGTTTTACATATTTCCCATAAACAGGATGAGGGATCTTTTTTGTAACTTTAACGACAACTGTTTTTTGCATTTTTTCACTTACTACTTCTCCAACTAATTTTTGTCTTTTTCTTATTTCAGCCATCTTTATTCTTTCATCTCTTTTTCGTTACGTATACCTAAATCATACTCTCTAAGAACTGTCTTTAACTGAGCTATTTCTTTTTTAACATCTCTTATTTGCGAAGGATCTTCTAGCTGTTGAAGCGCTTTTTGAAAACGGAAATTTCGTAATGAATCTAAGTTATCCTTTAACTTAACTTCCATCTCTGAAACAGTCATATCATTCAATTCATTATTTTTCATAAATATCTAACTCTCTCTTCTAACAGCAAATTTTGTTTTAATAGATAATTTATGACCTGCTCTACGGAATCCTTCTTCAGCCTCTTCTCTACTTATACCTTCAACTTCAAATAATATTCTACCTGGCTTAACTACAGCGACCCAGTATTCTGGCGATCCTTTTCCTTTACCCATGCGAGTTTCTGCAGGTTTTTTTGTAATTGGTTTGTCAGGGAATATTCTAATCCACATCTTTCCAGTTTTGCGAACTACTCTAGATATTGTTATTCGCGCAGATTCAATCTGTCTAGAAGTTATCCATCCAGGAGTAACCGCTTTCAATCCAAAACTTCCAAAAGCAACATGACTTCCACGACTAGCCATTCCTCGTCTATTACCCCTATGGTGACGACGATATTTTACTTTTTTTGGCTCAAGCATTTTTATTTGCTCCCAAACATATCCAAACTTTTATACCAATTACACCATATGAAGTCTTAGCCTCGGTTAAAGCATAATCTATATCTGCTCTAAGTGTATGCAATGGAATTCTTCCTTGTGCGAACTTCTCACTTCTAGCAATTTCTACACCTCCCAGTCTACCAGCGACATTCACCCTTATCCCTTGTGCGCCCATTCTCATAGTAGCCTGAATTGCTTTACTAACAACCCTCCTATACGATATTTTCTTAACTAATTGATGCGATATGTTAGCACCAACTAAAGCAGCGTCTAACTCCGGTCTTTTTATTTCAGATATATTCACCTGAACATCTTTGTTCGTTAACTGGGCGACCTCAGCTTTTAAACGAGTTACTTCCTCTCCACCTTTTCCAATAACTATACCTGGTCGTGCAGTAAAAATCGTTACAGTTACAACTTTTGTTGTTCTAGTTATTTCTACCCTAGATACTCCTGCATTTGGCAATCTGTGTTTCAAATATTTTCTTATCTTAACGTCCTCTTCAAGTTCTTGAGGGAAGTCTGCTTGCGCAAACCAATTAGATCGCCAATTCTTATTAACTGACAGTCTAAATCCAAGTGGGTGTGTTTTTTGACCCAAAATTTTACCTCCTACGAATCATCGCTAATTACAATCGTTAAATGACTAGTAGGCTTGTTTAATCTTGATATCCTACCCATAGAAGCTGCTCTAAATCTTTTTAAATGAGGTCCACCATTTGCAAAAGCTTCCTTAATAATAAATGAATCAGGATCTAAGTTAGCGGATTCCTTTAACTGCATTAAATTTGCAACAGCTGATCTAACAGTTTTCTCTGCCATATAAGAAGCTTTAAGTGGAGAAAAATGAAGATAGTCTAAAGCATACCCCACTCTTTTACCTCTTACCTTATCAAGTACAATCCTAATTTTTTTAGGTGACTGTCTTATGTATCTACTAATTGATCTGGCTTCCATAATTAGCTCTTTCTATCACCTGAATGCATTCTAAAAGTACGAGTTGGCGCAAACTCTCCTAACTTATGACCAACCATATTTTCTGAAACAAATACTGGTATAAATTTATTTCCATTATGTACGGCTATAGTATGTCCAACAAAATTTGGAGTTATTATTGATCTTCGAGACCACGTCTTTAAAACTTTCTTTTTTTTAGATCCACTCATACTTACGAGTTTATTCTCAAGTTTTTCATCAATATAGGGACCTTTTTTTAATGATCGGGACATTACTTCCTCCTCTTAATGATAAGAGCATTAGACTTCTTATTTTTCTTTCGCGTCTTATAGCCTTTAGTAGGCTTTCCCCACGGAGTACAAGGATGCCTGCCACCTGAAGATTTACCTTCACCTCCACCCATAGGATGATCAACAGGATTCATAGCAACACCACGAACCTTTGGTCTACGACCCAGCCATCTGCTTCGACCAGCTTTTCCACTGACAATTTGTTCATGGGATTTATTTCCAACTTCCCCTACAGAAGCATAGCAGTTTGAATTAATTAATCGAACCTCGCCGGATGGAAGTTTAATAGAAGTAAATCCATCATCATGAGACATAATTTGTGCACCCGTACCAGCAGACCTAACCAGCTGAGCCCCTTTGCCAGGATACATTTCAATATTGTGAACAATTAATCCAGTAGGAATGTTTTTTAAACATAACGCATTTCCAATTTTTAATTCTGCAGAAGAAGATGAAACTAATTTATCACCAACTTTTAAACCAAAAGGAGCTAAGATATATCTTTTTTCACCATCAGCATAATAAAGTAACGCGATATTAGCCGACCTATTGGGATCATATTCAATTGTAGCAACTCTAGCTAAAATATCCATTTTATCACGTTTAAAATCAATAATTCTATACCTTCTTCTATGACCACCTCCACGATGGCGCACAGTAATCCTTCCATTATTATTTCTTCCACCAGATTTTCTTAATGCAGTGGTAAGTTTCTTTTCAGGCTGATTTGTCGTTATATGTTCAAAATCAGATCGAGTAGAAAATCGATTTCCAGGAGTTGTAGGTTTTATTACTCGAATGCCCATATAAAACTAACCTACTTCACCACTCATTAAATCTATGCTAAAACCTTCTTTAAGAGTAACTATTGCCTTCTTCCAGTCAGGCCTCTTACCAGAGGTTTTAATCGTACGTCCACCGCTTTTCATTGTCATATCTTTAGTTTTACCTAATCGATTCATCGTTGCAACCTTTTGAACTTCGACATCAAACTCTTCTTCAACCGCATTTTTAATTTCAATTTTATTTGACTTTGCACTAACCTGAAATGCATACTTTCTTTCAATATCTTCTAATTGAGTCATCTTTTCAGTAAATAAAGGCCTTATTATAGTATCATTATGTTTCATTATTTAATCGCCAAACCATCATTCAATAATTCAAGACCCTTCTTATCTATTAATATAAAATCAGAATCAATAAGGTCATAAGCGCTAGCACTGATTGCTTTTAATAGAGCTATATATGGAATATTCCTTAATGATAAAAATAGGTTTTCATTTATCTTAGATGTTAAAAATAGTATTTTTCCATCAATATTTAATTTTTGCAATAATTGACAGATCTTTTTTGTTTTAATTTCATTTATATCAAAATCATCCAATATAATTAACTTTCCATCATTAAGTTTTTGCGATAAAACTGATCTACGAGCTAACCTCTTAATCTTTTTTGGTAAATTATATTCATATTTATGCGGTTCTGGACCAAAGACAGTTCCTCCACCACGCCATATAGGAGATCGAATGGTGCCTGCTCGTGCAACACCTCGCCCTTTCTGTCTCCAGGGCTTCCTTCCACCACCGCGAACCATACCCCTAGATTTTGATGAATGTGTACCTTGACGACTATTTGCCATTTCAGATAATACCGCTCTATATATCGCATCTCTATTTGGTTTTACGCCAAAAACAGAATCATCAACCTTAATTTTTGAAGATTCTTTACCTTTTGTATCTAAAACTTGTAATTCCATTTTACTTATTTACAATTACCATACCATTATTTGATCCGGGCACAGCCCCTTTTACAAATATATGATTATTCTCAGTATCTATTTTTACCACCTTTAAATTCTCAACAGTCATCTTTTTATTTCCATATTGTCCTGGCATTTTCACGCCTTTAAAGACCCTTGAAGGGTCAGAGGCCTGACCAATAGATCCCGCAGATCGCGGATGTTCTCTTTGACCGTGCGTTTTAGGGCCTCCAGCAAATCCATGTCTTTTCATAACTCCAGAAAAACCACGACCTTTGGATGCTCCAGTTACTTTAACTAAATCACCTTGTTTAAATATGGAAGCATTAAACACCTGACCCATTTCATAATCGAACCCAGTAACAATATCAAACTCAGCTAAAAATCTTTTTGGAGTCACACCAGCTTTCTTAAAGTGACCTTTCAAAGGCTTATTAGTATTCTTCTCTTTTTTATCTCCATAAGCAATTTGCACCGCATCATATCCATCATTATCTATAGTTTTTACCTGAGTAATACAACAGGGTCCAGCTTGAAGAATAGTTACAGGAATAACAGAGCCATTTTCATCAAATATTTGGGACATACCCAACTTCTTAGCAATTAAACCTTTCATAATAAAATTAAACCTTAATTTCTATATCTACGCCAGCAGGCAAATCTAGCTTCATTAGCGATTCTACAGTTTTAGGAGTAGAATTAATAATATCCACAATACGTTTATGAATATTTGTTTGAAACTGCTCTCTAGATTTTTTGTTTACGAAAGGAGAACGTAATACCGTATAAATTGTTCGGTGAGTAGGCAAAGGTATAGGTCCAGATATAACTGCTCCAGTAGATTTTGCAGTTTTAACGATCTTTTCTGTTGATTTATCCAACAGAGAATGATCGTAAGCTTTTAAACTTATTCTGATTATCTGATGAGCCATTTTATTCCTTTATTTCTGTAACCACGCCGGCACCAACGGTTCGACCGCCTTCACGAATTGCAAAACGTAATTCCTTATCCATTGCTATACTTGTTATCAAATCCACATCCATCTCTACATTATCACCTGGCATTACCATTTCTGTCCCCTTCGGCAACGTCACTACACCCGTAACATCCGTTGTACGAAAATAAAACTGTGGACGATATCCATTAAAAAACGGAGTATGACGACCACCTTCATCCTTCTTTAATACGTACACGTTTGCTTTAAATTTTTTATGAGGCGTAATGCTACCTGGCTTTACTACAACCTGCCCGCGCTTTAGATCTTCTTTATCAACACCTCGGAGAAGCAATCCTGCATTGTCTCCTGCCTGTCCTTGATCAAGAAGCTTACGGAACATTTCCACTCCAGTAACTACTGATTTGGTGTCAGCATCCATACCAATAATATCAACTTCATCACCAACATTTATAATCCCTCTTTCAATACGACCTGTTCCAACCGTTCCACGACCCGTAATACTAAAAACATCCTCTACAGGCATTAGGAAAGGACGATCTACATCACGTTTTGGCTCTGAAATAAATGAATCACAAGCCTCCATTAATTCTGTGATACATTTTGTTGCATTTTCATCGCCAGGACTATTTAATGCTTCCAATGCGCTTCCTTTAATAATAGGAGTATCATCACCAGGAAAATCATATTCATTAAGCAAATCACGCAACTCCATTTCTACCAATTCAACTAACTCTGGATCATCTACTTGATCTGTCTTATTCATAAAAACAATAATGCTTGGAACATTAACCTGACGCGCTAATAAAACGTGCTCTCTTGTCTGCGGCATAGGACCATCCGCTGCGCTTACCACTAATATTCCACCATCCATTTGAGCTGCACCAGTTATCATATTTTTAATATAATCTGCGTGTCCAGGACAATCTACATGGGCATAATGTCGGTTCTCAGTCTCATATTCTACATGAGCTGTTTGAATTGTGATACCACGCTCACGCTCTTCAGGAGCATTATCAATACTATCAAATGATCGCACCTCGCTTAAACCGCGAGCGCTTTGCGTGTGAGTGATTGCTGCTGTCAAAGTTGTCTTGCCATGATCAACATGGCCTATTGTACCAATGTTAAGATGTGGCTTTGTACGTTCAAATTTTGCTTTAGACATATTTATTTATTCTCCTTCAAATTTAGGAAGCTTTACCATGTATTTGTTCTATAATTTGGGCTTCAATTTTCGATGGAACACGTTGATAATTTGAAAATTCCATATGAAACACTGCGCGACCTTGAGTTAATGATCTCAAATCAGTAACATACCCAAACATTCTACTCAAAGGAACTACTGCATTTATAACCTGCGCTTCTTTCCGCTGACCCATACCTTCCACTTTTCCTCTTCTGGAATTAATATCACCCATAACATCGCCCAAATATTCTTCGGGGACAATGACCTCTACTTTCATCACTGGCTCCATTAACACTGGGCTTGCTTTTTTACATGCTTCTTGAATTGCCATAGACCCTGCAATTTTAAAAGCCATTTCTGATGAGTCCACATCATGATATGATCCATAAACTAATTCAACTCTAATATCTTCAAGAGGGTATCCAGCTAATACACCATTTTTAATAGCCTCTTCCATACCTTTTTTAACGGAAGGAATGTATTCTTTAGGTATCACTCCGCCAACAATCTTATTTTCAAAGTGAAACCCTTTTCCAACCTCATTAGGTTCAACATTAATAACAACATGACCATATTGACCCCTTCCACCACTTTGTCTGACAAATTTTACATTTATTTTCTCAACCTTTTTCGTAATTGCTTCACTAAAAGCAACCTGAGGTTTACCAATATGAGCCTGCACTTTAAATTCTCTTAATAACCTATCAATTAGAATTTCTAAATGTAATTCTCCCATACCTGCAATTATTGTCTGGCCAGTATCTTCATTTATTGATACTTTAAAAGTAGGGTCTTCTTCACTAAGCTTTGCTAGCGATTTTGATAAATTATCCTGTTCGGCTTTACTAACAGGCTCAACTGAAACTTCTACTACCGGTTCCGGAAAATCCATAGACTCAAGAATAATACGATGTTTTTCATCACAGACTGTATGTCCAGTATTTGTATTTTTTAGACCTACAACCGCAACTATTTCACCAGCAGCAACTTCATCACGCTCTTCTCTTTTATTAGCATGCATCTGCAGAATCCTACTAACTCTTTCTCGCTTTCCGATATTAGAGTTATAGACATAAGATCCTTTATCTAATTTCCCTGAGTAGACACGCATATAAGTCAATCTTCCAACAAAAGGATCAGTCATTATTTTAAATGCAAGAGCACTAAAAGGAGATTCCATATTAGGCTTTCTCTTAAGCTCAACTTCATTATCTTTAGGGTCATAACCAACCACTTCTCCGACATCAATTGGAGACGGCAAAAAGTCTACTATTGCATCTAAAAGCCTTTGAACACCTTTATTTTTAAATGCAGATCCACAAAGAGTAGGAACAAAAGTATTGTCAATGCACCCTTTTCGTATCGCAGCTTTTATTTCATCAATAGATATTTCTTCACCTTCTAAATATTTCTCTAATAAATGCTCATCGTAGGCAGCAGTTTCCTCGATTAGATGATGACGCCATTTATTTGCTTCATCAACCATATCATGAGGAATATCAGAATATTCAAACCGGGCACCTAAAGTTGATTCATTATAAAGTATCGCTTTCATATCTAAAAGATCAATTATCCCAGTAAATAATTCTCCTGCTCCAATAGGTATAACTATAGGTAAAGGATTAGCGCCTAATCTCTCTTTCATCATTTCAATAACATTAAAATAATCTCCGCCAACTCTATCCATCTTATTAACAAACGCCATCCTTGGAACATCATATTTATCCGCTTGTCTCCAAACTGTCTCACTCTGAGGTTCAACACCTCCAACTGCACAAAATACAGCAACAGAGCCATCCAATACTCTTAATGAACGCTCCACTTCTACAGTAAAATCAACATGACCCGGAGTGTCAATGATATTTATCCTATGATCATTCCATTCTGTAGTCGTAGCTGCAGAGGTTATAGTAATTCCACGTTCTTTTTCTTGATCCATCCAATCCATGGTCGCACCACCATCATGAACTTCTCCTATCTTATGAGTGCGCCCTGTATAAAAGAGTATTCTTTCAGTTAATGTAGTTTTGCCTGCATCGATATGGGCCATAATCCCAATATTTCTTACAATATCTAAATTATTTTTTGACACTTTTCTAAATAACTCTCTAATTAATTCCTGAAATGAGCAAAAGCTTTATTCGCCTCAGCCATTCTATGCGTATCTTCTTTTTTCTTAATTGCGCCACCTTCATTATTGGAAGCAGATATAAATTCAGATGCCAGTCTTTCAGACATTGGTTTTCCAGACTGACCAGCAGCTGAATTAATTAACCAATGTGAAGCAAGAAAAAATTTTCGATGGTTTGGAACTTCAATTGGGACTTGATATGTTGCTCCACCAATCCTTCGCGATTTAACCTCGACCGAAGGAGATGCATTTTCAATAGCTTTTTCAAATATTTTAATTCCATCAGATTTTGTCTTTTGCTTAATTATATCCAAAGCATTGTAAAATATTTTTTCAGCAACACCTTTTTTTCCTCCCTTCATCAAAAAATTAATAAATTTTGATATAGAAAGATCTTTAAAAACAGGATCTGGTAAAATTTTTCTTCTTTCTGGTCTTCTTCTTCTCATAATTAAACTATCTTATTATTTTGGCTTTTTAGCACCATATCTTGAACGACTTGTCGTTCTATCAGATACACCAGATGTATCTAATGTCCCTCTTACAATGTGATATCTTACACCTGGTAAATCCTTTACACGACCACCCTCAATTAAAACAATTGAGTGTTCCTGAAGATTATGACCTTCACCCGGTATATAAGCTGTAACCTCCATTCCATTAGTTAACCTAACACGAGTAACTTTACGTAAAGCAGAATTAGGTTTTTTAGGAGTAGTAGTATATACACGCGTGCAAACCCCTCTCTTCTGCGGGTTACCCTTCAGCGCTGGAGTAGCCGTTTTCTTAACTAAACGCTTCCTCCCTTTTCGAACTAATTGATTTATCGTCGGCATATCATTTGCTCAATAGCCTAGTAAGTTAAAATATATATTTATATACATCAATTATATTATTCCTTTGTCTTTTCAGATTACCGCTGCACTCATTGAATCAAGATCTTCTTCTTTATCCTCTTTGTTTCCAACAACTATACGTCTTAGATGGTGCAAGCCTGTCCCTGCAGGAATTAACCTTCCAACAGCAACATTTTCTTTCAAACCCCGTAAATAATCTGTTTGACCTGCAGTAGCTGCATTTGTTAGAACTCTTGTTGTTTCTTGAAATGAAGCTGCTGAAATAAAACTATCAGTATTTAATGATGCTCTTGTTATTCCCATAAGCAAAGGTTCAAAAGTGGCTGGTTTAGTCTTTGTGTATTTTGCTGATTTCTTTCCTGATTCTTTAAGTTCCTTATTATTCTCATTAAACTCTTTTTTATCTACCAACATATCCTTCTCATATTCAGAGTCACCAGAATCAGTAACTTTTACCATTGATAGAATTGAATTATTAGTAGCAAAAAACTCGCTTCTATTTATTCTATCTTTAGGTAAATACTCAGTATCTCCAGACTCAACAACGCTTATTTTCTGCATCATCTGCCGAACTATAACCTCAATATGCTTATCATTAATTTTTACCCCTTGCAATCGATATACTTCTTGTATTTCATTAACTAAATATTCTCTAGCCTTATTAGCTCCTAGAATTTTTAATATATCCATTGGTGAGGTTGTGCCATCGCAAAGTTGCGTACCAGCAATAATCCTATCAAGCTCATGAACGATAACATGCTTACCATACGGTATTCTATACTTCTTTTTATCCCCATCTTTTGACTCAACAATAATTGTTCTTACGCCTCTTTTGGTTTCTCCAAATTTTACAGTACCATCAATCTCACTAACAACAGAAGGATTTCTTGGATTTCGAGCTTCAAATAATTCCGCGACTCTAGGCAAACCTCCAGTTATATCGCGTGTTTTTCCAATATCTCTTGGAATTTTTACTAGCGTCTGTCCTCGAGAAACTTTCTGACCCTTAATAACTATTAGAGTTGCAGTTACAGGGAGAATTGTTCCACCAGCAAGTATATTACCCTTATTGTCAGTTATTTCAACACGTGGACTAAGACGTCTATCTTTAGCCTCAATAATAACCATCTGCTTTTTTCCACTTTCAACAGCTTCGACTTGATACGTATCCCCCTCAACAAAATCTTTTAACGCGATAAGGCCAGTCTTCCTTGCAAGTATTACATCCGTATACGGATCCCATTGAAAAAGAATAGTTCCAGATTTAATTTTTTGTCCACTTTTAACCAATATATTTGATCCATATGGGACATTATACTGAACTAATATTTTGTCCTTATCCTTAATAAATACTTTACCATTCCTCACCATGCATCGATTAACTAATGAACCGCCTTCATCTTTTGTTTGTGCTATTTCAATATCTTCAGAAAACTCTATTAGACCACCCCTGTTCGTTTTCATCTCTGATTGCTCAATAATACGGGTAGCAGTACCTCCAATATGAAAAGTCCTTAATGTTAATTGTGTTCCAGGCTCACCAATACTTTGAGCAGCCTGTATACCAACTGCCGTACCAAGATCGACTATATCATGAGTAGAAAGATTCCACCCATAACATTTAGCACAAACACCCCTAGGAGAATCACAAGTTAGAACAGATCTTATTCGTAGACTTTCTACATTTGAATTTGCTATAACTTCTGTTTCTTTATCACCAATAATTTGACCATTTTTAATTAATTTTTTCCCATCAAGAATAAAATCATCAAGTATCGTCCTACCTAATATTCTATCTGCCAAAGGCTCAATAATCTCCTCACCTTCCTTAAGATCTGAAATGAATAAACCATTAATCGTCTTACAATCATGTTCATAAATAACTACATCCTGAGATACATCAACTAATCTTCTTGTTAGGTAGCCAGCATCTGCTGTTTTTAGAGCCGTATCAGCTAAACCTTTTCTAGCTCCATGCGTAGAAATAAAATACTCTAAAACCGATAGCCCTTCTTTAAAATTAGAGATAATTGGAGATTCTATAATTTCTCCCTTGCCACCTGTCATAGATTTCTTTGGCTTAGCCATCAATCCTCTCATTCCAGCTAATTGTTTTATTTGATCTTGGCTTCCACGCGCACCTGAATCTGCCATCATAAATACGGGATTAAAACCTTGTCCCTGATTTTTTAATCCATCCATCATAGTTTTAGCAACATCATTTGTAGCATGTGTCCATATATCAATCACTTTATTATATCTTTCACCATCAGTTAGAATATGACGACTATACTTATCTGCTATATCCTCAACTTTTTTCTGGGCACCAGCAATAATATCATCTTTTTGATCAGGGATCATAACATCTCCGATAGAGATAGAACATCCCCCTTTAGTGGCTGAAGCAAAACCAAGGTCTTTAAGATCATCTAAAAATTCTACCGTTTTATGGTTTCCAGCAATTAAATAAGATTGGTTGATAATTTTTGCTAAATCATTTTTTGATATAGTTATATCAACAAAATCAAGTTCTTCAGGTATTATTGAATTAAATATTACCCTACCAACCGTAGTTTCTTTGTGCCATTTATCATTATGACGAATATTTATTATAGCATGCATATCTACAGCTTTATTTTCATAAGCTAATAAAACTTCATCAATTGATGAAAAGGACTTACCCTCACCTTTAACATCCTTCATAGGACGAGTTAAATAATAACAACCCAACACCATATCTTGAGAAGGAACAGAGATAGGTTTCCCGTTAGCAGGGTGAAGTATGTTATGACTTGAAAGCATGAGAACTCGTGCTTCCATCTGAGATTGAACACTTAACGGGACATGAACTGCCATTTGATCGCCATCAAAATCAGCATTAAACGCTGCGCATACTAGCGGGTGAAGTTTTATTGCTTTACCATCTACAAGTATAGGTTGAAATGCCTGTATACCTAAACGATGAAGTGTTGGCGCTCTATTAAGTAATACAGGATGGTCTTTTACCACATATTCAAGAACTTTATAAACTACCAGCTCTCGCTTTTCAATCATTAATTTCGCACTTCTTGGAGTTTCAGTATAGCCTCTTGCCATCAATTCATATATCATATGAGGTTTAAACAATTCAAGAGCCATATTCTTTGGCAATCCACATTCACTCATTTTTAATTCGGGCCCAACTACGATCACAGAACGCCCAGAATAGTCAACTCTTTTTCCAAGTAAATTTTGTCTAAAACGACCCGTTTTCCCTCTCAACATATCTGAAATTGATTTCAAGGGCCTTCTAGTTCCACTTCGTATTGCTGTTTTTCGACGACTATTATCAAATAAAGCATCTACAGCTTCTTGAAGCATCCTTTTTTCATTTCTTAAAATCACATCAGGAGCACCAATTTCTATTAACTGTTTTAAACGATTGTTTCTAATAATTATACGTCGATATAAATCATTTAAATCGCTTGCTGCAAATCTGCCCCCCTCTAAAGGAACAAGAGGCCTCAATTCTGGTGGAATAACAGGTAAAACAGAAATTACCATCCATTCTGGTTGATTCATTTTCTTCTTTGATAATGTAGGTAAAAAAGTTTTTGCTATTTTAAGCCTATTTAAAGCCTCTGTGCGCTTCTGTTTAGATTTAGAAGTTTCAATCACCTCTTCAAGATTTTTTTTCAACTCAAACAAATTTATTCTTGCCAACATTTCTTTTATTGCCTCACCACCCATAGTAGCATAAAAGAAATCGTCATTGTCTCTTTCTTCTTCACTTACTGCATAAAATCCATACTCTCTATCCAATTCGAAATATTCCTCTTCATCAAGAAGCTCCATCGCCTCTCTCCCGCTTTTCCCTGGCTCAATTACGACAAAGGTTTCATAGTATATTATACGCTCTAATTCCTTAGTTTTTAAACCTGTTAAATAAGCAAGCTTACTTGGTATAGATCTTAAATACCAGATATGCACAATTGGGACTGCTAAGGTTATATGGCCCATCCTTTCACGTCTAACCTTCTTTCTTGTGACCTCAACACCACATCTATCACATATTATGCCACGATAGCGTATACCTTTATATTTTCCACAATGACACTCATAGTCTTTTACTGGACCAAAAATTTTCTCACAAAATAATCCATCTTTTTCTGGCTTGTATGATCGATAATTAATTGTTTCTGGCTTTAAAATTTCACCATATGATCTCCCTAGAATCATCTCAGGAGATGAAAGACCAATAGTTATCGATTTATATTTCTTAGATAAATCAACTTTAGATGATTGTATATATGTCAATGTACACCTTCCTAACTAATTTAATTCTACGTGTATGCCTAAACCCTGAAGTTCTTTTATAAGCACATTAAAAGATTCAGGCGACCCATATTCAGGTAAGTTTTCCCCGCGAACAATTGCATTGTAAACCTTTGACCTGCCTTCTACGTCGTCAGACTTAACTGTTAATATTTCTTGAAGCGTGTGTGCTGCGCCATAAGCCTCAAGTGCCCAACATTCCATTTCTCCAAATCTCTGTCCTCCGAATTGCGCTTTTCCGCCAAGTGGTTGTTGAGTTATTAACGAATAAGGACCCGTAGACCTAGCATGCATTTTGTCATCAACCATATGCGCAAGCTTCATCATATATATCACACCAACCGCAACAGTATTATCATAATTTTCACCAGTAATGCCATCAATTAGCTTGACTTTTCCATCTATAGGTAAACCTGCTTTCTTCATTTCAGTTTCAACAAGATCTGGGCTAGCGCCATCAAAAGCGGGCGTTTTATATCTCAAACCGAGTATTTCACCAGCCCAACCAAGCATAGTTTCATATAATTGACCCAAGTTCATACGAGAAGGAACTCCAAGAGGGTTTAATACTATATCTACCGGAGTACCGTCCTCTGTAAACGGCATATCTTCCTCAGGAACGATTGTTGCAACTATACCTTTGTTACCATGCCTTCCAGCCATTTTATCACCAACCTTAACCCGACGCTTATTTGCAACATAAACTTTTGCCAGCTTTATAATACCAGGTTGTAGTTCATCTCCGACGCGGAGCTTAAATACTTCTCTTTCTAATCTATCTTCAGCCTCAGCCCACTCTCTTCTATAAGTCCTCCAAACTGTTTTTATATCTTTCCAGCCTTTGCTATCCTCAATCCACTTTGTATCTTGCGCAAATCTTTCCATATCAAAAGACTTAATTCTTTTTTCAGTTAATTTAGTTGATTTTTTAATCAAAGTTCTTCCATTAGACATATCTCTAATTCCACCAGATATTTGATTTTTTAATAACTCAAGAAGTTTTTTATCACGAGATTCTTTTAAATCTTCTTTGGTTGAACGAGCTTCAATTTGTAATTCCTGGATAGCTTTCTTTAATTCTATCCTAGACATACGAGCCCTTTTTTGGAAAAGCTTAGTATTTAACACTATACCTTGAACACCTGGATCAGCTCTACGAGATGAATCTTTCACCTCACCAGCCTTTTCACCAAATATAGCCTTTAAAAGTTTTTCTTCCGGAGTAGGGTCTGTCTCACCTTTGGGTGAAACCTTCCCAATAAGGATATCACCTTCTTGCACTTTTGCGCCAATTCTAATTATTCCATTTTCATCTAACTCTCTTGTAGCATCTTCACTTACGTTTGGAATCTCTGCTGTTAATTCTTCTTCACCACGTTTTGTATCTCGCACTTCGAGATCTATCTCATTAATATGCAAACTGGTAAAAATATCTTCGGACACCATACGTTCACTTATCACGATCGCATCTTCAAAATTATATCCTCTCCATGGCATAAATGCTACTCTAACATTATTTCCTAAAGCCAATTCACCATTATCACACGATGCTCCATCAGCAATTACATCTCCTTTTTCAACTTTTTTACCTATTTTTACTAAAGGTCTTTGATTATGGGAAGAATTTTGGTTTGTTCTCCAATATTTCTTTAGCGGAAGCTCAACTTGGTTCGATCCTGAAGACAACGTCAAATCATCAGGCAAATCGCTAGCCTTTATCGTTATCTTGCTAGAATCAACATAGGACACTTCACCATCAACAGGGCAGGTTAACGCAGAATAAGAGTCTTTAGCAACTTTCGTTTCAATACCTGTACCAACTATAGGTGCAGTTGGATTCATTAAAGGAACAGACTGCCTCTGCATATTAGAACCCATTAGAGCACGATTCGCATCATCGTGCTCTAAAAAAGGAATCAAAGCTGCTGCTACACTTAGAATCTGATTTGGAGCAACATCCATATATTCAATTTCACTCGAATCAACCACTGGAAAATCACCTCTTATTCTAGCTCGAACAGAACTATCTAATAATTTACCTTCCTTATTCATTCTTGAATCAGACTGAGCAATCATAACTCTATCTTCATCGTCAGCAGATAAGTATTTTATTGATTGCGTAGCAACCGAACTTTTTCCTTTTTTATCCAATAATCTATACGGTGCTTCAATAAATCCATGCGTATTTATTCTAGCATGTAGAGCCAAAGAGGAAATCAGCCCAATATTTGGACCTTCAGGAGTTTCAATCGGACAAAGTCTACCATAATGAGTATAATGGACATCTCGAACCTCAAACCCAGCGCGCTCTCTTGTGAGTCCGCCTGGACCTAGAGCCGAAATACGACGCTTGTGAGTAATCTCTGCAAGCGGGTTAGTTTGATCTCCAAACTGAGATAACTGACTAGTACCAAAGAACGTATTAATAACTGTAGTCACGACTCGAGAGTTTATTAGATCTTGAGGTGTTATAGATTCTGATTCTCTCAAATTCATCCTCTCATATATCGTTCTCAACATTCTACTAAGAGCTACATTGAACTGATTTGTCAACAATTCACCAACTGTTTTTACCCTCCTGTTTCCTAAATGATCAATATCATCTGGACCGCGCTCACCTTTTCGCATATCTATTAAAAATCGAATTACACAAACAATATCATCCATTGTTAAGACAGTATCATCCACTGGAACCTCTAAATCAAACTGTTGATTCAATCTATACCTGCCAACCTGACCCAAATCATATTTTTTAGGACTAAAAAACTGTCTTTCAATAAATTTCTGAGCTGTTTCTAAATTAGGCGGTTCCCCAGATCTAATGAGTTGGTATACTACACTTAAAGCCTCTTCAGTGCTTCTAGTAGGATCTTTTTCTATTGTATTAAGAAGTAACATAGATGAAAAATCCCGATCACCATCAACAACATCTAGATTAAAAATTTTATTCTCACGCAAAGTTTCTACAGAGTTTTCATCAAGAATAGTACCACCTTCATAAAATATTTCCCCTGTTTTTTCATCAATAACATCACTAACAATAGTCATACCATAATAAGCATCTATTCCTTTATTTGACTTCAAAGAGATTTCTTTTATACAGTTAAAAGCATTAAATATATCTTTATTAGTTGAGAAGCCAAGAGCACGCAATAACATAGTTACAGGAAACTTTCTTCGTCGATCTATTATTGCAAACATTGCATCATTTATATCAGTCGTAAAATCTAACCATGACCCTCTAAATGGAATTATTCTTGCTTGAAATAACTTTGCTCCATTTGGATGAATATTATCATCAAAGAATACTCCTGGACTTCTATGTAACTGAGAGACAATAACGCGCTCAGCGCCATTAATAACAAAAGTGCCTTTTTCTGTCATCGCAGGAATATTTCCAAAGTATACATCCTGTTGAATACTTTGAGCGAATTCATTCTTATTCTCCTCATCAGTTATATTAAGAGTCAATCTCACTTTCAACGGAACTGAATAGGTTACTCCACGGTCAATGCATTCATCAGGAGAGTACTTAGGAAGACCTAAGAAATAGTTATTATATTCAAGAATATAATTCCTATGAGAATCTTCTAAAGGAAATACATCTTGAAAAACCCCCTCTAATCCCATATGACCGCGTTCATCTTCAAGAGTATCTAACTGCAAAAAATTTTCAAAAGAATCCTTTTGCAATGAAAGAAAATCAGGCATCTCTACTAAAGATGGTATTTTAGAAAAGGACACCCTATTTGATTTGTTTTTATGTACGTATCCCAAAAAAAACCTCCTACTTAGTTCTTGTAAATTTTATTATATCTTTAACAAAGATTGTAATTACTATGATATTACTTAAGCTCGACTTCTGCGCCAGCTTCTTCAAGCTGTGCTTTTATTTCATCAGCCTCAACCTGAGGGACACCTTCTTTAATTGCCTTAGGCGCGGAATCAACAAGCTCTTTAGCTTCTTTTAACCCTAAGCTAGTAATTGCCCTTACAGCTTTAATAACATTTATCTTTGATTGACCAGCACTTGATAAAACAACATCAAACTCTGATTTTTCCTCAGATCCCTCTGCAGCAGAATCAGCTGGTGGTGCTGCAGCAACTGCAACAGGTGCAGCGGCAGTTACACCAAACTTTTCCTCAATTTCAGAAATAAGCTCTGATATTTCAACCATATTTGCAGATTCTAAGTAAGATAAAACATCTGTTCTTTTAGTTTCAGCCATTATTAATACTCCTTGACTTTATGTTATTCAGATTTTTCATTTTTTAAATTATTTAATACATTAACAAAACTTCCTATTGGAGAACTCAATGTGCGCACCAAATTAGTCATTGGGCTATTCAACATGATTGCGAACTTGGTTAACAGTTCATCTTTCGATGGTAAACTAGCAAATTTCTTATATTCACTACCTTCTAAGACCTCACCATCAAATAATATCGCTTTCACTTCCGGCTTATCGTGTTCCTTCATAAAACTTTCTAATACTTTAGCTGGCGACGTAGGCTCATTAAAAGAAATTGCAATAGCTGTAGACCCAACTAAATATTCATCAAGCCCTTCAATCTTCATATTTTCAGCCGCTAATTTTAATAAAGTATTTTTAGTAACTTTAAATTCGACAGAAGCATGAAAAAATTCCGATCTCAGCTTAGTAATACTATCCACATCTAATCCTAGGTAATCCGTAAAGTATATTGCACTCGCACTTTCAAGCTTATCAGTTAGATACTTTACTTCATCTATGTTCTTTTGACTTGGCATAACTTATATTACTTTAATTGTTGATAAATCAACCTTAACCCCAGGGCCCATAGTTGAAGATAATATTATTTTTTTAATAAACTGACCTTTAGAAGAAGCCGGCCTAGCTTTTAATAGAGCTTCATAGATTGTACGCACATTTTCAATTAGATCTTTCTCATCAAAAGAAGTTTTTCCAAAGCTAGAATGAATTATACCATTTTTTTCAACTCTTAATTCAACACGACCAGCTTTTAATTCATTTATTGCTTTTTTAAGATCCATTGTAACAGTACCACTCTTAGGATTAGGCATTAAACCTTTAGGGCCTAAAATCTTGCCTAATTTGCCCAATGATGGCATCATATCTGGAGTTGCAACTATTTTATCAATATCACTCCATCCATTTTTTAATTTTTCAATAAAATCATCGTTCCCGACAAAATCTGCGCCAGCTTCTTTAGCTTCCTTTTCTTTCGGGCCACGAGCCAAAACTAAAATAACGATCTCACTTCCCGTACCGCTAGGCAAACTTGTTGTGATTCGAATATTTTGATCAGCATGTCGAGGATCAACACCCATATTTAATGCAATATCAACAGACTCATCAAATTTAGTAAACTTCATATCTTTAATCATAGACACCGCTTCATCTAATGAGTACTCTTTATCCCTATCATGCTTTTCATTAATCAATTTTCTATTTTTAGTTAACGACATTGAATCAACCTACCTCTATGCCCATACTTCTTGCAGTTCCACGGATCATTTCTTTAGCTTTTTCAATAGTATTAGCATTCAAATCAGCCATCTTAATTTCAGCAATCTGAGCAAGATCATTTTCACTAACTTTACCAACTTTATCTCTATTTGGCTCACCAGAACCCTTATCTAGACCTGCCGCTTTTTTAAGTAAAATTGCAGCAGGAGGAGTCTTTGTTATAAAGGTAAAGCTACGATCAGCAAACACAGTTATTTCTACAGGAATTATCATACCAATCTGATCTTTGGTCTTATCATTAAATGTTTTACAGAAATCCATGATATTAACACCATGCTGACCTAAGGCCGGACCCACTGGAGGAGCGGGATTTGCTTGACCGGCACGTATTTGCAACTTTATAAATCCAATTTCTTTTTTGGGTGGCATACTAAATTATTCCTTCTCAACCTGTAAATAATCTAATTCAACAGGAGTTGGTCTACCGAAAATACTTACAGATACTTTTAATTTTTGTTTTTCCTCATTTACTTCTTTAACAAAACCAGAAAACTCCAAGAAGGGACCATCTGTAACTTTAACATGTTCGCCTACTTTAAATAATGATTTAACAACCTCTTTATCCTTAGAGCCTTTGACAACACCTAGTATGCGATTAACTTCATCATGTTGAAGAGATTGAGGATTACCTTGTGGCCCAACGAAACTCAATACTCCAGTAAGATTTTCTATTAAATATTTGACCTCTTTATCCATATCCATTTTAATTAGTAAATATCCTGGGAAAAAAACTTTATTCTTCACCTTTTTTTTACCATCTCTCATCTCTATAATATTTTCTGATGGAACAAAAACCTGATCCACCATTGAAGAAAACCCTTCACGGTCTACCTCATATATCAAAGAATCACGAATTTTCTTTTCTTTTCCAGATATAACTCTTAGTGAATACCAATTCATTTATAATAACACACTTAATATTTTTGATAGCAATAGATCCGCAAAAAACAAATATAAACCTAAAATCAATGTTAGAGTGATAACGACATAAGTTGAACCTCTTAGTTCATCCCATGTTGGCCATGATACCTTATTCATCTCAAAATCAACATCTGAAATAAAAGTTTTAAGTTTACTTATCATTCTAATTCCAATTACTTAGAAATATAATTTAAGCAGGAGTGACAGGAATCGAACCTGTAACCCCCGGTTTTGGAGACCGGTGCTCTACCTAATTGAGCTACACTCCTATTAGATTTATGTGAAGTATTTAAATATTTCATAAATAAATTATTTCGATTCTTTAAATATCACGTGTTTACGAACTATAGGGTCGTATTTTTTATATTCAACACGATCAGGGTGCAATCGTTTGCTTTTTGTAAATACATACCTATACCCAGTCCCGGCTGTACTTTCTAATTGAATAATAGTTCTCTTACTATTACCAGCCATTTTATTCCTTTATTTCTGTAACCACGCCGGCACCAACGGTTCGACCGCCTTCACGAATTGCAAAACGTAATTCCTTATCCATTGCTATACTTGTTATCAAATCCACATCCATCTCTACATTATCACCTGGCATTACCATTTCTGTCCCCTTCGGCAACGTCACTACACCCGTAACATCCGTTGTACGAAAATAAAACTGTGGACGATATCCATTAAAAAACGGAGTATGACGACCACCTTCATCCTTCTTTAATACGTACACGTTTGCTTTAAATTTTTTATGAGGCGTAATGCTACCTGGCTTTACTACAACCTGCCCGCGCTTTAGATCTTCTTTATCAACACCTCGGAGAAGCAATCCTGCATTGTCTCCTGCCTGTCCTTGATCAAGAAGCTTACGGAACATTTCCACTCCAGTAACTACTGATTTGGTGTCAGCATCCATACCAATAATATCAACTTCATCACCAACATTTATAATCCCTCTTTCAATACGACCTGTTCCAACCGTTCCACGACCCGTAATACTAAAAACATCCTCTACAGGCATTAGGAAAGGACGATCTACATCACGTTTTGGCTCTGAAATAAATGAATCACAAGCCTCCATTAATTCTGTGATACATTTTGTTGCATTTTCATCGCCAGGACTATTTAATGCTTCCAATGCGCTTCCTTTAATAATAGGAGTATCATCACCAGGAAAATCATATTCATTAAGCAAATCACGCAACTCCATTTCTACCAATTCAACTAACTCTGGATCATCTACTTGATCTGTCTTATTCATAAAAACAATAATGCTTGGAACATTAACCTGACGCGCTAATAAAACGTGCTCTCTTGTCTGCGGCATAGGACCATCCGCTGCGCTTACCACTAATATTCCACCATCCATTTGAGCTGCACCAGTTATCATATTTTTAATATAATCTGCGTGTCCAGGACAATCTACATGGGCATAATGTCGGTTCTCAGTCTCATATTCTACATGAGCTGTTTGAATTGTGATACCACGCTCACGCTCTTCAGGAGCATTATCAATACTATCAAATGATCGCACCTCGCTTAAACCGCGAGCGCTTTGCGTGTGAGTGATTGCTGCTGTCAAAGTTGTCTTGCCATGATCAACATGGCCTATTGTACCAATGTTAAGATGTGGCTTTGTACGTTCAAATTTTGCTTTAGACATATTTATTTATTCTCCTTCAAATTAAATTAATCTTTCAAATATCTATCTTTATAGAGCCTACGACCGGATTTGAACCGGTGACCTTTTCCTTACCAAGGAAATGCTCTACCGACTGAGCTACGCAGGCAATCACTTGAGCGGGTGATGAGAATCGAACTCACGTAACCAGCTTGGAAGGCTGGTGTTCTACCATTGAACTACACCCGCGTAACGTGGGGAGAGAAGGATTCGAACCTCCGTAGGCATACGCCGGCAGATTTACAGTCTGCTGCCTTTAACCCCTCGGCCATCTCCCCAGCAGACTTGTTTCAAATTGTTAAAGAACACTCATTCAGAGCCGGCGAAGGGACTCGAACCCCCGACCATCTGATTACAAATCAGAAGCTCTACCAGCTGAGCTACACCGGCAAAAAAAAAGATTTTTTATGTTATAAAATCTTTCACCCGCTTAAGTTATAAGCGTATCGTCATTAATAACGATACGAGAACAGCCGCGAAATATAGAAATAAGAAAATTTAAGTGCAAAGGATTATCGACATAAAAACTAATTTTTTATTATTAGACTATTTATGATTTAAA
>JAPYRG010000036.1 GCA_029936965.1 Fidelibacterota bacterium
GTCCAATCCGCATCTTCAGTCAGCCCATCATAAACGAGACCAGATACTGGTGTTCCATAATCAATAGTAATCCCATCTGAAGACATTACGTCTGTAACATTACCCGCTAAATCAGTAGCTTTTATAACAAAAAAGTATGTTTCCTGGTCAACCAGTGTTGATAAGGTATCTATAATATAATTGGAGGAGAGACCAACGCTATCCCAACTAGGAATAATGTCAAATCTACTTGTATCATCTGTGAAGGCAACTTCATAATTCACAATACTACTAACCGTATCTATAAACCCTGTCCAATTTGCAGATAATGTAGTAGTAGATTGTGTAAAATCAATATCCATATCCAATCCATCATGGACTGTACCAAATAATGGCGGGGTCAAATCAATAAGAATACCATCACCAACAAATATAGCTGAACGATTTCCAGCATGATCGATTGCTCGAACAGATACATAATAGTTTCTACCATCATTCAAATTAATAGAATCTCCAAGTATGTTTAAGGTATATGAATCTTCAATAGTGTACCAATCGATAATATTTGAGTCTTCTATTGCAGTGCCAAGAGCTACTTCATAATAAGACATACCAGAACCAGGACTGATATCTATACCCTGCCAACTTGAAGATAAGACACTATCAATATTCTGTATGTCAATATCATTAGCTATTGAACCCTCATTCACATAATAGATATTTGGTGCATCCACATCAATGGTAAAACCATCAGAAGTAACCGTATTTGACACATTAGAGACACTATCAATAGCACGGACAGAAACAAAATAGGAACTATCGCTTTCAAAAGAGACAGTAACAGTTGCCATTGTATCTCTCCGTGATGCAGCTGTCCAGTTTAACACTTCGGTAGTATTTGTATTCGTTCCAACAGCATATTCATAATAACTAATTCCACTTAATGAATCATCAAAATCATGCCAAGTAAATGTTAAAGTTGTATCAGAATTATGCCAATCCATATCTCCTACAGATCCATCCATAGCACTTCCTGATTGAGGGATTTCTGTATCAATCACAATTCCATTGGTACTTACAACAGATGATAAATTACCTGCCACATCCACTCCGCGAAGGAATACTCGATAAGTAGATGCATTGTTTAATGAAAGATTTGTAACAGTCCAACTATTTGTATCACCAATATCTGACCAAGACAGAATATTATTATCTAATTCATCTTGAATAGAAAGTATATATGAGCCAATACCACTACGACTATCACTAAATCCTGACCAGGTAATAGTTAAGCTGGTATCAGACCCTGTATAGCTTATGTCACTCGTTGTTCCATCAAATACATTTCCTGCTACAGGATTCGTCAAATCAATTATCACACCATCGCCTAATGCAGGTGAAGAAATATTTCCAGCTACATCCGTTGCAATAACACTAAGAAAATATGTTGCTCCTTCTATCAGTGGTTGATAAATAGGAAATACAGCTGTATCAGCAGTTGCAGTACCTACGGAAGTCCACGGAGTAATTTGAGATCCTCCTGCGTTTATTCCAATAGCGTATTGATAATTTGCAACGCTTGTTGCGGAATCAGATGCAGTCCAAGAAACAATAAGTGTATCTGATAAATTCTGATAATCGATATCTGTTCCTCCAGCAGATACAATGGCACCTTCAGCTACGGCAGAAAATATTGGCGCGGAATTATCGATAATAAATGTCTTAGATCCTTTTAATGAGCTAGAAGATCCAGGTGTAGGAAGTTCTAGAATACACACGCTTCCAAGTACATCAACAATATTCCCATCATTGAAGGTTAATGCACTATCTGTGGCGTAATCAAGATCATTACTATTATCCATACTTGAAATAATATATCTAAATACTAATAAACCTGTATTTGAACCGCTTAAATAACTTGCTCTCGCACTGGATGATCCAGTTCCTAGCATTAGCTGAGGAACACCTGTGACAACCACAGATTCATTAAAATTCAATGTTAAAAGCAAGGTGTCACCTGCAGTAAAAATTCCATCAGCTAAAGTTGATGAAACAGACACTACTCTAGGTACAGATCCATTTACAAAAATTTCGTTATTATCCGATAAGGAATTGCCAGAACCCACTGCTGGCATTGTTAATAATGCATTATTTCCAGCAGTATCAAGAATGGTTCCACCATTAATAGAAAAAGGATTTACGCTGTGGTAATCTAAATCAAGAGAATTATGGGAACTTTGCACAGTATAAACAAATGTAAGAGCATTCCCACCTGATCCACTGCTGTAATCCACTATAGCATCGTCGAATCCTGTCTCAAGAGTTAATTGAGGAACTCCAGAAACTATGACAGGCTCAGAGAAATTCAGTTGTATCGAAATCTGAGAATCCATCGTATAGGTGCTATCTGCAGAAGAAGAATTAACAGATATAATAGATGGGGACAATCCATCAATCACCAATGCCTTCGTACTACTTATAGAATTAGCACCACCTTTAACTGGTAAGGTTAAATCTGCCCCACTGCTATCACTATCCAATATGGTACCACCATTTAATGATAATGCAGCAGTACTGGTATAATCCAGATCACTTGTTGTATCTCCTTCCTGTACAGTATAATTGAATGTCAATACGGTTGTATCATCACCGCTAACATAATTTACAACTGCGTCTGTTGATCCCGTCTCAAGTAAAAGCTGTGGAGTTCCTGTTACGGAAACCGGTTCAGAAAATGTAATATTAATCGTTATGAGGTCACCAAGACTATACGTCCCATCATCTAATGTAGAAGTAATTGATAGGACAGTTGGTATTCCAGAAGCAAGGGTATTTTCTATTGCACCAAGGTCTGGATTGCTTCCAGAAGGAGTGGGGCGAACAGTACCGTTTGCATCCATAGAAGGAACAGTGAAATTCGTTCCATAAAACATCGTATTAACTTTTCCTGCTCCAATTTGATTGCTTGTATTGGATAATGAATAATCACTACTACTTGAATTCACAAATGGATCTACATCTGAAAACGTATTACCTGAACCACGAATAATATCTAATTGAGCATTTGTTTCAGAAAAATAATTATTATAGGCAACTAATTTTCCATTCGTCTTATAAATGCCATCATTATTATTATAAAAAATGTTATTTACGAGTAAACTACTATCAAGGCCAGTTTCAATCATCATAGCAGCTCCACTTCTTCCTGAAGGAACTCTATTCTCAATAAAACTACAGTTCAGTACTTTTAATTTTCCTGAAGTATATATTCCACCCGCATCCTGTTGTGTAGAATTACTAAAGATTAGAGTACTTTGAATTACCGTATTATCATCTTGTATATTCATCCCTCCACCCTTATTCACACACTCATTATTATAAAATGTTGAATTGGTTACTGTAACGGGCCCGCTGTTAGTTGAACCTACAAACAATCCACCACCATCACTGGAAGCTAGATTAGAAGATATGTGTAATTTATTAAGTGTGATGGCACCTGAACCCTCAATATAAATTCCACCTCCATTTTCCCCTAGTCCACTTCGAAGAGAAAAGCCACTAAAGGTAACTGTTGAGTTTCCAACAATAGTTAAACAAGTAGCTTCGTTGTTTCCATTCACAATAGTAGAATCAGCGCCACGGAAAGACTGAATGATAACATTTTGGTTATCAATAGATATATTTTCCACATAGGTACCAGGGTATACTAACACCGTATCAAAATCGGATGTGATTTCCGCGCAGGCTTGAATCGAAACAAAGTCACCACTGCTATCTGGTTTTACCGTATATTTTTGAGGTTTTGGACTTACAACAACATCACTAGATACTGTGCTCTCATTTCCGGCTATATCAATGGCAGAAATTCGATAATAATACGTCTTTCGATTCGTAAGTCCATTATGCGTATATGATTGCATAGTAGAGCCAACTGTAATAAGTGCAATCACTGGGCTTGCGCTTGTATCTGCATAAATCTTGTAGAATTGCACATCGTTATCGGTATTTGCAGTCCAAGTTAATAATGAACTTGTATTTCCATCATCAGCTTCAAATCCAGTAGGGGTTTGAGGTACTACACCATCAATAACCAAATCTTTATTTGCAGAAAGTGAATTATCCTCTCCGGGTGCAGGTAATATCAATACGGTAGCACTTCCACTTAAATCAAGAATGCTACCACTATTTAATGCAAAGGAACTGGTGCTAACGTAATCCAGATCGCTACTCGTATCGCCTGCAGATACCGTATAGGTAAATACAAGAACAGAACTTCCAGTTCCGCTGGTATAATTTACCACGGCGTCCGAAGATCCAGTTTCTAATGTAATTTGAGGCGTACCCGTTACATTAACCGTTTCACTAAGCGTAATTATAATTGGAATTTGATCTCCAATCTTCATAATTCCATTTGAAATAGAGGATGAAACAGATGCAATGGTAGGTGGTGCATCATCAAATAAATCGTCTGTATTATTACTCTGAGTCCTTAGGGCTTCATTTCCTACATTATCATAAATCTTATCATTAATAGGGATAATACGTAGAACTTCACTTCCATCAGGTGTGCCAGATACGGTAAAACCTAATGTATACACATTTCCATTTGCAGAGATAGTCGTTGGAATTGAATCCGGTAATGTTGCGGTACCGCCAGTAAGATATAATGCAAAATTACCCACAACCATTGCACCACTAGCATTATTTGTACTGAACACGGCCTCACTCATCGTAACCGCTACAAGAGCATTATTTGAATTCACCACCACGGAAGTAATGGATGGTGGCAATTGATCATGCAACGTGACCGAATTATTACTTTGTGTCGTTTCTGACTCATTGCCAGCTCCATCATAAATGCCATCATTAACAGGAACTACAGAAAAAACTTCACTTCCATCTGTATAACCAGAAATTTCAATCCCAAGCGTATATATGTTCCCTTCGGCAGCTAACGAAGTAGGGTTCACTCTTTGCAAAGTAGCATTCCCTCCTGCAATAGAGAAGAAAAAATCACTGGTTTCCAATGCTCCAGTTGCATTTGCTGTACTAAATACTGCCTCATTAAATGTAACGGTAATAGTAGAGTTGTCTGCTGCGATCGCAACTCCCGTAATATTTGGATTCAGCTGATCAATCACTAATTCTTTATTTGCAGAAAGTGAATTTTGTGCACCCGGTGAAGGCAATGTTAATGTAGCTACATGATTCAATGCATCTTTAATGGTTCCTCCATTAAGAGCTAATGAAGTTGTACCAACATAATCCAGGTCTGTATTGGTATGACCAGTAGCAACAGTATAATTAAATAATAACGTAGAAGATCCTGAACCGCTCACATAATTGATCACCGCATCAGAAGATCCAGTCTCTAAGGTTAGTTGCGGTGTTCCTGTGACCGTAACCACTTCACTAAATTCGATAGTAATTGCAATCACATCTCCCGTTCGATATCTACCATTATCTGTTGTGGAAGAAACCGATGAAACGGTAGGCACTGCAGTGTCAATAATAATTGCTTTATTGGCTGCCAGAGAACCTGCGCCTCCTGGGGTTGGTAATGTCAAATAGGCATTGCGGTTTTCAGAATCTTTAATGGTTCCACTATTGAGTCCAAGCGCATCTGCTCCGGTATAATCCAAATCGGTACTGTTTTGCCCTGAAGCAACGGTATAATTAAAGGTCAATGTTGTCGTTCCTGTACCACTTACATAATTGATCACGGCATCGGAAGATCCAGTCTCTAAGGTCAGCTGCGGAGTTCCTGTAACCGTGACCGCTTCCGTAAAAGTAATGGTAATGACAATGGCACCATCTGCTTTATAACTACCATTTGCCGTGGTGGATGTTACCATAGATACAATAGGTATCGTTTGATCATATAAGGTGACCGAATTACTGCTCTGACTGGTACTAGCCTCATTCCCTGCAGCATCGTAGATCCCATTATCTACAGGAACTACGGTTAATGTTTCACTGCCATTGGGTGTACCTGTTATTCCTATCCCAAGCGTATAGATATTTCCATTTGCAGAGATACTCGTTGGTGTAGCACTGGACAATGTGGCTGATCCTCCACTAATAGATAAAGCAAAATCGCTGGTCTGCAATGCTCCACTTGCATCCGCCGTATTAAATACGGCTTCACTCATGGTTACTGCAATGGTGGTATTATCTAACGCCAAAGATACGGAAGACATGGTAGGTACAGCCTGATCTATGACGATATCCTTATTTGCAGCAAGTGAATTAGTCTCTCCTGGAGTGGGCAAAGTCAATACGGCATTATTCCCTGCTACATCTTTTATGGTGCCGCTATTGAGAGCCAGTGCAGATGTACTTTTATAATCCAAATCGCTACTTGTATTGCCGCTGGCAACGGTATAATTCCAAGTGAGGGTTGTAGCACCGCTTCCCGATGAATAGTTGACCACTTGATCGGTGGAACCTGTTTCCAGGGTTAACTGCGGCGTGCCTGTTACATTAACCAATTCACTAAATGTTACCGTAATGGCAATGGCATCACCGGTATGATAACTGCCGTTTGCAGTAGTCGATGTAACGGCTGACACCGTGGGTGTTACTGTATCCACTATCAGCGCTTTATTGGCTGCCAGGGAATTTGCTGCTCCAGGCTGTACAAGAGCTAAATTGGCATTATTTCCAGCGGCATCTTTAATCGAACCTCCGTTTAACGCCAAGGCACCAGTGCTGGCATAATCCAAGTCAGCGTTATTGTGTCCGCTTGCAATTGTATATGTAAATGTTAATGTAGTAGTACCTGTTCCACTGGCATAGTTCACTACCGCATCGGAACTACCTGTCTCCAACGTAAGCTGTGGAGTACCTGTGACCGCAACTGCTTCGGAAAATACAACGGTAACTGCAATTGCATCTCCAGCCTTATAACTTCCATTTGCTGTTGTTGCCGTAACCGATGAAATGGTTGGTGGCGTTTTATCATTTATATTAATCGTATTATTACTTTGCGTGGTACTGGATTCATTTCCAACCGTATCATATATCCCATCATCCACAGGAACCACGGTAAGCACTTCACTTCCATTTGGCGTACCAGACAACGTAAATCCAAGTGTATAGGTGTTACTACTGACAGAAATAGTAGTTGGTGTTGCACTGGATAGAGTAGCAACTCCTCCAGCGACTGATAAAGCAAAATCACTTTTCTCTAGTGCTCCACTACCTCCATTGGTGTTAAATACTGCTTCACTCATGGTTACCGCAATAGTAGAATTATTATTGGCAATAGTAACAGAAGATACTGTCGGAGCCAATTTGTCGTTTAGACTGATGGTGTTATTGCTTTGGGTTGCACTGGATTCATTTCCAGAACCATCATAAATACCATTGTCAACTGGAGACACTTTGAGGACTTCTGCTCCACTAGGTGTTCCCGATAAACCAATTCCCAATGTATAGGTTTGTCCACTGCCAGAAATACTGGTTGGTGTAGCACTGGATACGGTTGCAACTCCTCCGGTAATGGATAACGCAAAATCACTTGCCTGCAAGGAACCGCTTCCATTGGCCGTATTAAATACATTCTCATCCATGGTAACCACAACCGTTGCATTATCATTCGCTAGTGTTACGCTGGTAATGGATGGTGCAACTTGATCCGATCCACGCACATCAAACGTAATGATATATCCATCATCAGCAGACCCAGATTCTGCTAAAGCAAAGCTGTTCTCATCCATTTGGACAAGGGAATTATACTCTCCTTGAGCAGTGGAGTATTCCAACACATACGTTTCCGTAATCGTGGTTCCATCCGCAGGAATTGCAAAGGTTTTGATAAATCCATCATATGCAGTACCTCCTCCTGTATCCGGACCACCATAGGCTAATATGTAACTATCAGATCCACCACTAATCTTGACCAAGGAATTATATTGACCGAACAC
>JAPYRG010000037.1 GCA_029936965.1 Fidelibacterota bacterium
AGAAGGGAATGAGTTAGCTCCTATCGCTTTGCAATTCCTTTTTAATCCTACACCTAACCAGGCAGCTTTACAAAATTGCATGGCAATACCGTGTGGTATTATTGTGTTTTTTATACTTCTTGTTCTTAATCCAGGTTCGGATAGCTAAGCCTCACACTCGTGGGGTTTTTTGTTTGTGGGATGAATTGGTACTACATTGCCATCTAGTCTAATAAAATAGAGGAATATTCGTAGGTCTCATAATCAGAAGGATGGTATTTAGCCCCGCCCAATAATAGGGGTTTTTGTTTGTGGGGATGGTTATTGTTTATTTGAACTTTAATTTTCTCAATTGCATTGATGACTGTTTTTTCAAAAACAGAAGTATAACATTTGGTAATATAATTACCTTTATTGGAAGTTATTATTAATTCCACCTTTTCAGCGCGACCTTCTTTTAGTAAAACCACTTTGAATGATGTGATATGTGAATCATATTTTAGTAATGTACGAAGTCTTACTTCAATAAAAGATTTTAGATGAGGAGATGGTTTAAAATTCCTAGCTGTAATTTCAATTTTCATAAATCGTTTACCCCATTTCTTTGAATGTAAATTTTTTTCCAGTTAAAGTAAAGTGTATAATGAGTTTGACGGAGTATTAGAAAGGGAATTTCCATGAAGCGAAATTAATAATTACACAGATGAATGAATGGTTAGAAAAACAGTTAGAAACTCGTATAAATAAATATGAAACAATTAAGGTTTTCAGTCGAGTATTCTCTAAGGCTTTAAAGAAGTCCAACATGAAAGGGAAACTGCATGATTTACGGAAAACATTTGCAAGCAGGTTATATTTTCTAACTGGACAAGAATTTACTCTTTGCTATGCTCTCGGTCATACTGATACAAGCATGACGAAACAATATACAAATCTTGATAAGGTTGAATTACAAAGAGCATTTCCAGATATTGTAGCTATGAAAGACAGTAGCTCAAGCGGTAAAAACCTGCCAAGGGGGTACAGAACTATATTCAAACTTTGGATTTGTACATGATAAAGTGTAGTTTATCGTCAATAAAGAAAGAAATTTGCGGGCGTCGTATAATGGCTATTACCCGAGCTTCTTAAGTTGGGAAGCGACCTCTCTAGAACTCAATTTACTGTCGACAACAATACTTAAGTATTAGTACCTAAAAGTATCTTATAATAGCGTTAGCGGTATATGGTTAACGGTATATACCCCTATACCTTGTTTGTACCTTTGTTAGTGCTTATTCCCTCTAACAAATAATCCGCTCACACATTTACCTACCCGGTACACCAAGGAGAGTCGGTTTCGGTTGGGGATATGGTGTCTTAAAATTTCTCCTTTAATTGTGTAAACATATATTACAAATCTTATACCTACCGCAAATTCCCGCAGTCTAAAAGAGCTAAAAAGAACTAAACGGATTTTTCAATACGGAATTCTCAACCGCAAAAGCATATCAGGGGGCGACCTTCAAAAAATAAAAGGGGCACACACATTGTAGGGTAATTTTTGTACATTCCATTATGAAACGCCTCTGGCTCAATCAAACCTCACATTCGTAGGGTTTTTTGTTTGTGGGATGATGGTTAGATTTGGAAATGTTAAAGAGGTTACCATTTATCTTCTTGTTTAGCGTTTCAATGCCACAATATTATAGAATAATTATTATATGGATTATGAAATAATATATAAAGCAGCAAATTCTTGTGAAGCCCATTTTATTAAAGGGTTATTAAAACAATATTCAATAAAATCTGAACTTTTAGGAGAGAATTTGTCTATTGGTGTTGGAGAACTTCCTGTCGATGTGTTGCAAATAGATATTTTAGTTCCTAAAGATCAAATAAAGAAATCTAAAAATATTATATCTGATTATGAAAATAATTTATCTTTGGATAAAAGTAAAGAAAATTGGGAGTGTCCTTCTTGTAAGGAAATTAACCCTTCATCTTTTGAAATATGCTGGAATTGTAAAGAATAATTATTTAGTTACAAAATAATCAATAGGACTTTCTTATTAACACTTTGTGAGTCACACCAATATACCACACCACTTAACCCACACACATTATAAGGTCATTATTGGTTCAATTTCCACTACAGATACACTGGTCATTTTTGTGGGGTTTTTTGTATAGTTCCTGAATTACTCTGACTTACCATTTTTACTACTGTAATATACTGTTTCCACTGGACCTGTCACTGGCTTTTTTAACTAAAGTAAAGCCCTAGAGGGGATTAAGCATGGGGTAGGGGGTCTGGGAAGAAACAACTACACACATTGTTGAGTAATTATTTGTAATTTGAGTAATGAATAATATTAATTAAAGGAAAAGATAGTGGAATTAAAAGATAAATTGAATTTATTGTGGAAGTTTCTATTTTTGGCTGTATTTACGTATGGTGTAATTAGTGTCACATGCTATAAGAAAAGTTGTTCAACTTCTTGTTCAAAACAGTCAGAGCAAGTTGTCTCATGTGAGAAAAAGAAGGCTAAACAGTCTTGTGATGCAGATTGCGTTAAACCATGCTGTGCAAATAAATAGATTTAAACTATATTAGTTTCTAAAAGCCCCACATTCGTGGGGTTTTTTGTTTCTAGACATTTAGGACTACTGCTTTGTAATATTGCTATTATGAAGCGATTTCTACTATTTTTTCATTTAGTGGTTATTGGTATTGTTTGTTTCTATTCATGTGAAAAGCAAAGTTTTCCTTTACCACCAATTTCTATAAATAGTAAATACCCTAATTTGACTGAGACAGATCGTGGTTTAGCCATAGTTTGGTATGAACCAATTATTGGAGGATATGCTCTTAAATGGTCAGAGTTTAATGGCCGTAGTTGGTCAAAACCTGTTATAGTTACTGCTGGGGAAGAGTATTTTATAAATTGGGCTGACTTTCCTTCAATTTTTTATAATGGAAAAAACCATTTTGTTGTTCACTGGTTGGAGAAGAATGGTAACGGACCCTATGACTATGTTGTAAAAGTATCCCAGTCTCTCGATAGAGGTAGAAATTGGTCTAGCCCAATTATTCCTCATAGAGACAAAAAATTGGGTGAACATGGTTTTGTATCATTTTTTAATGTAAATGATAATAAAGTAGGGTTGGTCTGGCTTGATGGAAGAAATATGATGGGAGAGGGGCATGAGAATGAATATGGTCAAATGAATCTATATTCTACTACTATAGATAAAAATGGTTTTCTTGGTGAAGAAATACTTTTGGATGACCGCGTATGTGAATGTTGCCCAACTTCGGTGATAAAGATTGAAAATGATATACTTGTAGCTTATCGGGATAGATCATTAAGTGAGATTAGAAATATAAACCTGATACGTTGGAATAATTCTGCGTGGCAAAAACCGCATTCACTTCATAATGATAATTGGAAAATTGCCGGTTGTCCTGTTAACGGCCCGAAACTTGCGGTTACAGGAAATAATGTCGCAGCAGTTTGGTATACATCTCTAAATGAAAATCCAATTATTTACATATCTTTCTCAAAGGATGGTGGTAATAAATTTAATTCTCCTATAAGACTTGATAATGGCAATCCTATAGGTCGGGTGGACTGTATATGGATCGATAGCGATAGAGTGTTGGTAAGTTGGATGGAAATGGGAGAAAAGAGTACTAATATAATATTTTCTACAGTTGATATAGAGAATCATAAGGGTAGTTCAAAAATTGTAACTCAAATTTTATCTGGAAGGTCAAGTGGACACCCCGTTATTAGCCGTTATCGTCAAAATATTTTTCTTGCGTGGACAGAAGAGGATAAAATTCAATCAAAATGGATCCATGTGAATTAACTTAGATATAAGTTTAATAATACTGCGTATTAATAGTATCTTTTTCTAAAATAGGAGCTTAATATGAATATAATCATCGTTTTTGGATTTATTTCAATACTCTGGGCAGATTTTGGACCAAATGTAAATATTTCAGAAGGCCTAGGAACGCTTAATAAGAGACCAGATATTGCTATTGATATCAATAATACAATCCATGTAGTATGGGTTAATGCAAATGATAACGCAAATTTATACTATTCGCGATCCGAAGACCATGGTAATACGTTCTCTGATCCTATTCAGGTCAACTCAGTTGATGGACATGTTATTGAGATATCTTATAGCGGACCCAAGATCGAAACAGTAGGTAACACAATCCATATAGTATGGGCAGATCAGCGAAATGGTTATGATCAAACAAACATTTATTATTCTCGTTCCTTAGATGGTGGAGATAATTGGTCTGTAGAAATCCCCATAGGGAACGATCAAAAATTCAATCTTTATCCAGAAATTGCTACCAATGATAATGGTGATATTCATGTAATTTATTATTCATATGGACAGCGTTTATTAAATTTTCAATACATTTTTCATATTTCATCGGGAGATACAGGTCAGACATTTAGTGATAATGAAATTGTAAACAATTATTCAAGTGCCATTCCTTGTGAGTGCTGTCCAGCTGATATCCTAATCCTCAATGATGGAAGAAAAATGGTTGGTTTTCGTGATGATAATGAGGATATAAGAGATACTTATGCAATCTATTCAGAACCAGATACGTCAGTATGGGAAAATCTAACTCGCATATCATTTGATGAATTTGAAATTGATTATTGCCCCAGCTCTGGTCCTGGGATGTCTAGGCTTGGCGATAAAGTAGGTATTGCATATATGGCAGCAATAAATAATTACCCAAAAGTTTTTTTAAAAGTGTCTCAAGATGACGGATCATCATATAGTGATAGTATCACTGTTGATCCTAGTGCAGCTTCAGATATTCGTCAAGACCATCCACAGACTACTATTACATCAGGAAATTGGTTGCATGTTGTATGGGAAGACCAAAGAGGTGGATATGATATTTATTACGGGGGCATGAATACCAGTAGTAATGCACTTACCAATATTCAAGTGTTGAATGATGATGGTAGCAACGCAACTCAAAAGCAACCACGTATTGTAGATGATGGTGATTTCGTTTATATTGTTTGGTCAGATAATAGATCAGATGGTCATATCTATTTTGTTACTAATTATGATCCTACAGCTGGTTTGGATAATGATTTATTTCCTTCAAATTTTATTGTTAAGGGCATGTATCCGAACCCCTTCAATAGAAATTTAGTTATTGAATTTTCATTACAACACGAAAGCACAATTACATTAAGTGCTATTGATATTCTTGGCAGAGTGGTGGATTTTCGTGAATTAGGTATATACTCACCAGGTAAACACTATGTTGGTTGGAACGGAAAAGATCATGTTGCGGGTGTCTATTTTATGCAATTAACCGCGGGTCATAAAACACATGTTCAGAAAGTATTATATTTGAAATGAACAATATGATTTCATTTATATTGCTATCTACTGTTTTAGTTTTACTTACTGTTTCTTGTAATAATGATGTAATAGAAAGCAAAGAAGAAAATTATCCGTTAGTTTCTGGTGATACTGCTGCAATCATTTTAAATAATGATACATTATGGATTCCCCCGAGAGCATACTGTTATAATGATACTGGGTCCTGGAGTTTAGTAAATCTCAATGGAGATGCTAATGGAGGGGATTATTATGTTATACTGCTTAATTGGTTTGCTGGTTGGTGAAACTCCTGTCAAGCGGAGGCTCCGTTAATCGAATCATTATACAATGAATATTACGCAGCTGGGCTGCGTGTAGTTTCATTAGGAACAGAATGGGGTCCATATAATTGTACAGCCTGGGGCGAATCATTTAATCTTACCTACCCTATACTTGATGATACTGATAACTTACTTTACAATATACTTACATATAATTCTGTCCCACATAATTTGATAATAGACCATAATATGAATATAGTATACTCTACAACCGGCTTTAGTGAATCAGTAATACGGGATATTATTATAACTGAATTAGATTCTTTACCTGATTGAATTATAAATCCCCGCCCAATAGTGGGGTTTTTTGTTTCTAGACATTTAGGACTGGTGGAACGTACATTTACTATTATTTATAATAATAGCTGTCTTTAGGAGGGGCGCTATGAAACGTTTCTTATCCTTATTCTTTGTTTTATTATTAATGTCATGTGACAGTTTACCAACCAAGATAGATTTTGAAGATTGGTTAGCTACCCAATATCTAAAAGAGACAAAAAATTATGCTCATCATATTTATATTATTAGTTGGGAAAAAACAGAGGATTCAGTAAGAAAAGATTACCCGGGTTTAGATGGCTGGGATGTTAAAGCAACTATTACTACTAATCCATATAATATGAATACATGGGAGTTTGAAGAAGTTATGGAAAGGGGCACAATTACAGAACAAGAAGCTATTATTAAAACGAAATTTCACTTCGCATTCTGTTCATATCTTTCATTTGACAAAAAATGGAGATTTACAGGCAATAGCTGGAGTAATGATGGAACACTTTTACGTAATGAAGAGGCTAAGTATCAAGCCATTGATTATAAAATTGATTGGATAAGAAAAAATTCATGGGGAGAACTTTCCGAATAATAATTTGTAGTACCTAGTAAGCTTGCCCTAAAAAGGACACAAGGAGCCGAGTCCTTAGCAAATAAAAGAACAATCACAGTTCAGATTTAACACATCCCTCTTTTTGTTTCTAGACTATTAGGACTACTATTTGTCTTTAAAAAGGAAGAAGCCCATTGCAGAAGCAAGTGTAATCAGGAAAGGTATGAACGATTTCCAATTTATAGCCCATTCATAGTAAGGATTAGGACTTAAAGGAAAAACATTGTATTGAAACATAATAAATTTGCCACTTGCAATACTTATCATCAATAATATGATGAATGATATAGTTCCTATAATTAATAAGGTCTTCTGTATGTTATTCATAATGGGGAATTTAATCCATTTCTCGTCAATAAGTAGTAAATTCTAGAGCTTTGAAAACATACGAATCTTTACTTACATATTCCCATATCAAGCCCCACATTCGTGGGGTTTTTTGTTTGTGG
>JAPYRG010000004.1 GCA_029936965.1 Fidelibacterota bacterium
GGAGATACTTACTATTGCCAATACAGGTGGTAGCGATCTGGATTTTGACGTTGAGGTTGAATATACCAATCGCGATCAAGATGGCGGTGGACATGATGGCTTACTTACAAATACTGTGTTACAAATATCGATTATAACAGATGATTGGCCAACTGAAACTTCATGGGATTTGTATACCAGTTCAGGTGAATATATTGATGGGATAGTCCAAGGTGATTTACAGTGGACAAATACTGAAACTACATGGGATGTTGAATTGCAACCCGGTGATTATGTTTTCACGATCTATGATGCATATAGTGATGGAATTTGCTGTGGTTACGGTAATGGAGAATACAATCTATATTTAGATGGTAGTTTAATAGCCTCTGGTGGAGAATTCGGAGCATCTGAGTCTGTACCATTCTCATCCGGCGGTTCTGCATGGTTGAGCATAGACCCTTCATCGGGAGTAGTGGCAGCAGATGCATCAATTGATATTATGCTCAATGTAGATGCCTCATCATTAGAGGCTGATAATTATAATAGTGAGATTTTTATAATCAGTAACGACCCTGATAATGGATATGTAACGATCCCATTAAGTGTAACAGTAAATGGAATGAGTTCTGAGGATGATGCATTACTCCCAGAAGAGTTTGCTCTTCATCAAAATTATCCTAATCCATTTAATCCTGTAACAACTCTTAGATATGATTTGCCAGAGAATAGTATGGTTAATATTAAGGTTTATGATATGCTAGGTAGAGAAGTAAGGACGCTAGTGAATCAAGTGCAAGATGCTGGTTTCAAATCCATTATGTGGGATGCAGCGAATGATTATGGTAAATCAGTAAGTGCAGGTATTTATTTATATCAGATTCAGGCTGGTGATTTTATTCAAACCGAAAAGATGGTGCTGTTGAAATAGAATTTAAATAAACATTAAGCCTCACTAACTAGAGAGGTTTTTATGTTTATTTGATAATGGGTATATTTTATCATGGATAAGCTTTTATCATGGATAAGCGCAGCACGCTAATATTTGTATTTATAGCTATAATACCTGTTATATTAATTATTTTATTCTATTTTAAAAAACAAGACTCAATCACTTACAGCAACATTCATGGTGAGATTATAATTGATGCAAATTATGAGTATAAAGAATACTCACCTAGCTCCACTGACTTGATTATATCTCGATCAGATTATGCGAATAAGTTGTATGGTTTCTGGCTTGGTCAATGTATAGCCAATTGGACAGGTTTAGTAACGGAAATGGATAAAATTGGAGATATTGGTGAAATAAAGACAGGAAAATTTTATACTCGGGATGATTGGGGAAAACCTGATCATCCAAATATCTGGAGTGGGGTTGAGCCAAGCGAATTATCACCTACAATTGACTTTGTTTCTGAAGATGTAAATGGTATTTGGGGGGCAGATGATGATACAGACATAGAATATATGTACCAATATCTTATGTATAAAAATCAAACTAGTATTTTAACTGGAGAACAAATAAGAGAGGGTTGGTTAAACCATATTAAAAAGGATGAAGAAAACTATTTATGGGTGTCAAATCAAACTGCTTTTGATCTAATGCTTGAAGGGATGTCTCCTCCAGAAACTAGTCTCCCTGAAAATAATCCTAATTATGAGATGATTGATGCACAACTTACAACCGAGATTTTTGGATTCTTTGCCCCTGCTCGCCCTGATATAGCACTGAAACTTGCTCATTTACCGATACGTACCACTGCAAGATTTGACGCGGAATGGATTTCTGAATTTTATGTTATCATGTATTCACTAGCATCATATGTAGATGAAAATAAATCAATTAAAGATAATATTTTTTGGATGGCTGACTATGCACGTAAACGATTACCTAATAATTCTTATTCAGCAAAAATGTTTGATTATGTTAAAAGTAGTTACGATGCCAATATAGCTTGGGAGCAAGTACGTGATGAGATTTATAATAAGTATCAGGTAAACCAGGATGATGGATACAATCTTACATCGAAAGAGTTATATTGTAATGCTTGTTTTGCAGCTGGTATAAATTATGCTGCAAGTATTGTTAGCTTATTCTATGGTCAAGGTGATATAAAAGAAACCATCAAGATTGGAACTCTTGCTGGTTGGGACTCTGATAATCCGACATCCACATGGGGAGGCCTATTAGGTTTTATGATAGGTAAGGATGGTATTGAGAAAGTTTTCGGGAAGCAATTCTCTTCACGATATAATATCCATAGAACTAGACAGAGGTTTACAAATAATGGCATAGATACATTTTTTCATATGGCGGAAGTAGGTGTCTATATTATTGATCGTGTAGTTCAGGATCAGATGGGAGGAGGGATTAATCTTGAAAAAGATATATGGTATATTCCTGATAAGAATATTGAAATAAAGGTAGGCGTTAAATAGTTTTGATACAAACATTCGCAAGTTTTTTTGTATGCAGATATAGTTTATCATTATTTATATAACAAAATGAAAAGCCTTTTAGTTTTTGTATTAATTCATATCTCACTATTTGCCCATGGTGTCACTACGGGAGACCAGGGATATATTCAGCAAATTAATGGAGTTAATTTTATTCCATTTATGTATTTGGGTGCAAAACATATGGTAACTGGATATGACCATATTCTTTTTCTTATCGGTGTTATTTTTTTTCTTTACCGATTAAAAGATATAGGTATATATGTTAGCCTATTTGCAATCGGTCATTCATCTACACTGATATTTGGTGTATTCGAAGATATTCATATTAACGCGTTTATTATTGATGCAATTATTGGATTATCTGTTGTTTATAAAGCATTAGATAATTTAGGTGCGTATCAACAATGGTTTGGAATTCAACCAAATACAAAAATTTCAACTTTAATTTTTGGTTTATTCCATGGATTTGGTTTAGCAACAAAAATTATTGAATTTGATATGGATCCTAGTGGATTATTAACAAACTTAATAGCCTTTAATATTGGAGTAGAAATTGGTCAGTTATTGGCGTTATCCGCAATTTTGATCTTAATAAGTTACTGGCGCAAAAAACCTAGTTTTATTATTTATTCTTATTCAACAAATGTTGTATTAATGATGCTAGGATTTCTACTTGCGGGATATCAACTATTTGGATATTTTAATTCTTAATGAGATAAAATGATGTTTAATGCACAACCACCACCTGAAAAAGATTTACCTACATCTGCACAGCTTCTGAAATCCACAGTAATAGCTATTGTTGTGGCATTCATGATATTAATAGTTATGGTTTTACCTGCAGAATATGGATCTGATCCAACAGGTGTTGGTAACATATTGGGTTTGAAAGAAATGGGTGAAATTAAAATGAGCCTTTTGGATGAATCTCATAAAGAATCCTCACAGCAAAATACTACATCTTCAATAGAGATTGATCACACAGAAGAAGTAATGGTAAATAATACTATAAATAAAGATGTAGTAGAGATTACAATTGAACCAGGGCAAGCAATTGAAATTAAATTAGAGATGAACAGTGGATCTCTAGTACAATACGAATGGAAAACAACAAAGGGTGGATTAAATTATAATTTACATGGGGATGGATATAAAGGATCTCAACAATTTATAAGTTATAAAAAAGGGAGAATGGTTCCATCAGATAGTGGAGAGTTAAAAGCAGAGTTCGATGGGTACCATGGGTGGTTTTGGAGAAACCGTGAAAATTTTTTAGTTACAGTCAGTCTTCAAACTTCTGGAGATTATATTCAAATTAAACAAATGTTATAAAAATTTCTTTATGATTTAGGAAGGAATACGTTTTTTCCTTCAAATAATTTTGTTCCATTAACATAGCTATAGTATTTCCTACACTCACATGAAAGGTATTCAATATCGATTGGTTGAAACTTTCGTTTTGCTTCTGGCCAATATTCTTCTTGTATTTTGATCATACGATCGCATGTTTGTTGATGAGTATCAAGACTAAAATATTGTTGTAGTCTATCTAAATAGGCTACTGCCCCAATTCCTGTTGGAACATGGCTAGTTGGATCAATTATATCTGGTCTATACCAAGAAATATCGATAACGGCCATAAAAATTGGAAAATCATTTTTCATTCGAAATTGATCATTGACCAATTTTGTAGCAACAATTACATCTCCATTTGCTTCAATAATAATATTTGTCAATGGTTCTTTAATATTTTCAAAAAGAATAGTGGCGGTATCCAGACGATTATATTCTTTTCCATTCCATTGGACTGGTTCAACAGGATAAGCAGTTGTGTTACACCAAGGATCAAGAGCATGTAAAGTATCTACCAATTTATTTGTTTTGGATAATATTGATGATGTCAATTGATTAAGTGTTTCGTGTCTATTGCACCATCTAGAAAAGAATAAAGCATGAATTAATGTAGGCAAATCTTTACTTAAATTCTTGGCAAACTGTAGTATTGCCTTACTTCCGCGGTCATCTTCTCGAAAAACATTTAGAAATCTACCTTGTTGAAAGATGGGATCATCAGACCAAGGAAACGCATCCCCATTTTCTTTTTTTAAACGGATACTTTCTCTTTCTTTGCAAAAATTAAAGAAAGACATTACCGGATCTTTCAATATTAGCCCATCAAGTGCTGATGCATAGGGATTATCTAATTGATTCATATTTTTAACGATTTTATAAAATCTGCTGCTCTATCGGCACTTTTTCCATCATTAAAATAAAAGCAGTTGTGTAACATGTTTTCATATTGATCAAAATTGTTATTACTAAGTTCAATATCTATCATTGAGCAGATATCATTCTTGTTACTTTGATAGGTTTGTACAATATCTAATATATTCAAATCTGCAGGCATATTATGAAGTTGATCATAATTGTTATCTACAATTATGATTGGTTTGCATGTTATTAAATATTCATAATTTATCGATGATGTGTCACTGATCAAAAGATCAGATATTGCAAAGTCATTCATTGTGTTATTTTTAATTATTTTTGCAGGATTCGAGAAATACACATGTTTTAAACCATTTAATTTTGCCCATATCTTTAATTTAACAATATGACTTCTATCTTGAAAATGAGGTCTTATTATAAGATTATGCTCTCTATTAATTTCTCTACAAAATTTCTTACCGAATCTTTTAAGTGTTCCATTACCCCACTCCCAAGTTGGAGCGTATAATATATTTTTTCTCGTTTTATCTTTTATACCCAAATATTGTGAATATTCATCTTTATTGATATTGTTATTTAAGTATTCATCAAATTTTGGATATCCTATTTTAATAAGTTTTTCATCAGGAATTTTAATTCCCACATCTTTTATTTTATGTAAATGTTTTTCACCAGAAATAAAATGATAATCATATGTTTCTAGGGAATGTGCAGAACCACCATATTTTTTATCTCCAGCACCATGACCAATAAAAATAGAAATAGATATATCCTTATTATTCTTTATAATAGTATTGGAACATGATACAATAATACCCTTTAGATCTAATTCCTTTTTGAGGTCTCTGATTATCACATCAGGAGTATTTATAAATCTATTTTCTGTTGAATTGGTTGCTGAATTAGCCATATAGAATTTGAACCTTAGAAAACGATTTAATTTATTTACTACAAAGGTACCGCCTGTTTGTGTAAAAACTGGTTTTATATGAGCATATTGATATACTTGATTTGCGTAATAGTATATATTCAATTATCAGAACCTAATCTTTTATTTATTCAAATAATTTTCGATTCTTATTTATATAAACCAATGCTTCTGGAGTATCAATATCAAGCCAAAGACTATCATCGATATTTACACCTCCAAGATCTTGATTATTTATTAATACGTTGCAAGCATCGGATAATGAATATTTTCCATTATCTTTAGCTTCTTGTAAAATTGAGAAGAATTCATATTTACACTTAAATAAACCACAATCTACTGCATTGTATATGAGCAAATCTTTTGACATTGCACTTACTAAATTAGATCTTTTTTCAATTATTAATTTCATGGCGTCATCGGGATCATGAATAATATTAGTTTTATAGTCAGCTCCAACGTTTACTAATGTATTTGATAAATCACTATTCTTTATTTTTAATAATAACTCATCGTTATAAAAGTGATCACTCATAGATATCATAAAATCATAGTTTTTAGGAATATTATTTTTTGATGCTAAAACACTGATTCCATTTGGTAAATCCCAATCATCATTATATGCTAACTCAATATTTATATTGAATTCATTTTTTGTTATATAATCATGTATCATCTCAGATTTGTGGCCTGTAACTATAACTATCTCTGAAATCCCTGCAGATACACAATTTTCTATGAGATGTTCTAATAAAGTTTGATTAAAAACTTCAATTAATATTTTTGGTATACCATTTGATATAGATGATAATCTTGACCCTCTACCTGCAGCGATAATAACTAATTTCAATTATTTAACTTTTATAATAATCCAAACCTAGATGAGTTATAAGATCTTCACCCATTATATGGCGTAAGGTATTTTTCAATTTTGCAAGCTGAACAAAAAGATCATGTTCAGGATCAAGAGTTGGTAAGCACATAGGACTCTTAAAATAAAAAGATAACCATTCTTGAATCCCGCCCATTTCAGATCTTTTTGCTAGATCAAGAAAAAGCACTAAATCAAGAACAATGGGTGCGGCTAGAATACTATCTCTACATAAAAAGTCGACTTTAATTTGCATGGGATATCCTAACCAACCAAATATATCTATATTATCCCAACCTTCTTTATCATCACCCCTTGGAGGATAATAATTAATTCTTACTTTATGATATAAATCATTATATAGATCTGGATTTTTATCAGGTTCTAGTATTGAATCTAAAACGCTAAGCTTACTTTCTTCTTTAGTTTTAAATGCATCTGGATCATCAAGAACTTCTCCATCTCTATTGCCAAGTATATTTGTTGAAAACCATCCCTTAATTCCTAATTGTCTGGCTTTTAAACCAGGAGCTAAAATTGTCTTCATTAACGTTTGACCAGTTTTAAAATCCTTACCAGCAATTGGGCAATTAGTTTGTTGGGAAAGCTCTTCAAGAGCTGGTATGTCAGCTGATAAATTTGGCGCACCATTTGCATATGGAATACCTAGTTTTATTGCTGCATAGGCATAAATCATACTTGGAGATATATCGGGATCATTATTTTCAAGACCTTCTTCAAACTTGGATAGACTAGAATGAACATCGGAGGGGAGCAGATATATTTCTGTACTTCCACACCAGATCATTACATTGGAGGTTGCACCAGATTTCTTATTAAAATGCTTTATATCATCCCTTACCTGTTCAGCAAGGTCCATCTTATTTTTTCCAGTCTTTACCCAATCGCCAGATAATCTTCTTACAAATCTTTTATCAAATACAGCTTTATAAACATTTATCGACTCAAGGTCTGATTTAAGATCATTCAATAGATTTGTATCTAAAACCTCAGATCGAAGACTGATTTCATAAACATTTTCATCAGCGATATCCCATCCCCCAAAAACTAAATTATTTAAATCAGCTAGGGGCGCAAAATCCTTGATTATTGGAGATCGATCTTCAGTTCTTTTTCCTAATCGAATGGAGCCCATTTGGGTCATACTCCCAATGGGTTTGGCTAATCCTTTATTGCAAGCTATCACTCCACAAATAAATGTACTTGCAACGGCTCCCATACCGGGAATAAGCACTCCTAATTTTTCATTATTATTATTTTTCATACCTACAAATATTTTATGATTATTAATTAGAACAAGATTTTAAGAATTTATAATTATAATTCTTAATTATTTAAAGTTTCTAATAATTAAAAAAGTGCTAATTATTCTGAATATCCTTCCAATTCTCTTGCAGATGGGTCTGTAGTGGAAGACCATTTTGGCATCCAGTAATGTGGGATTAATTTATTTTGATTTGCAAAAAACGAATCAAATACTTTCCGATAGTAATAACTTTCTTTCAATTGAGGTGGACAATGTTCATAATTATCTTTTTGTTCTAAAAATTCCCTATCTGTAATTATATCATCTACATGATTTTGAATAATTTTATGCCAAGATTTCTTTTGGGGGCTTACACCATCAGAAAAAGCACATTTACGTCGCCAAAGAACTTCATCTGGTAGAACGTTTTGATTATCAAAGGCCTTTCTAAGTATATGCTTTTCTAATCTATCAATACCATTGAATTGTTTCAATTCAGGTGGTATTGATAGATAATATTTTACAAATGCTTTATCTAAAAATGGTGTCCGAGCGTCTAAGCCATTAGAGCTTATACTTCGATCCGATCGTAATACATCAAAATAATGTATTTCTTTTATTAAGCGCTTACTCTCACTTTGCAGACTATTTTTTGAAGGGGCATTTTTAAGATACACGTATCCGCAGCAAACTTCATCGCTTCCATCTCCATTAAAAATTACTTTACAATCCGTATTTTCCTTAATGTATTTGGATACTAGATAATTTCCTACACTTGCTCTAACTGTAGTAGTATCATAGGATTCAATATTATAAATAACAGTTTCTATTGCATTTAAAAATTCATTTTCAGAAATTTCAATTTGATGATGCTTTGTATTAAGATAATTAGCAACAATTTCTGAATATTCTAAATCAATACTTCCTTTCATTCCAATTGAAAACGTATTTAGTTGGCCACTTTGTTGGTATTTTGATACTAGACTAGTAATTAAGCTTGAATCAAGACCTCCAGATAAAAGGCAGCCTATTTCTCTTTCGGACATTAGCCGCTTTTCTATGGCATTAGTTAGAAGACCATTAATTTTTTTACATATAACTTTTTCATCGATTTCATCTATCAATTTTGCTTGATAATAAAAATATCTATTATATTTATTTATATCTACTGAACCCCACCAAGTTCCTGGAGGGAAGGGTGAAACTTCATCGCAAAATTGTATAATTGGTTTTGCTTCCGAAGAAATAAAAATTTCATTTCCTTTTTTACCTAAAAAACCTGGTCGTACTCCCATTGGATCTCTTGATGCAAATAATTCATTAGTGTTCGCATCATGTAAAACAAACATGAAGACACCATCAAGTTCTTGCACTGTTTTTTCAATACCCATTTTTCTATACATCTGTAATATGATTTCAGAGTCGGATCCAGTTTTCAAATTAAAACTATATTTATTTGCAAGTTCTAAATAATTATATATTTCACCATTACATATTAGCGTTAATGATTTATCATCTGGGTGCTTCATTGGTTGATCACCAGAATTACTTATACCCATGATTGCTAAACGATGAAAACCAAATAAGATATCCGTACCAATCTTTTTATGATGGGTATTGTCAGGTCCACGATAACTAATTAAATCAAAAGCATCAGCAAGATCTGACCAATTATATCTATTACCACTATATGAGAATATTCCACACATACTATCACCTTAAAAAAAACCCCCAAGTCAATTAAGGCTTAGGGGTTTTAAATCTTTTTCTTATCTCAGTTTTTTAAATGAGACACCCCATGCCAAACCTAGTGGCATTATTATAATTATTATTAATTATATTATATTGTCTCATAATCTTGTTAAACATACCTTTAATTATTACTTTTTCAAAAAAGAATATTTATCTTATTATTTATAGTTTGTTGTTCCGTTCAAATAGCATGTTTTATCAATCACGAAGAATAAATTTTATTTTTAAAAATATTTTAATATTTTTTTTGTTATTCACAATATTCAGAACATTCTTTTTTGTATTCTTTAATTCTACATCTGAAAATTATACATTTCTGATGCTATTTAAGGCATTATTAATTGGAATAAAATTTGATCTCCGTTTAGCGGTTATATTATGTTTCCCACAAATCATTTTATCAGTATTACCATATATAAATATTACTAATTCCACTTTGAATAAAAATATTTCCAAAATTTATAATTATACATCTATAGTAATTCTACTTTTATTTTATTCAGTTGATTTTGGCCATTATTCATATCTTGGAAGGAGAGTCGATGTTAGTGTTCTAAGATTCTTAGAAAATCCTCAGATTTCTGCCCAAATGATATGGGAAAGTTATCCTGTGCTATTAATACTAATTCTTTTATCATTTATCTTTTTTGGGTTTAAACTACTTTTTGAATTATCATATACGAAATTATTAACAAATCAAAATATTATAGCAATAAGGAAAAAAATATTTATCATCAATATTAGTGGCTTGATTATCCTATTTAGTTTATGGGGAACGTTTAAGCAATACCCATTGCGATGGAGTGATGCTTTCTTTTCAAATAACCCGTTTATTTCTGCTCTTGGGTTGAATCCTTTGCTATACTATAATGATACTAGACGTTTTGCTAAAGATGATTATAATCTGGAAAGAACCAAACAATATTATCCGCTGCTATCTGAATATTTTTCAATAAAAAAACCTGATTCTAAAGAGTTCAATTATGGTAGACCTTTTACAAGGACTACTCATTCTAATCAACGGCCGAACATTATAATTATATTTTTAGAATCAGTTGGTTCGAATAGATTAAGCGCTCTTGGGAACCCTTTAAATGTTACTCCTAATCTTGATCACATAATTGAAAATGGTATTCTATTTGATCAGTTTTATGTTCCATTTATAGGGACTGCCCGATCTTTATTTACAATGGTGACTGGAATTCCTGATGTTGCAAGAATTAAAACATCTTCACGCAATCCAAGAATAAATAAACAATATTCTATTATTAATGATTTTAAAGATTATGAAAAACATTATATAATGGGTGGCAGTGCAGGATGGGCAAATATTCGGGGATTTTTACAGCTTAATATTCATGATTTAACTATTACCGAGCTACATGATTTGGAAAGTCCAAGATTAGATGTTTGGGGAATATCTGATCATGATCTATTTAATGAATCACACCAAATCTTTGAAAACATTAATAAAGATAAACCTTTTTTTGCAATTATACAAACAGCAACAAACCACAGACCATATTCAATACCAAAAGATGTTAAAGAATTTCAAATACAAAATCTTTCAAAGAAAGATGTTAACCGTGCAGGATTTAATTCGGTGGATCAATATAATGCAATGAGATTACTTGATCATGCAATAGGAGAATATTTTTCATATGCTAAAAACTCCAAATATTTTGAAAACACCATTTTCTTTCTATTTGGAGATCATGGAACATCTGATCCCTGGGCGGAACATATGCCACTTTCTGATTATGAACTTTTATTACGATCTTATCATGTCCCCTTTATTATTTATGGTCCTGGATTGAAAGAAAAAGGCGTTATTCGTAGTGATATCTCTATGTTGCCTGATTTAATGCCCACTGTAGCCGGTTTCGCCGGGATTAGCTATCATAACCAAACTTTAGGACATGACCTAATGTCACTTAAAGATAATCAAGAAAGTTATGCGCTAATTGTAGATAATGATCGTGCATATCCTACAATAGGTATAATCGGTAAGCAGTATTACTTAACAATGTACCATGATGGTACAAATATAAAATTGTATGATTTGCAATCATTGGGATCTCCTAATGATATAAAAGGCAATCATCCTGATGTTACAATGAATTATAGTAAATTAGTTCAAGCTCTCTATGAAACCTCAAAATATATGCTTTATCATAATAGTGAATTATTACAACCTTAAACATATTGTAGGGATATTTATGTGTATAAAGAATCAAAGGCACCAAAAAAATATACTTTTAATAAAGGGCATGCTTATTCTTTTTATAATAAAGGTTAATACTTACATAAAAGATATTTAGATTTAATTTCTGAAATGAAAAGTAGAGGGTTTTCACCAGCGGAGACTAGAATCTTTCCCGATAAAATCTCTATTAGTAATAATCTTTATAATGATTGGGTTCCAGATAATGATGATCTTTTATTATTAAGAAAAGGATTAATTAAAAAATACAAATGAAGCCGAATTGGCATAGAAAAACAATATATATAATTAGTAATTAACCAAGCTTTATGAATCCTATACGTGAAAAGATTAAAATAATTATTTTTGGCACTGATACAAAAGCTGGAAGAATATTTGATCTATTATTAATTATTACAATTGTATTAAGTATCATAACAGTTATGATAGATAGCGTTGATGATTATCAATTAAGATATGGTGCCCTGTTTAACATTGCTGAATGGACATTTACTATATTGTTTACCATTGAATATTTGCTTCGTATTTATTCTATTCGAAAACCACTTAGTTATATTTTTAGTTTTTTTGGAATAATTGATTTACTTGCAGTACTTCCTACATACATAAGTCTTCTCATGCCAGGTACTGAAGTGTTTGCTGTAATACGAGTTTTAAGAGTGTTACGAATATTTCGAGTATTAAAACTTGTTCAGTTTACGGGGGAGGCAGATTTACTTAAGAAAGCCATGATTGCTAGTCGAAGGAAAATTTTTGTCTTTTTATTTGCGGTAATGAATATTGTAATCATTTTAGGATCTATAATGTATTTGGTTGAAGGAGAGGCTGCTGGTTTTGATAGTATTCCAAGGAGTATTTATTGGGCCATTGTTACTTTAACTACGGTTGGATATGGAGATATATCTCCCATTACAAACTTGGGCCAGGCAATTGCGGCTGCGGTAATGATTATGGGATATGGACTTATAGCAGTCCCAACAGGGATTGTAACATCAGAAATCACTTTCGCTGCAAAAGGGAAAAAAGGACAAAAATGTGTTGTTTGTAATAAAGATGGGATTGAACATAATGCCAAGTTTTGTAGTGATTGTGGCTCCAAATTAATAAAATCATAGTTACACAAATTTCTCATTATGCTACGTAATCTAATTCGTAGTTATTTGAATCTTCCAAGAATGATTCACATGTTGATCATGTTGGAATTCACTCTTAGTTTAATTCATGTTGCATTTATATTAGTTCTAAATATTTTTCTTAGGAAGCAGGGCTATAGTGATCCTGAAATAGCATCTTTTAATTCACTCAGATTTATTGGCGCTTTAGCGTTTGCATTACCTTTGGGTATATATATAAGGGGAAAAAAGTTAAAACCATTCTTTATTTTAGCCGCATTGATCGTTCCCTTGACTAGTGCATTAATAATAGAATCAGTTTATAGAGAGATAGTCCCTTTAATCAAATTGTCTTTTTTATTATGGGGATTAGGAATGATGCTCATGAGAGTATGTTCATTGCCATTTATCATTCGAAATACTTCATCAGATAACAGCACGGAAGCATTATCTTTAAGTGCGTCGACTTGGGCTTTAGCAACGATATTTTCTGGTATTATTATTAGTGGGTTAGATTGGATCAATAATTTTTCATTAGGAAGTTGGATTCTATATTTTAATGAACGGAGCATACTATGGATAATTACATTTCTTGGTGTTTCATCAATATTTTTTGCACTTAGGATTACTGAAAAAGAACATGATTCTAGTGATAGAGATGCAAATATTTTTTCTCTATATAAAAACTATGATTGGATAATTATTATTAAAGCTTTATCTCCATTGATAATGATATCTATTGGAGCGGGTCTTACAATACCATATGTAAATCTTTTTTTTAACTCTGTTTTTAATTTATCATCAAGTGAATTCAGTATCCTTGGCAGCATAACTGCATTTCTTGTTTTTACTTTTTCATTATTGGTTCCATCTATAAGAAAGAAATATGGTTATTGGTTGACAATAGTTGTAGTACAAGCGTTATCCATATGTTGTTTAGTAATAATGGCGTTAATGGAATTATATGTTACTTATTCTTTTGCATTAATTATTGCACTTATAGCTTATATATTTAGACAGCCTCTTATGCATATGGCTCATCCTGCATCTAATGAATTATTAATGAATTATGTTGGAAAAAGAAATCAAGAACTTATTAGTGCTTTAAGTTCAAGTCTTTGGAGTGCGTCCTGGTTTATTAGTGCAAAAGTATTTGAATGGTTACGACTATTAGATTTTCGATACTATGAAATATTTTTGATTACGGCTGGTCTATATATTATTGGAAATATTCTTTTTGCTTTATTGATTAGAGAATATGAATCAAATAAAAGAGCATCATCTATAAATTCAATTCCAATCGAAGATGAATTAACAATGGATTAGATATTATGAGAATTGTATTCATTATATTCTCATTCTGTTTTGCTTTACTAGGTCAGAAGTATCAACTAAATGATACTTTATTATTCAGAGGTTTTAATAAAATCGTATGTATAAATGCCCCTGAAGATCCCGTTGCGTTGCACTTTTCTGATAGACAGATAGATGATATTAATTATGCTATTATGTTAGTCATGGATGAGCTATTACCTGTAGAAATTAGTTATGCTTATTCAGGAAAATGTATTGATGAAGTATTTTACCCTGGAATTAATTATGCTTTACAACTTGATTGGGAGGCATGGACTGTTGAGCCTGATATTACCGGTGAGAAGTTTACTGGATACTTAAGAATTATAGTTTATAGAATAGCAAATTCACACTTTTTAGAATACAAAGATCCTAAATCAACATATGATGTTTGGCTGGGCGTCCCTTTTGAAGAGATATTTTATGAGGACGGAAGCTTAGTGATTAATTATTCCTTTAAAGAAATCAAAGACAAGATGATTGATATGAGTAATGGAATTTGTGAGCGTATAGCGATTGATAGAAGACAAAGTCCCTAGATTAATTATTTATTGATTTTATTAACAATAATATATTCAATTAATTTATCCTCACCTCTGTCAGAATTATATTTTGATTTTAAATTATGGCCAAATAAAACTGCAGTAATCTGCCAAAAACCTGCCACGAAAAAACCTCTAAAATCTTTTATGATTTGATGGGAAGTATATTCTGTTTCTCTATCAACAAGTTTTATTAAAATACGACCTTGATCTTTTGAAAGTTTTTTTACTTTTCTACCATATTTACTGATTAATTCTTTTTCAATTAAAGTAAAAATTTTTTTCTTTCCCTTTCTTTTTTTAAAATAGGATAATCCATTAATGCTATCCATAACAGTTGAATATTCAATAAGAAGTTTAGCAACTAGACCTGCGTATGGATAAACACGAATAACATCACGTTCAAGTTTATTATACCTTTTTCGCTCTTTCTTTGATTTAAAACTGATAACACTTACCCCACCAATCGGCACATTAGATCTTGTTAAAAGTATAAGATCATGAATTTTAGATTTATTTATTTTTATTACTTTATATCCAATATGAGATATAATTATTTCATCATTAAGATTAAATTTTAAAAGATTACATCCCCCACTAGAATCCGTAGTTGTTCCATAATGATCTGAATAGATATTCACTCCCGGCAAAGGTAAATGCGTATCTTTATCTTTAATTAATATAGATTGTGAATATCCAGCAAAGGGAAGCATTATTAATAATTGAAAAATAATATTTTTTGTTCTATTCATATATTGGAATAGAATTAATTAGAATTAAACTTTAAAAATCCTGTTATAACCAACTACACCATCAAATAATTTTTTCACCTCTAAAGAATCTTTTTCAAAAGAATCTAACGCTTTTCTTGGTTTATGTATTTTAAAGCATCTATTCTTATAATCAATCTTAATAGGCACATAAGGTATATCCAGTTCTTTTGATATATAATAATATCCGCTCCTAAGCGTATTTACATGTTCTAATCCTCCTTCAGGAGCTACACATAATATAAAACTACTTAATCCTTCTAGCACTTCAGACACAGAGCCTATCAGGCCTTTATTTACTTCTCTGAATACAGGTATTCCGCCTAATCTCAATAGAAGATATTTTTGTAGCCAACCAAAAGGCCATGGTATTCCTTGTCTATCCAAGTTTTTTGAGAAATGTATGGGGCTAGGTAAGCGTGAAAAAATCCATTTTGCTCCGAAGAACTTTATTTTTATATCAAGTGATAGAATTGCAAGTAAACCGAACCATGCATCTCTGTATGCAGTGTGTGGGGCACCGATTAATACCATTTTATTAATATTTGGTATCTCACCAATAATATTCCACTTTTGTTTTTTTAATAAGTATCTAGCTATTGGGCCAAGTATTTTCCGCCTTTTTTGAGGAATATGATTAGGTATATCTTTTGTTTGCATAGGAATATCTACTAATGAATTTATATAAAGCCAGATGATTACATTTCATGTAATTTGAAATATCAGAAAATATTTTAAAATTTCAGCAATTAAATATCTAAAAATTTTCTTTTACCTTTCATGATGATAACACAATATTATGATTGTAAAAATGCAGGAAGAGGTTAATACAGTAAGTGAATGATAATTTTATTCTTTTAGTCAATGGTAAACCTGTTTTTGATTCTAAATGGCTTGATCCAGATGATCCTACCTATATTAACTCCCAAAGTAAAATAATTCGCAATCCTAATCCTCCAGATTATTTTATTGATACACTTCCAAAGAATTTTATTGTAGTGGGATTTGCTGAAATGGGATTTGATAAAATTGTTTCTTGGTTAGAAAAAATATTGAAAAATGATATTATTCTACCAATAAATATGAGTGAATTATTATATAAAGCAAAATCTAATGTTTTAATTGATCTAAATAGAATGGAATGGTCTGATATAATAAAAAACTCCCAACGTTGTATTATTATAGATATATGGGCTGAAGCTATACAGATTGCTACAAAAGATTTAAATTCGATTGTTCTTAAGGACTGGAAATGTTTTATTAGTTCTGACTTTTATAACACATTTAAGGAAGAGTTTTTTAGTCTAGAAGGAATAGATAATTGGCATTTATTCAAAAGTGTAAAGAACTGGTATCAAAAAAATAATAAACAGTTAAAATTATCAAATTAAAGGAGATATAAATGAAAGAATATATTATAGGTATGATAACAGGAGCTTCATTAATTGTTGCTGCTTTTATTTTTATGGGTCAAACAAATATTAACAATGAAAATGATTATGAATATGTTGGTACTTACGGTAGTTCCAATGCTATGATGGTATTGAATCGTAAAACAGGAGTGATGCTAACGCGTTTTGTTTCTGATATGTCAAATGACAATACTTTCCATGAAATAGATTGGGCAAAACAGAGTGAACGATGGATTGCTAAATAAATCTAATGTATCATTTCCTTTTAATTTATTTATTTATAATAAAAATTATTTTAGGTCAGTATGAAGTTGATATTAATAACCTGCTAATAAAAGATGGTATTTATTACCAACCTTTGGATGCAAAACCTTATACTGGAAGGATAATTGATCTTAATGAGGATGGAAATATTATATTAGAGACTAATTGTAGTAGAGGGAAAATAAATGGTTCCTGGATGGCATGGTATGATAATGGCGAGAAAAAATATGAAGGATATTATGAGAATGGGTATAGAAATGGACTATGGAAAGGTTGGCATGGTTCCGGTCAATTATGGAAAGAAGGTTTTTATTTTTATGATAAAAAAGAAGGAACATGGATATATTGGTATTTAAATGGTAAAAAACAAGAATTAAAGACATATCGTAATGGAAAGCTGAATGGGCCTATAAAAAAATGGTATTTAAATGGTCAACAGAAAATGGAAGGCCTATATAAGGAATTAAGTGAGTACGGGATTTCATCAAAATATGGTAAATGGGTGTATTACCTTAATGAATCTGGAACAGCGAGAATTGCTAAACACTATGCAAACTATTAAACAGTTTATATTTATACATATTATAATAATTGTATTATCTACTATTCCAATTTATGGTAAGAGTCATTTTCATTATAAAGCAATCGCTAAAGAAAGCGTGTTTCTTAATTTTAATTTTGGCGAGCACTATGTTGACGTTAAAGAAAAAAGAAACTATTATATTGATACTGGGGAGTTAACCTGGTATAGGTATCCAGCATTCAGTTATACTAAGCCGACTTATTGGTATTTTATTGATGGAGTTAATGAACCTTTTGCTTTAAATATGAGGTATATCAATAATGAGCTGTATGATATAAAATTAATTTCTTCAAATAATTATGAAAATGTAGAGGAGATTAAAGAAATCTATATAAGAAAATATGGTTTAGAATACGTTAAAGAAGCCTCAGGGTTAGGATATTCATATACCTGGATGGTAAACAATATAAAAATTACAATTGATAGAAAGAATAAAGGACGAGGTGATTGTATAATTCATTATTCCATTGTAGATAATTATAATGAAATTTATTGAAGAATATCTTAATGATGCATAAGAGCATTTACTAATATATCTACACCTTCATGAAGAGTATCTTCATCAATAGTTAGCGGCATTAATGTTCGTATAACATTACCAAAGGTTCCTGCTGTAATCATTATTAATCCATTTGCAAGTGCTGTCTGATGTATCCTGTTAGTTCGTTCTTTATCAGGTTTCCCCGTTTTATCATTAATAATTTCAATTCCTATCATTGCACCCAGCCCTCTAATCTCTTTTATCCAAGGACATTTAGGGAGAATGCTGTTAATTCTAGATCGAAGAGTGTTACCAATCCTATTAGCATTTTTTGGCAACTGTTCTTCTTCCATAATTTCAAGGACTGCTAAAGCAGCTTCACATGACACTGGATTTCCGCTATAAGTACCACCAATTCCGCCTATATGTACAGAATCAATAACTTCTCCTTTGCCAACAACGCCACTTAAAGGAAGCCCTCCTGCAATAGATTTTGCTATAGTTATCATATCTGGTTCAACATCAAATTGTTCAATTGCAAATAATGATCCTGTCCTTCCAAAGCCGGTTTGTACTTCATCGGAAATGAATAAAATCTCATTTTGTGTACAGTATTCTTTTAGTTCTATCATTCCCGATTTAGAAGCGGGAATGAATCCACCTTCTCCAAGCACTGGCTCAATCACTGCGCAAGCAATATCTTTTGGATCAAAATTAGCATTATCAAAATTTATTCCATTTTCATCATTTGGATAGGGTAATGTGTATACTTCGGGAGCAAATGGACCAAAGCCTTTCTTATATGGATCTTCTTTATATGTCATTGACATAGTCATTAATGTTCTCCCATGAAAAGCATGACTAAATACTAAAATTCCTTTTCTTTTTGTATATGATCTTGCAATTTTTATAGCATTTTCTACAGCTTCTGCGCCAGAATTAAAAAATGCGGCTTTACAGTGATTATTTATGGGTGCAAGGCTAGATAATTTTTCAGCAAGTTTAATATAGCTTTCATAAGGAGCTACAGTAAAACATGTATGTAAATAATTTTTGACCTGGTTGTTTATTGCATTTATTACTTTAGGATGGGAATGTCCAATATTGACAGTTCCAATTCCTCCTGCAAAATCAATAAAAACATTATTATCAACATCGGTTAAAAAAGGTCCTTCGCCCTTTCTTATATATACATTACACACCGTTCCATGTCCCTGAGCTACACTATTTGATCTTCTTTCAGCCAATTCTAATGAGCGTGGTCCAGGAATATTTGTTAAGATTTTTACTGACATATATCAACACTATTTATTAATTGAATTTACTTTTATTTTGTTAGATAAAAATTATTCAAAAGTAATTTATGAACTATCAAGTTATATTTATTAAAGGTGTTCAAGAGATATAATAGAATGTTTGGTTCAGGTCCTACAGGAATAGCAATAACTATTTTGACATGGATTGTCGCTATACAAATCAGTTCTTTCTGTTCAATTCCAGAAATGAATATATCTTCATTATTTCGAAAGATTCTTATTGTGTTATTTACTATAGATGCTGTTATTCTTATTGTTTGGAGCTTGATAGTTTTGCCTATTGGTAGTAGAGGGAACAAATTTATTTCTATAGGCCCATATCAATATGTTCGACACCCTCTTTATGCTGCATTTATTTGGAGTGGCACTGGTATTGTATCTATGATTTACAAGTCTTGGTTATTGTTAATTTTTATAATACCAATACATATTTTTTGGGTATGGCATATACAAAAAGAAGAGAAGTTTTTACTAGATCAGTTTGGCTTTGAATATGAGCAATATATGAGGAAGACACCTCAATTTTTTCCAAAATATATATCATCAAAAGTAGACGAATGAAAAATCTCCATATTATACTTTTCATTAATTTTTTAATCGCTCAGGATACTACATTTAATTGTAATGACTGGTCTCAGTTTTTATTTAGTGAATATATTGTGGAGAACAACGTTTGGGGACAAGGAGAGATTGATGATTTTATTCAATGTATTTATCGTACTGGAAGTGGAGATAATATTCATTTTGGTTGGAATTGGGATTGGCCAAATGTAAATAATGATGTCAAATCATACCCTGAAGTAATATATGGAAAGAAGCCATGGAGTAGTACTTCAACCGCTCAAGAATTACCTATCAAAATTCAAAATATTGATGAAATATATGTGGATTATGATTTAAGTATGAATGCTAGTGGGTCTTATAATTTGGCTTTTGAATTTTGGGTAACAACTGACTCTTTGTCTTCACAAACAGGAATTACAACTGAGGTAATGGTTTGGATGGATAATAATATCATCAACCCTGCTGGAAATTTGATTGCATCCGTTAATTTTGATGGTTTTGAATATAAGGTATATAGAGCAAATTGGGATTCGTGGACATATATAGCTTTTTTATCTATTGAGCGCCAGTATAGTGGAGTATTAGCAGTTCATAATTTTGTCCATTATCTTGTCAATGAGGGGATACTAAATGCCGATGAATATTTTGCAGATTTTGAAATGGGCAATGAGGTTATTTATGGAACAGGGCAAACAGATATAAGAAAATATGATCTTTATGTAAATACAAATCCTTTGTCAACTAATAATTATTCTGCCAGTTCAAATACATATCATTTATCAACAAATTATCCTAATCCATTTAATGCAACAACTAGGATTGATTTTTTTATACCAATAGATCAATTTGTAAACATTAAGGTTTATGATATTTTAGGAAATGAAATATCAACTTTAATAAATGATAAGTTATCTACTGGAAAGCATAGTATTCAGTGGGATGCATCAAATCATTCCACTGGTATGTATTTTATAAAATTAGAATGTGCAAATTATTTTAAGATAAGGAAAATGCTATTATTAAAGTAATATTTTATATTCAATTAAAAATTAATACCATCTCTATACTTATCTAATATGAAGATAAAGGACTAATAATGAAAATTTTACGTACACCTGATGAAAGATTTTCCAATTTGCAGGATTATCCATTTAAGTCCAATTACATCCATCATGAAAATATTAGAATTCATTATGTGGATGAAGGGGAATCTAATGAGGAAGTTGTATTATTAATTCATGGTGAACCCTCATGGTCTTATTTATATAGAAAAATGATCCCTATTATAGCAGAATCTGGATATCGAGTTATTGTACCTGACCTTGTTGGATTTGGGATGTCAGATAAACCAATAAATCAGGAAGATTATACTTATGAGAAACATGTAGAATGGATTACATCTTTCATAGAAAGCTTGGATTTGATGGATATTACTCTATTTTGTCAAGACTGGGGCGGATTAATTGGTTTGCGAATAGCGTCAGAACAAGAATATAGATTTAAACGCATTATTGCCTCAAACACCTCTCTTCCAACCGGAGATTACAGAGTTCCTGAAGCATTTATAAATTGGCAGAATTATTCACAGAGCACATCAGTATTTAATGTTGGGAAGATCATTAAATCAAGTTGTGTAAATGGTATAAGCCAAGAAGTACAACAAGCATATGATGCCCCTTTTCCTGATGAAGATTATAAAGCTGGTGCGCGCCGGTTCCCTATGTTAGTACCAACTAAGCCAGACGACCCTTCTTCAGAACCTAATCGCGAAGCTTGGGAAAAATTAAAACATTGGGAGAAGCCTTTCTTAACCGCTTTTAGTGATTCAGACCCAATAACTACAGGAGGGGATAGGCTATTTCAAAAACTTATACCTGGTTGTAAGGGGATGCCTCACAAAACTATTGTTGGTGCCGGCCATTTTTTGCAAGAAGATAAGGGCCCAGAGTTAGGGCAAATGATTGTAGACTTTATAAATAATTATTAAGTGATTTATCTAAATTAGAGTAAGAAGTAACTGATAGATTAATGAGGGTTAAATAATACTAATGAAGAATATTCCACTTTTTCCATTGAATATTGTTGCACTTCCAAAAGAGAAAATACCTTTACATATCTTTGAACCTCGATATAAGAGAATGATTAATAATAGCATTAATTCAGGAGAACACTTTGGCATTATTCATCAGGACCAAGATGGTTTTAAAAGTATTGGTTGTTCAGTGAAAATAGTAAATGTTATTAAAGAATATCCATCTGGTGAATTTGATATTATTGTTGAAGGGCAACAGTGCTTCCAGATTGAAACCAAAGTTCAAGAGGATGATAATTTATGGATTGGGACTGTTTCATTTTTAAAAGATCAAAACCAGATTAATGTAGATTTATTAGATAAAATAAGAGATCAGTATTTGCATATTATTTTGAAACTTGGAATTAATGAAGATATGGAGCGGCATATAAATAAAAAAAAATCATTTGATTTTATTGAGTTTGTTAATCTTCCTAATAAGATAAAACAAGATCTTCTTGAAGAGGATGATGAGAACAAGAGATTGAAAATTATTAATCGAATATTTACAGCTGTAATGTCAATATCAAATTTTGGTTCAATTGGACAGCAAATATCTGAAGCTTAATTGATATAATAACTAGAGATGAAAATGTGATTAGGATTTCCTTTAAATTAAATTAATCAATATGAATATAATTAAAAATAAATAGAGGTAATAAAATGCAAAAAAAACGAGCAAATAATGACAGAAGAAATGATCATAGAAGAAAAGATGATCAGGAAAAAAATAATGATAAAAGAACGAGTGGAGATAGAAGGACAGTTAAAGATAGAAGAGATCAGAATGAATAGATCTCAATTTATATTTATGTTTCTAGCAATAATCTTATAAGCCTAATTAAATGAAACTTTGCATGAAACAATATTCTAAATAGAATACATCCTGATGAAAAAAATATTAATAATTATTTTATTTGTGATTAGCGTTTATCTCCTTTTTCTAATTATTCCAGTATCTTCACTAGATAAAAATATGGGAGGTAATTATAATAATCCCGCGCAACATGCTTTTATTAATGAATTTTTTGGAACCATTGTCTCATCTGCTAATTTGAATAGAGCCTTTCCTGCAATGCAAAAGCGAGTAAATAATCCCATAACATCGAAAAAAGAGAAATTAGGGGAATTATTATACTTTGATCCGTTATTATCTGGAGATAATAATATCTCTTGTGCTCATTGTCACCATCCAGATCTTGGATTTACAGATAATAGAGCATTATCAATGGGTCATGGCGGTTCAGGCGTTGGTCAAAATAGAACAGGAGGTACAGTCCTTCGTAGAGGTTCTCCTACTATATGGAATTCAGGATATAATCATAAGCAGTTTTGGGATGGACGAGCAGATGATCTTGAGCATCAAGCTTCTTTTCCAATTCAAGATAAAAAAGAGATGGCTCAGGATAAAGATGAACTTATCAAGGAACTGATAATCATACCCGAATATGTGCAATTATTTAATGAAGCTTTTGAAAGCCATGATAAAACTTCCCCAGTCACCTTTGAAAATGTTACTTTTGCAATTGCAGCATTTGAAAGAACAATAACTGCCAATAACACTCGATTTGATCAATATAGTCGTGGGAATCATTTGGCTTTATCTAAATCTGAAAGAAAAGGACTAAATCTATTTCGCTCATTGAAAACTCGATGCTTTGAATGTCATAATTTTCCAACATTTAATAATCCTGATTTTAAAGCTATTGGTGTTCCACATATCGAAAATAAGGAACCTGACTTAGGTCGTGCTGAGATAGTAGGAAAGGGATATGAAAATGCTTTTAAAGTTCCAACTTTAAGAAATATCGTTTTAACAGCACCATATATGCATAATGGAATATTTAAGACCTTGGATGAAGTTATAGACTTTTACGCGGGAGGCGGTGGTAGAGCTCACGGATTTAAGGGTTCAGAGCTTGATGATAAAATAAGAAAATTTGAATTAAGCCACGAAGAACGGAAAGACTTAGTTGCGTTTATGCATGCGCTTACGGATGAATCAAATAAGCCAACTATTCCCGATAGAGTCCCTTCTTCTTTATCCGTTGTCCCTTCTTTAGATAATCAGTCTTTAGAAATGGTTGGAGAAAAGATTGAATATCTTGAACCAGAACAAATAAATATTAATAAAGTTGGAAAAAAGTTAATTGTTAATGCTGGACAGAGTATTCAAGATGGAATTGATATCGCAGAAGATGGCGATACAGTCTTAGTAAAATCAGGTGAATATTTTGAGACTCTTATGATTGATAAATCAAACATTACTATTATGGGCGATGGAAAGAATGGAGATTTACCAGTTTTAAATGGTAAGAATATATTACCGGATGCTGGCGTAGGTACCGGTAGCAATATTGAAATCAATGGATTTATAATAAAGGATTATACAGCGAACGGTTTAATGTTAAATAGATCCAGTGAAGTCACTTTCAGAAACGTACATTGTAAGAATACCGGTTTGTACGGGTTGTATCCAGTGGAATGCGTTGGTGTACTTGTTGAGGATTGTAGTGTTACAGGGATCAGTGATGCTGGTATATATGTTGGTCAATCTAAAGATATTGTAGTTAGTAATAATGTTACATATGGCAATGTTACAGGTATAGAAATTGAAAATTCAGTAAACGTATTAGTTGAGAATAATGAAGTATATGATAACGCTGGAGGAATTTTAGTGTTTCTTTTACCAAATAATCCGTCAAAGGTCTCTCTAAATTGTAGAATCAAAAATAATTATATATATGAAAATAATCATGTGAACTTTGGTGAACCTGGATCAATTGTAAGTAATGTTCCGCAAGGGACAGGGCTTATGATAATGGCTGGAGATAGCGTGGAAGTGACAGGAAATCGTTTCCATGACAATCAATCTTTTGGGGCATCAGTTATAGGTCTTGATTTGTTTTTTGGCAAAAATTTTTCTTATGATGTTGATCCAATTCCCGATGCGTGTTGGTTGCATGATAATGATTATAGAAATAACGGATATAACCCCGCAAAGATTGTTATTGAATCTGGACTAGATGGAGCTGATTTACTTTGGGATGTAACTGGTTATAATAATAATTGGGACGAGGAAAATGTAACTAGTATTCCACCAACTTTACCTAATAGTGATTGGTCATGGTTTTATAGAAAAACCAATTATAGAATATGGCGTTTAATATTTAATATATTTGGTTAATTATAGTTCTAATAAGAATGCATTTTAAAAATATAATTTTAGCTATACTCTTTTCCCATCTGTTTGGTCAAGAATTATATGATCCATATACAGTTCATAATATGAATATTGAATTCTACAACTCTAACTACGATTCCATTTTACAGACGAGATGGTATGCAGATGATAAAAGCTATCTGTTAGCTGATATAACTGTTAATGGAGTCGTTTATGATAGTGTTGGCGTTAGATATAAAGGAAACTCATCATTTGTTGAACCTAATGAAAGTGGGAACCCAAAACTCCCTTTTAATATAGATGTAGAATTTGTCCATGATGACCAAAATGTGATGGGTTATGAAAAACTTAAACTATCAAATTCTATCTTTGATCCAACATTTGTACGAGAAACAATTGGTTATTTATCCTCTGGTTTTTATTTACCCACACCAAAAGTCGGATATATGAATGTATCTATTTATGGTGAGGATTTAGGTTTATATGTAAATGCTGAATCCATCAATAAACAATTTCTCCGTAAGCATTTTGGTAATGATGAAGGAACATTTTTTAAGTGCGAACCTCAATTCCAATATGGTGAAGATTATTTAGCATGGCCAGATTTGGTTTGGCATGGGGCGGACTCTAACGCATTTGAATATCAAAAAGGGTATGAATTAAAGTCAGAAAATGGATGGTCTGATTTAATAGAATTAATATCAAAACTTAATTATGATATAGAAAATATTGAACACATATTAAATGTTGATCGAGTATTATGGTATTTTGCTTCATCAGTAGTAATACCTGATCTTGATAGTTATATATTTCCATTTTTACCTCATAATTATTATTTGTATCAAAATGCTAGTGGACAGTTTGAAGTTATTCCATGGGATAAAGACCAATCATTTGGGGGAAGTGTAATTAATTTATTTCTACTTATTGGCGGGAATGCTTATTGGGTATATAATCATCCACCATTCTATTATGAAAACAATTTAACTAGGCCACTTTTCAGTAAACTAATGCAGGTTCCACTTTATAAGATGATATATACTGCGCATATGCGCACAATAATCGATGAAATATATAATACAGACTATTATTATAATTGGGCAACAGAGATTCAGGATAGCATTGAAATATATGCTTTAGATGATCCTAATTTATTTTACCCTTTTACATTAGGAGATTATTTTCGTTACAATGTCACCAACTATTTAAGTACCAACTATATACATATTTGCGGAATTGTTTCTACTGTTGGTCCTAGGAGAGAATATTTATTAAATCATCCCGAAATTGCTAAATCAGCACCAATGATCTCTTCCGTTAGTCAAAATAACCCTAATCCATTTCCAGGTGATTCTGTATTTATTAATGCTACAGTTGAAAATGTAACACAAGTTGAACTTATGGTTACAATTAATGAGTACTCGACTTTTTTCCAATCCATAGAAATGTATGATGATGGCTTACATCATGATGGAGAAGAAAATGATAATGTATATGGTGCTCTTGTTCCATATTTTTCGAATGGAGAAAATGTAAAGTACTATGTTAGAGCTAGAGATAATGATGCAATTATTCTTGAGCCAAGAAAAGCAGAACGAGACTTCTTTGAATATTTAATTGGTTCACTACCACTAACTGGTTCCGTGCCAATAATTAATGAAATCAATTATAATTCGAGCGATTCATTTAATCCTGATGACTGGGTAGAAATTTATAATCCAACTGATTCAATTTTTAATATAGGCAATTGGATATTTAAAGATGAAGCGGATGACCATATTTTTACGATTCCTGGAGGGACTATAATTAACCCTGGAGAATTTCTAGTATTATGTAGAGATACGGTTTCATTTAAGAATTATTTTCCAAATGCGAATTCATATGTAGGAGATCTTGGTTTTGGGCTCAGTGGAGGTGGAGAGTTAATACGTTTATATAATAATAGTGATATGTTAATGGATTCATTAACATATGATGATGATGATCCATGGCCACCAGAGCCAGATGGTGACGGACCAACTTTAGAACTTATAAATCCATTAATTGATAATGGAATATATAGTAATTGGACAGCATCCTTAGTAAATGGTACTCCTGGGGAGCAAAATAGTAATTATCTTGGGAGTACCCAGAATAATTTATTAGCTGAAGATTATCGTTTGTATCAAAATTATCCTAATCCATTTAATCCGCTAACTAAAATTATGTATTATCTCCCAAAGCGAAGTGAGATCTCATTAACAATATATGATTCTATGGGTAGAGAAATCAGATTATTAGAAGGCGGTCTAAAAGATCCTGGATACCATACATTAGAATGGGATAGTAAAGATAATTTTGGTAACAAAGTAAGTTCTGGTATTTATCTGTATCAGTTGCAAACAGAAGGTTATATAAAGAATAATAAAATGGTCTTGATTAAGTAGGCTTTTTTATAATTAAGATAGAGAGATAATTTATGAAATCTGTACATAATTGGTTGGATGAGTATGGTGAAAGCCACCAGAATCCATTAAACAAGAAGATCCATTGGGTATGTGTGCCTGCAATTATGTTTAGTGTTATGGGATTGTGGTGGTCCATACCTCATGGGTATATGCCTTTTATTATCAATAATCTCCAACTAAACTGGGCAATTATAATTACTGCTCTTATTCTTCTATATTATATACGCCTTTCTCCAGTGATGGCAATAGGTATGTTCATTATTGGTTTCTCACTTCTAGCTGGAAATTCTTATATCAATACAAATTTTTATACCCCATTATGGAAAACTTCATTAATGATATTTATTGTTGCATGGATTGGACAATTTATTGGTCATAAGATTGAAGGGAAGAGACCATCATTTTTTCAAGATTTACAATTTCTCCTTATTGGCCCAGCTTGGTTGTTATCATTCATTTATAATAAGTTGGGGATTAAATATTAAACTTAAACTATATATAAGGTAAAATATGATAGCAGTTATTTCACCAGCAAAAAAACTAAACTTCAACGCTGAATCACCAATAAAAGCATTCACTCAATGTGATTTTTTAGATGAATCAAAAAAACTTGTTGATAAAGCAAAAGACTACACGTTTGATGATATAATGAAATTAATGAGCGTAAGTGAAAACATTGCAAATTTAACAGTCCAACGCTTTCAAGATTGGAAGCTGCCTTTTGATGAACAGAATGCCAAACAAGCAGCTTTAGCATTTAATGGGGATACATATACAGGGTTAGACGCAGAAACATTCAGTCAGGATGACTTTAACTATTCTCAAGAACATTTACGTATCTTATCAGGTCTTTATGGTTTATTACGTCCATTAGATCTTATTCAACCTTATCGATTAGAGATGGGAACAACGATGAATAATTCAAAGGGAAAAAATTTATATGAATTTTGGGGAACAAAAATTTCAGAACAATTAAATAGAGATATCAATAATAATAAAAGTAAGTATATAGTGAATTGCGCTTCGGATGAATATTTTAAAGTGATTGATTTTCCAACTCTAAATGTTCCTGTAATAAAACCAATTTTTAAAGATTTAAAAAATGGTGTTCCTAAGGTTATATCATTTTTTGCTAAGCGCGCAAGAGGAATGATGTCTAAGTATATCATTAAGAATAGAGTGCAATCTATAGATGATTTACATGGTTTTAATGATAATGGTTATGAGTTTCAACCTGATCAATCAGAAAATCATGAACTAGTATATATTCGCGGTTAGTTTTATTCTTGTATCTCTAATAAGTAGCACCTCTTTTTAATATGAGTTATAAATGTATTAGTATGGATGAAGCTCAATTGCTATTAGACAACCATGATACTGTTATAGTTGATATTAGGGATAGGCAATCTTATGAAGATGGAAGCATTCCTAAATCAATCAATATTTCTAAGGAGAATATTGATAATTTTATGGAAAAGACTGATCGAGACATAAGCCTTTTGGTATATTGTTATGTTGGTAATAGCAGTAAAGGGGCATCTGAGTATTTTGTTCAAAAGGGATTCAAAACCGTATTTAGTCTTGATGGTGGGTATGAAGAATATTCAAGAAAAAAATGAATAATTATGATAAACGACCATTATTAATCTATGATGGTGAGTGCCAATTTTGTATTAAGTGGGCCAATAAATTCAAAACTTTTACTGGTAATTATGTAACATTTATTCCACTTCAAAATATTCCATTAGATTATGAATATGTTACTAGATCAGCATGTTTACAATCGGTTCACTTTATAAATATTAATGATAAGGTTTCCAAAGGAGCTGAAGCAATTTTTCAATTATTTTATACTTCTAACAAAGCCAAGTTATTATTCATTTTATATAAATGGGTGCCACCTTTTCGATTTACATCAGAATTAATATATAATTGGATAGCAAAAAACCGACATTTATTTTTATAACAATTGATAGGATCACCGATTGATCAACTTGCTTAATAATTATTTCAAATCTTTTTCCATAATTATTTTTAGTTTATCTATTACTATGGGGGGTAATAATTCAAATTCAGTGAAAGAATTTATTAATAATGACGAATGGTTTGCTGAGATAAACAATGGTGAATATATACTGAATTGTAGAATAGGGGGGATGGAGAATGGCGGTGAGACAGTAATATTATTACATGGATTCCCAGAAACATCTTATATGTGGGTCAGTCTTATGGATTTATTAGTGAAAAAAGGCTATCGTGTTATTGCACCTGATCAGCGTGGCTATAGCCCAAAAGCAAGACCGACGCTTATTAAGGAATATACTCTTAAGCATACAGTAAGCGATGTTCTTGCTATTGTTAATGCATATAAATTAAAACGATTCCATCTTGTCGGTCATGATTGGGGATCTTCCGTTGGATGGGCATTTATTGCTGAATATCCAGATATGATATATAGTTGGACTTCCTTATCAATACCTCATATGAGAGCATTTCAAGAAGCATACAACAATGATTTTGATCAAAAGGAAAAGAGCAAATATATAGGATTCTTTAATATGCCATTCTTTCCAGAATTATATATGTCATTTAATAATTATAAGAACCTTAGAAGAGTATGGAAAGTGCATGGAGATGAAGAAATAAACGCTTATTTAAATGTTTTTAGGCAACGAGGAGCTCTTCGTTCAGCTTTAAATTGGTATCGAGCAAATATAGGCAATAGAAGAAAGCCTAGTGATTATATACAATTTGGAAATGTTAAGGTACCTACTTTATTTATCTGGGGTAATATGGATATGGCCATTGGTAGGAAATCTGTAGAATTAAGCGAGAAGTATATGAATGGTCCATATAATTTTGTAGAGCTTTATGCTGGTCACTGGCTTATTCAGGAAGAATTTGATAAAGTTTCAAATGAAATAATTAAACATTTGAAAAAATATTCATCTTCATTTTATGAGCCGCATCTAGGTAGAAAAAAATAATAAAAAAGGGGCTGTATAGCCCCTTTTTTATTATTCAATACTACTAATTAACCTTTATGTCCCCATCGTGAGTGTTTCATAAAACGTCGCGCTAAAGCACGATGTATTTCAATTATTTCTAATTGAACTGTATCAAAAATAGATATCTTATCTTCATGAAATGAATCGGTAATGCTTCCAACATTCTGTATGTATTGCTCCGGCGTATAATCCACAATACCATCTACAAAGTTATTATGTAATGATTCTAAGGATGATTTAAATGATTCTTCAAGTGTTTCAAGTGTAGAGATTTGTTCTGTTGTCATACCAAGAACATCATACATTTCTTGGCGCATCTTATCTTGATTTTTTGCATGTTTGCCATATCCGCCTCTATTTTTGCGCCAATGATCATCTCTTTGTTTACGCATTTCTTCTAAAATAGATTTTTGTTCGTCCATTAATAGTTTATCCATTGCAGCTCTAAACCACTCCATTACACCCATCATTTCTCTATGGGCTTCTTGTTTTGTTTGTGTCTCCATTTTTAATGAGTTGAATATTTCTTCTAATGTCGTCTTTTTATAATTAACTATCTCATCATAATCAGATAATTGATCTTCATTTAAGATTGAGCGTATGAATTCATCCATACGATGATGATGACGAAGTCGCTTATGATGTTGATCATTTTCTTCAGATATTTCTTCAGCTATAAGATATTCTGGTGGTGAAAGAAGTCTTTCTTTTTGCTCTTCTGTTAAATTTTGTTGAAGATATAAAGCAAGTTTCCACAAAGATGCATTATCAGGAAAGTAATCACGCCCGCCCCTTAAAAAATCTTTACTATCAGATATTTGTTTTTCAGATAACGCTAAATCCTGCTCTAAATCATATAGCAACATATCATTTGCATACGGATCACCTGAATCATTTCCAATACCAAAAAAGTTTTCACAACCTATTGTAAATAAAAAACTAAAAATTATTATTGGTAGTATTTTATTCATTATTTTCTCCTTTGTTGAATTTAGTATTTAGACTAACAATAAGTAAAGAAAGTTAAAATATTTTATACTTTTATTCGTTTTATGAGATTAAATAAAATATATTATTTCATTCTAATATTATGTTCATTATTAAATGCGGAGATAGGACTAACTATAATTGGTGGATTCAATCATTCAAATGTTGTTCATCAAAATAAGCAAATGCAGAAATGGTCTGGAGACGTTAAATCACTTTCATTTGCAATTGAACGTAAACTTGGTCCGGTTAAAACTAGTATTGGATATATGAATGGAGGATTTATTAATGGGCGTTCAGATATCGATACTACTTTAAATGTATCTTTTTTAAATATCGAATCTTATTATCCAATAAATATTGGGAAAATGAAGTTTCTTGGAGGTATTTATATTGCCGGTCCATTAAGTGCAAATGAAACATACTCTACGGGAAGTTCTATAACTATTAATCCTGAAGCACTTAACATTGATTATGGAGCGCTAATGGGAGGATCTTTCGGTTTGAATGAAAAGATTGGGATTCGAATTATTATTCACTATGGTTTAGTAGATTTATGGAAAGACCCCCTTCAACGTGCTAGTGTTTCAACTATTTTAAGTGGTGTAAATATTTATTACAATTTGTAATAGAATAATGAAACAACTCTTTTATCTAGAGGTATAATAAAATGAGCAATCAAACAATTTCAATAACAGACTCTATTTATAAATATTTATGTGAAAACTCGCTAAGAGAAGATGAAAACTTATCTTCTTTACGTGCATATACATACAGAATGGAACAGCATAATATGCAAATTTCTCCTGAACAGGGTCAATTTATGCAACTACTTATAAAACTAATGGGAGCAACAAAAACAATTGAGGTTGGTGTATTTACTGGATATAGCTCATTATGTGTTGCGCTTGCTTTACCAGTTGATGGGAAAATAATTGCTTGTGATATAAGTACAAAATATACTGATATAGCTGAAAAATATTGGGAGGATGCAAAAGTGATGGATAAAATTGATTTAAAAATTGGTCCTGCAATAGATACGCTTCAAAAATTAATTGATAATGGATTGTCGAATACATTTGATTTCACATTTATTGATGCCGATAAAATAAATTATGATAATTATTATGAGTTATGTTTGAAATTATTACGTCCTGGAGGATTAATTGCAATAGATAACGTTTTATGGAGTGGAGACGTTGTTGATGAACGCATCAATGATATTGATACAGAAGCGATTAGGGCTTTAAATAAAAAATTACACATAGATTTAAGAGTTGACATTAGTATTGTTCCTATAGGAGATGGGTTAACGTTGGCATTAAAGAAATGATATTTCTTTAATTCTTTGATAAAATAACTTGCCCATGTATTATTACTTAAATATCTTATATACTGAATTAAATGGAATGTAGAATAAGAAATTTAGGTTATTAATAATGGCAAAGAAATCACCTTATAAAGGAAATAAACCAAAAGTTGAGGCTTTGGTGAATAAAATGATACAAGATAATATGTATGATCCCAATGAAGAGGAATTATGGCTAATTAATGAATATGAACGTTTTTCATTCTATTCAAAGCCACTATTACAAAGTTTTGAAAAGTATTATGATAAAGTTTGGGAAGAATTAAAAAAATTAAGACGAATGGATGCTGATGTTTTGGAGGATCTCGTTGGGAATCCTAATATTTACCTTCTTGATCTTCTTATTGAACCTTTTACCGAATATATACGGAAAAAGAAGGAATCAAAATCAATGTTAATGCTACAAAAACTGAATATTGTTTTTGTGGATGACCGTTTAATACTTAATTAATCATCCAATTATGCCGGGTTATAAAAAAACAAGCCTGGATCTTGCAAATCTTCCTAATTGGTTAACTTACTTAAAAGATGATCTTGAGCTTAGCGCTGTTGGATTAACAGTAATTCGTCTTCCTGCTGGGAAAGGGTATACTTTCATGCACCAGCATAAAGAACAAGAAGAAGTTTATATTGTTATTGATGGTAAAGGTATTATTCATATAAATGGAGAAGATATCCCATTATCAAAAGGTGATTTTATTAATGTTTTTCCGCAGAGTAAACGCGCATTAAAAGCAAGTGAGGATATAGATTTAGTTTATATATGCGCTGGTGCGGTAAAGAGTGAAAAGTATCCTGATGATAAAACCAAAAAAACATTAATTAATGATGGGATCCCTGATTTTGATAATTTACCACCATGGTATGTTGGAAATTCAAAAATTGCTGAATTGAATAACAGATTAAAGAATGATCGAAAAGGAAAAAAGAAATAATGATAAGATATAGCCTATTAACTGTTATGATATATTCAATAATATCTGCAAATGATATGACCCTGGAAGCGCCTGATGGCTCAACTATATTTATTCATCGTGACGAATATGGAGTGCCTCATATTGTTGCAGATCATGATTATGCAGTTTCCTATGGGCAAGGTTTTGCTGAAGCGCAAGATCGTCTTTTTCAAATGGATTTAAATAGAAGAGGAGCTTTGGGAAGGTTAAGTGAATGGTTTGGCGATCAGACAATGAGTTTTGATAAGGATATACGTCGGTTAGGATATACCAAATCAGAGTACGATGAAATGTTTTCCGAATTAGATATTGGAGTACAACAATTAATTACTGCTTATGTTGGAGGGATAAATGCGTATGTGGATTCAATGTCAGTGAATTCTTCTAAATATAAACCTTCCGAATATATTGGAAGACAATTTGAGCCTTGGGAAGTATCTCATTCATTAGCCTTTGCAGTTTATTTTGTTAGGCTATTTGGTATGTTTGGTGGGGAAGAGTTAATACGCTTAACTGAATTACAAAATAATGGTTTGGAATGGTTTAATCAAAATCGTCCTGTTAATGATAGCACATGTACTACAACTCTAATAGATGATGGAACGGTCTTAAATCGTAATTGGAATTATTCTGGCATGGTTATTCCTGATCATATTGCTGAGGAAATTGAATCCCATAGACAGGAAATACGACAATTTGCTGAAGAGAATGGTTTAATATTTAAATTAGGTAGTTTTTCTGCTGCAATTAGTTCATCAAAATCTTCAAGTGGTAACGCTATGATCCTTGGATGCCCACAAATGGGAGGTCCAAATTATGATGAAACATCTAGGACGATGGAAGTTGAGCTTCAATCACCAGATTTACATGTTGGAGGATTAAGTATACCAGGATTTCCAGGAGTAGTCATTGGTCATTCAGATTATATGGGATGGACAAATACCAGCGGGGTTAGTGATAATGTAGATGTATATATAGATTCGACCCAAAGCCAGAATTTTGATGACGGATATTGGCATAATGGAGAATGGTTAGAATTTGAAGCAATTACTGATACAATATACACCTTTACAGGGTATGAAATTTTTACGCATTATAGGACAATCCATGGGCCAGTATTTTCAGCACATATGCCATCACATCAAGTCTATTCATATAAAATGACATTTTGGAAAAAGGAAATTGAGAGTACTAGCTATATCTATAATGCAATGAAAGCCACGAATATGGAAGAGTTTGAAAATGCGATAAAACTTGCACCAATGTCATTTAATTATATTGTTATTGATCATAATGGAAATATTGGCTATTGGCATGGAGGGTTGCATCAGGACCGCAGTGATAATGTGCATCCATATTTACCTCATAAAGGAGACGGATCGGAAGAGTGGGGAGGGTTCTTAGACTTTGAAGATCTTCCGCAGGGTGATAACTCTTCTATTGGGTATTTTGCAAATTTTAATAATAAACCTGTTTCATGGTGGAATAATGGTGATTTTGGTCCTTGGATAAATGGGATTTCTTTATGTGATCGTAATGACTTAATTACTGATTATATTGCTTCTTTAAACTTAATGACCCTTGAAGATGTAAAGAATATTCCATACACAATAAATGATCATGGTACATATCAATACGCTCTTGAACTAAGTTCGAATGAAGCTATTGATTATAATATTAATCCACCAGGGCAAAGTGCTTTTATTAATATGATGGGAGTTCATAGCGAACATACATATGATCAATGGCCATTACATGAAGAATGGGAGTTTAAAGATCAGTTGTTTGGTGGAACTGTAGTAAATGTTAATCAGGAAACAATACCTCAAATCTTTTCTATTAGGGATCCTTATCCAAACCCGTTTAATCCAATAGTAAATATTATTTTTACATTAAATCATGGAACAAAAGTGACAGCAGAAATAATTGACATGAATGGTAAGATAGTTGATACATTGATTAATCATAATCTTATGCAAGGTAAGCATAAAATTTCTTGGGTTTCAGACTCTCATTCCAGCGGAATATATTTTATTCGAATCACTACTCCAGATCTAATTGAAACAAAAAAACTATTGTTACTTAAGTGACAATAGTTTTAATAATTAGATTAAGAACCATTAGAATCATGTCTTTTTAAATAGAGAAGAAATGATCTAGAAGCAGAGCTAGAGACCAACCCGTATCCATTAACAATATTTGAATTCGGCATCACAAATTGGTTGAATTCTGGAAGCCCTTGAAAATAATTGAAAGTTGCATCATCTGTTGCCTGAAAAGTCATTAGTTGTAATCCATAATAATCAAAGAATAACCAAGTCATACTTACGGGTGAAGTTTCTACATTCCAAGGCCAGGGATTATATCTGAATGGTGTATTTTTTCCCCATCCTGATTCTTCAATTGAACCACGTGGATATGTTTCTTTCCATAATTCATATACGTCTTTGTACGTTGTGTCATAAATTAAATTAATAAAACAACTATCACGTAACCCATTTTGATTCCAATCATCAAAAAACTCATCTTCATTCCATATACCGTCATTATTTGTATCTGTAAATGGTTCAAGATCTATTGAATCTGCATCTATTGCATATGTCATAATGCGAACAGTTTGATAGTCTTCTTCATTAAAATTTATTTTAAATAGTGGATAACTTGCAAAACTCTCAGTAAAACAATCGCCTTGTTTGAGATCTAAAGTATCTATTGATCCTGTTATCGGAGGGTATGACCAGGGGTCATAATTATTTATATTAATTTGTGGGACATTGTAACTATTACCGTTGCATGCATAAATAGATTGAGGTTCTGAACTGATCTCTATTTTTTCAGGAATTGTTGTGACTCCAGATACTGTATCATTACCAATAATAGCCGCAACTCTATAGGTTACACCTCCTTGAAAGATATAATCTGAATCTGCGAAATATCTTCCTGGGGATCCTGAGACTGGATCCAGGTGCATATTAACTGTATCTCCGATTATATAAACTTGCGCATCTTCAATCCATAAATCTTTTGAACTAATTTTTTCATTCAAACTTGCAGATCTAGCAACAAATACTGTATCAATTAATGGAAAATTAGATCGAAGATTTGCCCACAATACAAGTTTTTCTTCATAGGTGGCTTGACCATCATTAATTGAACATGAAAAGAATATAAAAGTGAAAATTATTAATATTTTTTTCATAATTAAAAATAGACAGTAATTCCTAAGCTTGGTATGGCTGGAAATAGGCTTAAAGGTTTTTCTTGAATACGGCCTTCATCTTCCTCATCAACATTTGTTTCGCCAACATCAGGAACACCATTTCCATTAGCATCATGATCTAATTCGACCCAATCTCCATCATCATCCTTACCGTTATTTATACTACCTAAATTATAAATATACGTAAATATATTTTTTTTATTATATGTATTAATAATCTGAAAAAAGAAATCTGCATTTCTTCCAAATAATTTTCCATGACGCACAATGCCAAAATCTAATCGGTCATATACTGGATAACGACCACTATTTCGTGACCCAGGAATAGTACTAAATGTTGAACTTGGATCTCCAGGTAATTTTTCTACATAATATCCTAATATTGGTGTAAATGCTTGCCCAGATTGCCATGTCCATTTCCAGTTTAATTCCCACTTTATGTTAAAAGAATAATTTCCTAAGATATTAAGAACGTGAGTACGATCCCAATTTGTATAATATTCACTTTTAACATTGTTTAGTTGGCTAGTCATAATTTTTCTAGCAACAGAATTTGTATATGCAACCCATCCAGTTAGTTTACCAAATGTTTTTTGGGCAAATAGTTCAATCCCATATGCATACCCATCTGCTGGAGTAAAAGTATCAATTAATTTATCTTCTGAAACATCTGCATCCGTAGAAGAAGTTAGGTTTTCAAAGGTTAGCATATTTTGCAATTCTTTATAATAAACTTCAATCTGAATTTTATATATATCATTTATATATTCTTCATAACCAACTACTGCTTGTTGAGCTTTTGCAGGATCAACCGAATTATCTACAGCTAGCCAATTATCTAAAATTGTGGGGTTATAATCATCTTGCGCTGTTTGGATAAATTGGTGATAATTACCAAATGCTAAATTTATATATCGATCATCTGTTAGAAGAAACTTTAATCCCATTCGTAAGTCGATATATGGGGTGCTTGAGTATACGCTATAATAATTATATCTTATGCCGGGCTCAAATATAAAACTCGGAGAAACCTTCCATTTAAGTTTTGTATATAAACTAGCTTCTAGCGGTCTTTCTCTTATATAAAAAGATGTATCCTCTAAAAAAGTATTTAGATATTTGAAATCAAGTTGTTTTACCTGTACGCCTGAGCGGAACTCAGTTTTTGATGATTGAAAAAGTGTTAGATTAGATGAAAGGGTGTGATCAACAATCTTATTAGCACTTTTCAATCCATCTTCACCACCTAGATTAAAATTTGTAAAAAACTCGCTGGACGCAGCAAGAAAATTCCCAACTAGTTTTTCATTAAATACTCTACGAAATGACATACTATAAGTATTGTTTCCCCAGTCTGCAGTTAACCCAAGTGTATTAAAGATTAAATCATCTATTCCTCTATAAATACTAAATGAAATACGATCTTTATCATTTAAATCTGAAAATAAATGTCCTTGTAAATCATAAAAATAATAGGGAGGAATATTCTCAGAAGTTTTTGGAGGTAGAATTTTAGGCAATAAATAATCAAAATATGTTCTACGAGCAGATAATAACCATGCTCCTTTATAGAACGGGCCTTCCATAGTAGTTTGAGCAGATAATAATGATATACTAGTTTTTCCTTGAAAGTAATTGCGATTTCCTTCTCTACTTAGGACATTTAATACTGCAGATAATCTCCCACCGTACTCTGCATTAAATCCTCCTTTAATAAGTTCAGCTTCTTTAACTGCATCCACTATAAAATTTGAGAATATCCCACCAAAATGTGTTGGGTTATAAACGGTAATTCCATCTAAAAGAATTAAATTTTGATCTGTATTACCACCGCGAATTACTAAGCCAGTACTAGCTTCATTATTTGTAAGAACACCAGGTAATGCTTGGATAGTACGAAAGATATCTGGTTCTGCAAGGGCAGGCGCAGCTTTTATAATTCGAGGAGACAAGTTTATTGTACTTGGTTGAATATTGTTCTTACGTTGCAACTTTTCTGCTGATACCTCAACTTCGCTAATTTCAAGAGCTTCTACTTCAAGTGATAAATTCATTTTAATAGATTCATTTTGTGTAACATTTATTTCCTTTTTGGATGTATTATATCCGATGTAAGAGACAATTAAGTTATAATTACCTGGATTAATATTCTGTATAACATAATAACCATTTCTATCTGTCGACATTCCATTACCAGTTTCTTGGATAAATACATTTGCGCCAATTAAAGCCTCACCTGTCTCTTGATCCGTTATAAATCCAGAAACACTATTATTTTGGGCATATAGAAGCCCATTAATAAATAACAAAAATAATATATTGATAAATCTATAATGAGTAATCATTAATCTAATACTCTTCCTTTTGCATAATCTGATGGATCGATTAATTCTTGTGGAAATGGTTGAAAAAATATCTGTTTTGATAAATAAGGTTGGTCATATCTTGCCATCCAAGATTCTAGAATACTGTTAACTCCACTCACGGGTATAATTTTAGATCGTACTTTTTCTAAAGTATTTAGAAAATATTTCTTTTCTTTAGAATTTAAATCTTTTGAAAAATATCCCAATGCATGCATATGAACATTAATTACTGAATGTTTATTAGGTCTCCTTGAAAATAATTCTTTTAACATTTCAAAATATAATTCTACAGTATCTTCTATTTTTTGGTCAGTTAAAGAAGCCAATAATTTACCCATTTTTTTTAAAATTGTCTGATTATACATCATGAATAAATACTTATTTTTACTATGATATTCAATGAGTTTTCCTCTAGTCGGCTTTGTTACCTCATCTCTAAAGTTAGCAATTGCAAATATTGCCGTGAAAAAATGTTCTCTAACTTCCGTATTTTTTAATCGACCTTCCTCCTCAATAGGAAAATTAGAAAAGTGATGCAATATCGATTTAGCAAATAATCCCTTATCTTTGAATTTTACTGAAGGTTTATCTATGTCATCAAATACTCTAATACCATAAATGCCACAAGATGGAGATCTATTTTTTAATATAAAACCATCAATCGTACCCAAATTATTAACAAATTGATCACTAAACTTTTTCATTTTAACTGTTATATCTTTTTTTGTGTTAGGTTGGACCAATATTATTTCTTTGTTTTTATAGATTAATCGAATTGGATCTCGAGGTGTGCCTAGCCCTATTTCTACTTCAGGACATATGGGAATAAATTCAACATAATCTTTTAATGAGCGTATGATTGAATCATTAATTGATAGGCCATTATACCTACATTGATCAAATTCTAAACATTTGCTTACAACAATTCTCGGCTTAGAAATTTTCATATTTGATCAGATGATTTATTAATTACTAGTTTAATAGGTAAGCTAGTTCGTTGATAAATAGGACAAATTTTCAACAGTGAACTCTGTCGGTTGAATATCAAACTCATCAAAAGCAGTGCTTGAATTACAAGTATTACCTTCTAATAACATTGTTAATTGATCTTTTGTGATGGGGAAAATTGGAAGCCATTCAAGCAACATAGCGGCCATTTTAATTGGTTCCACAGGTGCAGGTATTTTCCATTTGTTTTTTTCTGATGCTTTGGAAATAGTATCAATAAGTTCTATCCAGTTATAAGAATATAGACCCCCAAGATTATATATTTTTTTGTATGTGTTTTCCATCTCTATGCATTTAACAAAACATTTAGCTACATCAGTTATATGTATTGGAGACATGGAAAATTTTCCTGCGTTAATTACATTAAGTTTTTCAAAAAAGAGTGGTGCGGGCAATGGAAGATTTAACATATCATTTCTCAATTGAGTGCAAAATTCAATTGAACCCTTTGGATCGCCAAAAATTAAAGATGGACGAAATATTGTCCAGTTAAGATTAGAACTTTTGAGATATTGATCAGCTAAAAATTTTGTAGATTGATATTTTGTGCCTTCATATTTAACCCCATTTGCACTCATAAGAATAAATCGTTTTACTCCTAATTCTTTAGCAATATCTATGCAACACTTTGCTCCTTCAAAATGTGTCTTTTCAAAAGTAATCCCTTTTTTGGGATATTGTCTGATTAACCCGATATTATAAATTATCGCATCAGATTCTTTAATTGTATTCTCGATTATTTCTTTATCAGAAATATCACCAATCTTTAAGGTACAATCATTTGCTCTAGATACTTTATTTTCTGATCCTGGCCTAACTAACAGAAGAGGATTATGTCCATTATTCAATAGCTCATCTGTTATATATGTTCCTACGAAGCCAGTTCCGCCAAACAATGCTACTTTCATAATTATTTCTCCATTATTGAATCTTTAGTATATGATTTGTAATCATCATTTTCAAAATGTTTATCTATAACTCTTTTACGATAATAGAATATATTTTGTAGATCTTTTCTTATCCAAAGATAATTTAATATACGACCTAAGATGCTAAACGGTATTGAATATACGACTCTATCTTTAATTTCTACTCTACCATCCATTTCATGAAATGTATGCGTATGATGCCACATAGTATATAGTCCTTTAATTTGCTGATCAATAAACATATGAGGCAACTCAAAGTCAGTTATTAAACTTCTCCAATGGATTGGTATCCCCATTAAATAAATCTTACAATCAATTAATCTACCAGTATCCATTTTGATCGGAGCTGGTGTTAATATTATAAATCCTAATCTTGTCGGAGTAATTATAGATAAATTTTCTGCTTTAGAAAAGAATTCAAACACATCTTCAATCGGTTTATTAATAAATTGTACAGAGTATATAACTTCATATCATTTCACTAATTCACCATTTTGATAATCAGTAAAAGCCTGTAATACTTCTTTTTTAGTATTCATTACAAATGGTCCACCACGAGCGACAGATTCATTTAGAGGCTTACCTCCAACAACAATAAATTTTGATCCATTCTTTTCTGTACTTAATTCTAAATCACCTAAGTCATTGAGAACTGCTAAGTTATTTTTTGATACATTTCTATCCATAATAATATTCCCTTCATATACATAAATAAACACATTCCATCCATCTATTAATGGCAAATTAAAATTTGCATCATGCTTTAAATTAACATCATGATAAAACATCTCAGTATGGGATCTCCCCGGGCCTTTAATATCATTATATTTTCCTGCAATAATCTTTATTTCACCACCAGGAAAATTAATTTGAGGTATTTTATCTTTAGGTATATCCCTGTAGGCAGGCTTAATCATTTTCAATTCTTTTGGAAGATTAAGCCATAGTTGAAATCCCCGAACTAACCCTTCAGTCTGCTCTGGCATCTCACTATGTATTACTCCTCTACCAGCTGTCATCCATTGTACCGATCCATCTGATAGAACCCCTTCATTACCATTTGAATCTTTATGACGAAATTTACCATTTAACATGTAGGTTATTGTTTCAAACCCTCTGTGTGGATGCGAAGGGAAACCAGCTATATAGTCTTTAGGATGATCGCTTCCGAATTCATCAAGTAATAAAAAAGGATCTAACATATCTAATTCTGAGGTGCCAATAATTCGTGTAAGATTGACACCTGCGCCATCAGATGTTTGAACTCCCTTAAAAATATTCTTAATTTTTCGAACTTTCATTTTATTGGAACCATTATTTCATTTAATGAAAAATAATTTGACCCAAGGTGTTGTTACACTAAAATTCACTCGTCTCATATTTTTTAAAAAAAACATTACCGTTTGAACCATCAAAAATCATTACGAATGTAGTTTTATTGTTTGTTTGTCCACTTTCATAAATGCCAGGAATGATGACCAAAGATCTATTATCTTTAGTTGTTAGTTTATGATACCATCCCTCAAAGAAAGGTCGTTTATTTTTATGGCCATGATATGCACTAGGATTATGAATTATCATAACATTATTCTTGAAGTTCCTTTATATCACGATATAGTTCAAGAGATTGAGGATTCGCAAGGGCATCTTTATTTTTAACATTTTCACCTTTAATAATCTTCTTTACAGCTATTTCTACTTTTTTACCACTAATAGTATATGGGATGTCATCTATCATCAGAATTTTTGCAGGTACATGTCTTGGAGAACAAGATTTTTTTATTGTCGAATTTATCTTATTAATTAATTCATCACTTAGTGTTTTATTTGGCGCTAGTTTAATAAATAATATAATCCGTTCATCCTCACCCCATTCTTGACCCACCACCAAGCTATCAGATACCTCACTAAAATTATCAACTACACGATAAATTTCTGCAGTACCTATACGTACACCTCCAGGGTTAAGTGTGGCGTCACTCCGTCCATAAATAATAATTCCACCATGATTATTTATTAATATATAATCGCCATGATGCCAAATATTAGGGTAAGTGGAAAAATATGCTTGATAATATTTTTCACCATTCTCATCATTCCAAAAGTAAATCGGCATAGATGGGAACGCAATTTTGCAAACTAATTCACCTTTTTGATTAAAATGAAATTTTCCATTTATATCATAAGATTCTACAGCCATTCCAAGACCTCTGCATTGAAGCTCTCCACGATAAACGGGGAGCATCGGATTTCCAAGAACAAAGCAAGATATTAAATCTGTACCACCTGAAATAGAAGATAGCATTACATCATTTTTCACATCATTATAAATATAATCATAGCTCTCTTCTACCAAAGGCGAACCCGTAGATAGTATAGCTCTCATTTTATTTAGATTTTGATTCTGTTTAGGTTTGACTTCTGCTTCCTGACATGCAGCAATAAATTTTGCACTTGTTCCAAAAACAGTAATATTGAGATCTTCTGCAAGTTTCCATAAACTACTAGAATTCGGATAAAATGGGGATCCATCGTATAGTACAATTGTTGATCCTACCGCCAGTGATGATACAAGCCAATTCCACATCATCCATCCACAGGTAGTAAAATAAAATATGGAGTCTTTTCTGTCTAAATCGACATGGAGCATGAGCTCTTTCAAATGTTGAATTAATGTACCTCCGGCACTATGAACAATGGATTTTGGTAATCCAGTGGTGCCAGATGAATACATAATATATAATGGGTGGTCAAAGGGTAACTGTTCAAAGACTAAGGAATCAAAATCTTTTCGATCAATAAAATCATCATAATAACATGTTTCTTTTTTGATTGATGCTTTTGATATATCATCAATAAAGGGAACTATGACAACCTGTTCTATACTGGGCAGATCATCTAATATGCCATTTAATTTATTAGTCAAATCAAAAACTTTTCCATTATAGTGATATCCATTTGCACTAATTAATAATTTTGGTTTTATTTGTTTGAATCGATCCAATACTCCTTTAATCCCAAAATCAGGTGAGCAAGAACTCCAAATTGCACCAATGGATGCTGTTGCAAGCATAGCTATTATAGTTTCGGGAATATTTGGAAGAAAGCCAACAACACGATCTCCTTTTTTTAGACCGTTATTTTTAAATGAGCTGGCTAATACTTCAACTTCCTGATACAATTCTTTGTATGTTAATGAGCGGACTGAAAGATTCTCTCCTTTAAACTGAATAGCAGTTTGATCGTCTTTATATCGTAATAGGTTTTCAGAAAAATTTAATCTTGATCCATCGAACCATTTTGCTCCAGGCATTTTTTTAATATCATCAACTACTTCAATGTAATTCTTTGAGTAAATAAGATCACTAAAACTCCATATAGCAGACCAAAAGTCACCAGCATTATTGATAGACCATTCATATAACTCATCATAAGAAATAAAACTTGTTCCTTTCGAGTTATTAACATAGTCAATAAACTGATGCATATTAGTCGATCTAACAGATTGCGGTTTCCAGAGTATTTTTGACATCGTTTGTAAGAAATAGTTACTTATAAATTATCGCAAACCCTTGGATAGAAAAAAAGAATAATAAATAAGAATTTATCAACAAATTATTTCATATTTGTTGATAAATTTGCGTTATTCATTTAACCTAGAAAATAATTTTTGAAAGTAGCAATTCTAACTGCCGGTGGTTTAGCGCCATGTTTATCTGCATCTATTGGTGCATTATTAGACAATTATTCAAAAGAAATGCCACAAACTGAACTGTATGGTTATTTATATGGATATCAAGGACTTTTAAAAGGGGATTTGTTTCAGTTTCCTCCGACTAATGAAATTGATGTAAATCAGTTGGTTGAATTTGGTGGTAGTTTATTAGGTAATAGTAGAGTCAAGCTTACAAATAAAGATGACTGCGTACGCAGAGGTTTAGTATCTGAAGGCGATCTCCCTTTAGAAATAGCAGCAAAACAATTACAAAAAGATGAGATCAATATTTTACACACGATTGGTGGGGATGATACTAATACAATGGCATCAGCATTATCTAATTATCTTTCAGAAAATAACTATGACCTTACAGTTATAGGATTACCAAAGACTGTTGATAATGACATTATTCCAATTAAACAATCATTGGGTGCTGATACTGCGGCTCATCAAGGGTCTATTTTCTTTAAAAATATTGTAAATGAAAATACTTCAAACCCAAAGACTTTAATTATTCATGAAGTAATGGGCCGCCATTGTGGATGGTTGACAGCAGCAACTGCAAGAAAGTATCGCTCATCTTTATTGGAAAAAGAATTTAATAGTGAGGTCTTATTAAATAGAGAAAGTTGGGATATTGACGCTGTCTATATACCAGAGATGAAAATTGATTTAAATCATGAAGCGAAGAGATTGCAACATACAATGGAACATAAAGGCAGTGTGAATATTTTTCTTAGTGAAGGATCCTGCCAGGAAGAAATATTAAGCGATATGAAGAGGAATAATAAAGAAATTGAAAAAGATGCGTTTGGGCATGTTCGTTTTGATAAGATTAAACCTGGCGAATGGTTTTCTAATCAATTTTCCTTAACTATAGGAGCTGAAAAAACTTTAGTTCAAAAGAGCGGTTATTTTTCACGATCAGCGGCACCAAATAAATTTGATCTGGATTTGATTAAAAAATCTGCATCGTATGCTGTCCAATGCGCATTGAATAATCAATCAGGAGTTGTCGGATTAGATGAAGAAGAGAATGACGTACTTAGTATTATTAGTTTTGACAGGATAAAAGGTGGTAAACCATTTGATACTAATAATCCTTGGTTCCAAGAAATGCTGTATGATATTGGACAAAGTCATTAATGTCACAATCAGCTAATTTAAAAGATTTATCTCCTCACTTTTTACGCGCTACCGAACAAGCAGCAATTGCAAGTGGTAAGCTCAGAGGATGTAACGATAAAAATAAAGCAGATGATGCTGCCGTGAATGCAATGAGACAAGCATTTGACAGTATTCCAGTTCATGCGAGAGTTGCAATCGGTGAGGGAGAGATGGATAAAGCACCTATGTTATATAATGGTGAAGAATTGGGAATGGGTGTCCATGATCCATCGATGCCAAAAGTTGATATTGCCGTTGACCCATTAGAATGCACAGCACATTGTGCGGAAAATTTACCAAACTCAATTTGTGTTCTATCTGTTGCACCAAGGGGACATTTATTACATGCACCTGAGTGCTATATGGATAAAATTGCAGGATCAGCTGAACTGAAAAGTCATATATCATTAGATAAGTCAGTTGAAGATAATATAAGATCTATTTCTTCAGTAACAGGGAAGGAATTAAAAGACATAAAAGTGATTGTTCTTAATCGACCAAGAAATAAAGATACAATAAATACTTTAATTGATTTAGGAGTAGAGTTAGACTTGATTCAAAATGGAGATATCGTTGGTGCAATGCGCGCAGTTAATGGTGATGCAGATTTATTGCTAGGTATTGGCTCAGCTCCTGAAGGAGTGATTTCTTCTGTAGCAGTAAAAGGTTCAAATGGAGTATTTCAAGGGAAAATGTGGTTTCATAAAAAGAGCTATCAAGAAAAAGTTGAAAAAGTTTTAAAAAATGATGCACATAAAATTTGGGATGAAGATAATTTATGCACCTCAAAGAATGCTATTTTTATAGCAACAGGCGTTTGTGATGGTTGGATACCCGGTGTTCATTATAATGATGATTCAGCAAAGACATGGAGCAGAATTATTTATGTTGAAACTGGTGAAGTAAAAACCATCGAATCAGTTCACAGGTTAAAATAAGAGGAGAATATGGATCACACATCATTAGTAGATATCGCAAATTCAATGGTACAAAAAGGTAAAGGAATTTTAGCTGCAGATGAAAGTACGCCTACATGCAAAAAGAGATTTGATAGTATTAATGTGGAAAGCACAGAAGAAAATCGTAATAAGTATCGTAATATGTTATTTACTGCAGATGGTATAGAGAATTATATCAGCGGGGTTATACTTTTTGATGAAACTCTTCGACAAAGCACTATGGAAGGTGGTGTTCCTTTTCCAGATCATTTAACCAAGTTAGGTATTCTACCTGGTATTAAAGTTGATAAAGGAGCAAAACAGTTAGCAAATACAGGAGATGAAAAGATTACGGAAGGATTGGATGGCTTACGAGATCGTTTAAAAGAATATTATGATCTTGGTGCACGATTTACTAAATGGCGTGCAGTGATTACAATTGGTGAAAATATGCCAACAGCTTATTGTATGTCCGCAAATGCACATGCTCTAGCACGGTATGCTTCCTTATGTCAGGAACAAGGCCTTGTGCCAATTGTGGAGCCAGAAATTTTAATGGATGGAACTCATACCATCGATGAAAGCTATCAACTTACTACAGAAACACTCTATAATGTTTTCTATGAATTAGTCTCTCAAGGTGTAGAACTCGAAGGAATGGTTTTAAAACCTAATATGGTTTTATCAGGATATGATTGTTCTGAGCAAGCTTCTGTGGAACAAGTTGCTGAAATGACTGTGGACTGTTTTTTAAATACGGTTCCTGCAGCAGTACCCGGAATTGCTTTTTTATCTGGTGGACAAAGTGATGAATTAGCGACTGCTCATCTTAATGCAATGAATCAGATCGATAACACACCTTGGAATCTTACATTTTCATATGGTCGAGCTTTACAAGCTCCTGCTCTTAAATCCTGGTCAGGAAAAGACGAAAATATATTAAGTGCGCAAGATGCGTTTATGAAAAGGGCAAAGTTTAATAGCCTTGCTACTAAAGGTGATTTTTCTGCTGATATGGAAAATTAATAGTAAATGAATGGTGTATTTAGAAACTAATTTTTATCCCTAAAACACCAATTGTATCCCATTTATTATTTTTCAGATTGCGTTGTTGCATAAAATATATTGTAGGCTTAAATCTCGTTAAGTTTTTTATTTTGCAACCAATATAAAATCGATTCCTATTCATTCCATTATTAGAAAGATCATAAAACATTTCATCTGCAAGGTATGGAATGATTTTTAAAGATGTCCATCCATTTCCAAGATTTACAGAAACCATATTACGATTCCGAAATGATGATCCGGAATCCTTGATTCGATATTCTAAACGAGAACGACCCGTAGCAGAAATTAATCCTCGTTTAAATTTTATTGTAACTGATCCATGAGGTCGATGTTCTTGTATCCATCCTGAAGATTTTTCTTCAAATATTTCACGAAAATTTGCATATAATGATATTGATGAATTAAGAGAATATTTTAGTCCAATATCACCATGAAAATAATAGTTATTTTTTCCAAAACCTTCTGATCGGAAATCATCTTCAAAAGAAATGGATAGTTTATCAGAAAAAGAATGGGAAACTTTTTCTGCATGCCAAAATTGACTTGCAGATAGATTGCATATAATAGTAATTAATATGATTATAATATTCATTTTCAATACAATATGGTTTTTTAGATTAAACCCTATTTAAATAATATGTAAATAAATAATTAAGAAATGTTTTAGAGTAAGATCTATTTTTGAAATGGGTGTTTTGATAAATACGCATTGTAATAATGAATTTCTCCAGTTACTTCCTTTCCAGCCCAAGAGGGAATACTTACTTCTTCTTCTTCATGTTCTAATTCAACTTCTGCTAACCATAAACCATTATTATCCCCATGAAATTCATCTACATCCCAAACTTTACCTTTATAGGGTAGCTTATACCGAGTTTTTTCTATGATTCCACTTTCACATAAATTATTCATCAAATAAGCGGCATCCTCTAGAGGGATTTCATATTCATGTTCAGATCTACTTATGCCAATTTCATTTGATTTTATAGTGATTGTAGCTATCTCACCTTTAATCCGTACGCGAACAACATTTTTATCATTGATCGCAAGATAACCCTGTCGATAAGGTATACCTTCAATATCTGTATCCCAATTTTCTAATTTAACTAAAAATTTACGTTCTATCTCTAATGGCATAATTAATATTCAATAAATATATGGTTAATGAAGTTAATAGTCCTGGATAGAAAGGCTCAAGACCTAAAGGATAACCGCCAGTTATATTCCCCATTATAAACCAAACAATTGCAACAAGTACAGGATGGACCATTAACTGGATAATATTTTTGGGTAGATTACTTTGATTATGAAAAGTAACTAAAAATGGTATAAGTAATCCTGGAACTATAATTGATCCTGTTACATACCATAATTGTACAACAGATGGAATAGTTATCGCTAAAAGAAGAGCTAAAAATCCCATTACGAATAAACCTTGTTGTACAAAATGAGTTGAATCTTGGACTGTTTTCTCATTTTTGATTGTTGAAGATGTTTTTATTCGCCACATGATATCTCTTCCAAAAGTAATAGCGCTTATAAAACCTAAAGAATCAACCGTTGACATAATTGTAGATAAAATTGCAACTAAGAATAAGCCAAAAAATATAGGTGGAAGTATTTCATTTCCTAATAGCGGAAATGTATATAATGGTGATGATACTTCCATTGCTACTTTAGCATATAAACCAGTAGTTATCATTAAAATATCAAAAACAAACCAAAACAATATTGATATTAAAACCCCCTTTTTTGCCGTGTCTGGGGATTGGACTGCAGAGCACCTCTGGTAAAAACCAGGATCAACAAATGTCCACATAGCGATAAAAAACCATACCAGTATATATTGTGGTTCCATTCCGCCTAATGGATCCAAGTGTATTGGTGGTAGTTTATCTATTAAATCAATAGGGGACCCATATTCTATCCAACAAAAGATTAATAGAATAATGAATCCACTATACATAAGAATAAACTGGAAGATATCTGTGCGAATAATTGATTTAAGACCTCCAGACCAAATGTAGCTTAGGCTTATTACTATGGATAGAATCAGAGACCAACTAAATGAGATATCGGTAAACATTTGCAATAAAATGCTAAGACTTAATATATATGGTGCGGGGCTAGCAATAACTAGGATGAATAATGCACTTAAAATTCCTGCAGTATTCCCATAATAATTATGAAAATGATCTGGTATTGAAATGAATTTCTCTAAAGAAATCTTTTTTGCAAGAAACAAAGCAAATATCAATCCAAATACATAATAAGGCATTGCAAGTATAAACCAGGTCTGAATTCCATATAGATAAGTATTTTCTCCAAGTCCAAGAATTCCACCATACCAAGTAGCTACTAAACTAGCAACAAATCCCGGGAGGCTTAATCGTCTACCCATGAGCAAATATTCTTCAGGAGAAGATCTACTTTTCTTGGTTCGGTTGAAGCCTATATATATTAATGTGATAATATATATTCCAATAATTATTGAATCAAATAAGTGCATAATTATTCAGGGTGCGAACGAAAAACCCATATTTTACTAGAGCTATTAATAGAAAAATTATCATTAAGGGAGCGATTGCTAATTCCTCTTGATGAAATTGGTAATTCCTCATCAGATAAATTATATTTCAGATTTTCAGTTGATATATGTTGTATATGCTCTACTGGTAAAATGGATACAAGCTGATTATTAAATGATGAAAATATTTTATTTCCTTCATGGCATGTAATGGAAAAGTAATCAGTAACATAAGTCAAATTAAGTAAATCACAATATTTTGATAGAAGGCATAGGTTCCCCATTGAATGATCTTCTCTTTTTTGTGAAGCTCCCAATACATTAATTGTTTTAATCTTATTTTTAATGCTCCATTCAAACGCTTTTTCAATATCAGTATTTTCTTGATTGGAATCTTTAATCAATTGACCAGAGAATATTTTATTATCAATCAATAATGAATCCATGTCTCCTATTATTACGTTTGGATTTATTCCTTTATCAATTAACGAATTCGCACTACCGTCTGTGCAAATAATTGTTCGGGAATTATGGAGTATATCCAAGGGAAATGGATGAACAGGGAACTGTCCATTTACAAGAATAGTATATGGTTTCATTAGAGTAGAGTTTTCCATAAGGTGTTTAATTTTATATTGAAATTACTTCAATTGTTATATTGGAAACTTATAAGAAATTGGTTTGTCGTTACAATAATAGGTACTTAATATGTTTTATAGAAAATTATAATAACCCAATCGCTTCGCAGTTTAATTTTATACTCTCAATATGATCTCCAGATTTAAAAACTTTGCGGTTCAACAATCGATTAACCACCCTAAACGAACCTTAATTATTTCTTTAGTTACTACTTTTATAATGGCTACAGGACTAAAGCATTTTGTTATTGAAGATGATATGATGAAAATGATTCCAAAAACAGTCAAAACAAGAATAGTATGGGAGGAAGTAAAAGATGAATTTGGTAATACAGAATTAGTTTTTGTTGCTTTTGGAAATGATAGTATTGATTTGTTTAATAGTAAATCCCTTGCTGATTTATGGGATTTTACTACTCAGTTAGAATTATTACCGGAAGTAGAAGATGTTCGAAGTCTAACAAACTTAAATAAAATGGAAAATGATAACGGGTTTTTATTAATTGATGACTTAGTTGCTAGTCGAGACCTTTCTCAACAACAGATTCAAGAAATAAAGGATTATTTAAATAGAAATGATGATCAGAGAAAGAGAGTCATTTCATCAAAAGATAATTATTTTAATATTGTAGTCATTCCTGATAAGAATATAGCAGATCGTGATGCGGTAGCAAAAATTGTTGAAACGGCTGATAATCTATTAAATAATTATAGTGTTCATTTTGGCGGGCCATCGTATTTAATTGGTGTAGTCGGTGATTTAGTTCGAGGTGATGCGTTATTTTTGATTCGCATTGGTTTGCTTTTTATGGTAATTATACTTTTAGCAAGTCTTAGAACTTTTGCGGGAGTAATGATGGTTCTCATGGTTATTATATTTTCATTGGTAGGGATGATGGGCTCAATGGGTTGGATTAGGGTATTGACAGGTTCTGATCGGTTTGTGTTCTCAATAATGAATACATCGATGCCAATTATTTTAATGACAATAGCAAATTCAGACAGCGTTCATTTCCTGACAAAGTTCTTTAAAAAACTTAGGTTAACTGGTGATAAAAAAATAGCCATCGAACAAAGCATAGATTCATTAATGTTACCTATATTTTTAACAAGTTTAACTACCGCAGTTGCTTTTCTTTCATTGGTATTTGCGCCATTAGAATACATGACGGGATATGGGGTTTCAATTGCAATAGGAATATGTTGGGCTTGGATTTTATCAGTGACGTTGCTTCCTTCATTAATTATGTTGAAAAAATGGCCCTTGAATTCAATGGCTGTTATAAAACCGAGTTTTCTTGAAAAACTAGTCAAAAAAATAGGATTTAAAATAGTCAAAATCCCTCGAACAATATTAATAAGTAGTTTGCTTATTGTTTCTATTGGAGTGTATGGAATTAAACTGATTACAACTGAAGTAAATTTGGTTACTTTTTTTTCTAAGGGAAATAAGATACGAAATAGTCTTGAGTTTCTTGATGACAATATGCTTGGATCAATGGATCTTGAATTTTTGATTAATGGAGATTTAAAAGATCCTGTATTATTAGAGCAAATTAGTCAATTGCAAGATTACATAGAGCAAAATAATCCTTATGTTTCAACAAGTTTTTCTATTGCTGATGTAATTAAGCAAATGCATCGAACCGTTATGGATGATAATCCTGACTTTGAGGTTATACCTAAGGATCAGCAAAAAGTAAACAATCTATATACAATGTATTCTATGTCTGGTGACCCTGAAGATTTATCATCATTAGTAGATTACGAATATTCCAAAGCATTAATAACAGCAATATTAAAAAATCATTCAACAAATGAAAGTGTAGAATTTGTAAATGAAATTGATGATTATGTTGAACAAAACTTTACTAAATACAATAATATTACTCCCACTGGACAATATGTTGTATTGAGAGATATGGTAGATTTAGTTATAAAATCGTCCATAATTAGTATTGGTGTTTCAATAGTATTGATTTCATTTATAGCAGCTTTATTTTTTCGACATTATGGTTGGGGATTGCTAGGTATTATACCCTTATCTGCTGCAGTAATAATGAATTTTGGTTTTATGGGTATTTTAGGTGTCCATCTGAATCATGTAACGGCTTTATTATCATCTGTAATTATTGGTGTAGGAGTTGATTTTGCAATACATTATATATCACAATATCGACGATTAGCAAATCAAGGCCTATCAATTTCAAAACGCACATCAGGAACCATTGATGAAGTTGGATATCCTATTGTATTGGATGCTTTATCAAATATGGCATTTGGAGCATTGTTATTTTCTGAGTTCATTCCATTAATTCATATGGGTGGATTGATGGTTTTCGCTATGGTGTCAACATCTTTTGGAACATTAACGATATTAGCATGTTTGCTTGAATTAATAGGTCGAAAAGAAACATGGATTAGTTCATTAATTGGAGATTATTAACATGAAAAATCCTTTTAGAATCCTGACTTTATTTTTATCAATCATCTATGCTCAAAATGGTTTGGAAATAGCAACAATGGTAGATGAAAGGGACGTTCCTAAAGATATCATATCAAAGACAACGATGTTGTTAACAAATAGAAAGGGGAAAACAAGAACTTCAACAATCCTTTCAAAGTCATCTAATAATGGTTCCAAACAAATTTTATGGTTTTTAGCTCCATTAGATGATAAAGGTGTTGCTTTTTTAAAGATTGAACATGATAACAAAGCTGATGAAATGCGTATGTGGTTACCTGCCTTTAAAAAAGTTCGAAGAATATCTTCATCAAAAAAAGGAGATTCTTTTATGGGGTCTGATCTTAGCTATGAAGATATGACTAGTAGGTCTTTAGAAGAGAATAGATATAAAAGATTAGAAGATGAAACGTTAGATGGAAAAGATTGTTTTGTTTTAGAAGTATTGCCAAATGAAGATATAAAATCAACATATTCAAAACATATTACATGGATTGTTAAGGAATCATTAATTGCAGTCAAAGAAGAATCTTATGATTTAGGTGGTGGGTTACGCAAAAAAAAGAAATTCTTTATTGATTCCATTTCCGATTATCATGTAATCAATAAAATATTTGTTGAAGATGTACAAAAAAACCACACCACTACTTTAACGATGGAAGATATAAAAGTTGACTCAGGATTAGATCATAGCCTTTTTCAGGAAAAAAATTTAAAACGCTTGCCTCGTAATTAACTTATTAAAATAATAATGATTCTAAAATGTTCATTATTTTTTGTGATATGTCCATTTATTCTAGGGCAGTTATCCTTTAATGGCACCATTAAGCCAATGATCATGTTTAATATTTCAGACCAAGACCAAATGGAGCTTCCATTTAGGTTTGCTCAGTTACGAATGGGATATACTAAGGGAGATTTTGATTTATTAGTTAACTCAGCATTGGAACATAGGTGGGGAGAGAATCAAAGCCCAAAATTTAAATTAAGAGAAGCATATGTAACTTGGTTTCCATCTTGGGGAGAGGTCAAGTTTGGCAGACAGATTCATGCTTGGGGTGTAGCTGATGGGAACAATCCGACAGATAATTTAAATCCTTATGATTATTATTATATGTTTTTGCAAGGTGCTGATAGAAAAATAGGCTCTGTATCCGCATCTATAATTTCTTATTGGAATAATTGGCAGTTAGAATGTGTGATTATCCCAAACCACGTTTCAAACAGATTGCCATTTAATGAGCCAGAATTCCCATTCCAAATTCCAATAGAACCTACTGAATATGAAGAAAGAGAAAATTCATTAGAATATGGATTGCAGCTTAAGACCATTATAGGAGAAACAGATATAGGAATATCTTATTTTAATGGATATGATCGTTCGTTTAGTCTTCTTGGGATTGATACATTTAATATTATACAAGTAAGTCCAAAATTTGGTTATCGTTCTACCTCTGTTATTGGATTGAATATGGTGACTTTTATAAAAGATTTTACTATACGTGCGGAATCAGCATTGTTTAGCACTATTAATGATTATGAAGCTAAATGGTATAATTATTTAGATGCCAAGGCAGATTATTTACAATATGTAATTCAGATTGAATATAGGATGGAAAGTTCAAAGACTATAGGAGCTCAGATAATTGGTAATAATGTTCTTAAAGCATCAGGAAATACTTTGGATTTATCAAGCAAGAATATGACAACATTAAATACCGACAATTTCATTCCTGGGATGGGTACGCCTTTTGCAATGATTTCAAATAAATCGTTGTTAATTATTGGAAGCAATAGATTCTTTGATGATGATCTCGAACTAAATTATAATCTATTATTTAACTTGGAGGACCCCGGACAATTATTAGGATTTAGTCTTGAGTATCTATTAAGTGATAATTGGTTTATTAATGTATATGCAAGTTATTTTATTGGAAATGATGACCCCATTAATAGATTTGAACAACTAGAAGATTTTTCAAATACACAGTTTCAGTTATCATATACATTCTAATAAATATTTACTATCTATATTTCCAATTAAATAGTTAAAATAAGTTGTGAAGAAAGCAATTGTACTACTTAGTGGAGGCCTAGATTCAACTACTGTTTTAGCTGCAGTAACAAACAAAGGATTTGATATTATAGCATTATCATTCAATTATGGCCAACGACATAATTATGAAATTGAATGTGCAAAAGAAATTGCCACTTCCTATAATATAACTAAGCATCAAATTGCAAATATAGATTTAGGAGCTATTGGTGGTTCTGCATTAACAGACGATATTGATGTTCCCAAAAATCGTGATTCAGGTGAAATGAATTCAGAAATTCCTATTACTTATGTACCTGCAAGAAATACCATATTCTTATCATATGCGTTAGCACTAGCCGAGGTGGAAAATTCTTTTAATATTTTTATTGGTGTCAATGCGCTTGATTATAGCGGCTACCCTGATTGTAGACCAGAGTACATAGAATCTTTTCAAAAAATGGGAAGATTAGCCACAAAATCTGGTGTAGAAGAGATGGAACAATTACAAATACATACTCCGTTAATTGATTTAAAGAAATCAGAAATAATTAAACTAGGGATTGAGTTAGGAGTTGATTACTCTAAAACGCACAGTTGTTATGATCCTTTAGGTAAAGATGAACCATGCGGGCAATGTGATGCATGTTTATTGCGAATTAAAGGATTCTTAGATGCAGGAACTTCTGACCCTTTGCATTATCCAGATATTTGATAATGTCATATAAAATAAAAGAAACTTATTTAACGATTCAAGGTGAAGGTGCGCATGCTGGACGTGTGGCAATCTTTTGTAGGTTTACTGGTTGTAATTTATGGAGTGGGCATGAGAAGGATCGAGAAGAAGCAACTTGTAAATTTTGTGACACTGATTTTGTTGGAACAGATGGTGCCGGAGGTGGAACGTTTGAAAATCATCAACAGTTATCACATCATATTTTATCTTTTTGGAATTCCAATGGTAAACCTTTTATTGTTTTTACAGGAGGGGAGCCTTTACTCCAATTGGATAAAAAGTTGATTGTATATCTTAAAAGTAAAGAAGCTCAAATTGCTATTGAGACGAATGGTACAATAGATGCCCCTGAAGGAATTGATTGGATTTGCGTGAGTCCAAAAAAGGATACTGAATTATTAATAAAAAAAGGGAATGAATTAAAAATTGTTTACCCACAAGAAGATTTAGATCCAAGCAACTTTTTAGACTTAGATTTCGATGTATTTTCATTACAACCTATGGATGATTCAAATTATAATAATAACCTTAATAAAACATTAGAATACTGTACTGCTAACCCAAATTGGAGATTAAGTCTTCAGATGCACAAGTATTTACAGATTCCATGATCTAGATATGGATATATATAAAAAGTTTTCATTTGATTCTGCTCATTATTTGCCCAATCTGCCAGAAGATCATAAATGTAAACGCATGCATGGACATACTTTTAATGTAGAAATTCATATATCTGGCCCTATTGATGAAAAAATAGGATGGATAATGGATTTTGGGGATGTAAAAGATGTCTGTGATCCAGTCATAAATCAGCTTGACCATATTGTATTAAATGAAGTACCAGGGCTTGAAAATCCAACAAGTGAAAATTTAGCAGCATGGATATGGAAAAAAGTTCATCCTAAACTACCACAATTGAAAAAAATAATTGTAAGTGAGACTTGCAGCACAGGATGTATTTATAAGGGAGATTAATTCTATTTTGCATATTTATAATTTATTTTCATACATACAATAATTTTTAGTACATGAAAAATATATTAATCGTAGATGACGAACCAGATATTCGAGAAATCTTACGATATAATTTAGAAAAAGCTGGTTTTAATATCGCCGAAGCTGTAAGCGGTGATGATGCATTAAATAAATTATCAAAAGATCTTGATCTTGCTATCCTTGATATTATGATGCCAGGTAAAGATGGATACGAAGTTTGTAGAAAGATTCGTGAACAAGGTAATACGGTGCCAATAATATTTTTAACTGCAATGGACCGTGAATTTGATGAAGTACGAGGACTGGAAGTTGGTGGTGATGATTATGTTAAAAAACCATTCAGTCCCAAAATGTTGATTGCAAGGATTAATGCTATATTACGTAGAATTGATCAAATTAATTCTAAAGGAACCAATATTAGTTTTGGTGATCTTGAAATCAACACCTTAACCTACATCGCTAAATTAGAGGGTAATGAATTACATCTGCCTCGAAAAGAATTCGAATTATTGGCTTTTTTTATGAATCAACCAAATATCATTTTCACCCGTGAGGAACTGCTATCAAGAATATGGGAAGAAGATGTATTTGTTGTTGATCGCACCATTGACGTGCATATTAACCGAATTAGATCCAAATTAGGTATATATAAAAATTGGATTGAAACGGTAAAAAGGGTCGGCTACCGATTCCGTCCAAAGATTTAAAGAAAATACCATATAATACTATGAGACGGATTCAGTATAGATTACTGGCTATAATTATCTTTATTGGTGTAATAGGGATGATTGCTCCTATTATGTATACAAAGTCACTGGCCTTAAATCAGGCCAAAGATTCAATAATTGAAAAACTTAGATCTCATTCCAAGACATTTATGGTCTATGCTAATGGTAGTGAAAAAGATACTTTTCAAAAAATGGCAGAAGAGTATTCTATTGCATCCAAACTTAGAATGACATTAATCGCAGCTGATGGAACAGTTATTGGTGAATCATCTATGCCAATGGATCAATTATCTCAGATGGACAACCATATATTTAGACCAGAGATTATTGAAGCAAAAGATAAAAACGAGGGTTTTTCTACAAGATATAGTAATACGTTAAGAACCGAGTTTATTTATTTTGCTAAACAGGTTGATCAAAATCAATTTGGATTTAAATACGTTAGAGTTGCACAATCATTAAAATCAGTTGAAAATTTGGCTAGCAAGTATCGTGAATTTTATTATCTCATTATCGCCATTATTATTTTTGTAATAATAGTTGCATGGTTTGTTTTAAAAAGTTGGTTAACAGATCCAATATCGGAGCTTACAAAAGCAGCTAATGATATCAGTCAAGGAGATCTTAAAAGGAGAGTCGCTATAAGAACTGGAGTCATTGAGATTGATGAGTTAGCGGATAATATGAATAAAATGACAATTGCTCTTGAAAGAGGTTATACAGGGATTAAACGGATGGAGAAAGTACGATCGGAGTTTCTTGGAAATGTTACACATGAATTAAAAACACCTATTTCATCCATTTCTGGTTATATAGAAACATTATTAGAGGGTGCGATAAATGATCAAACAGTGAATGTGGGTTTTCTAGAAAGGTCATTAGAGAATGCACATCGCTTAGAAGAATTAGTAACAGATCTAGTAGAAATATCAAGAATAGAAACAGGTGAGTTGAAAATGAATTTCGAGTATTTTAATGTTTTCGATATTCTAAATAATCTCATAAAAGATGCTAAGCAGAGAAACGCGAATAAAAAAATTAAGATTGATCTTGATATTCCTGATAAAAAACTTTTTATATATGGTGATAAAAGTCGATTAGATCAAGTTATATCCAATTTATTATCAAATGCTTTGCGATATACTGATGAGGGCTATATTAAAATCAAAGCAAATCGAAGAGATGATGAAATCATTTTTTCAATTATTGATACAGGAATAGGAATTACTCAAAAAGCATTAAAAAGAGTATTTGAAAGATTTTATAGAACAGATAAAGCAAGAGATAGACAAAAGAGGGGAACAGGACTTGGGCTTTCAATAGCCAAACATATTATTGAAGCTCACGGATCAAAAATCTATGTAGACACTGTAGAAGGGAAGGGGTCTTCTTTCTCTTTTGGGGTTACAACAATCAATCCTGAAGTATAATTATTTTTTCAGGTATTCAGTTTATTATTATATGTCTTTTAATTGATATCCAATAGAATCAATAGGATTAATTATAGTGGTTGTAATATTTTTTAAATGACTACCAATACGTTTTAAATAACGTGCGTATAATACTATAGCTGCAGATTCTGAACCAGATTCAAGATTTAATTCACCAGAAATAATATTGTTAACGATACGATCAGATGCAGTTGTAACCTGTTTTTTAAATCCCTTTATTAATTTGGATGCAAGCTCAACATCTTCCGTTTTAATTGCATCTACCGTTTTATCAAATCGGGATTTGACCACCTGTTCGATTTCATGTAATTCAGGATGTAGGATTTTAGTATTTAGCCTTTCAGGATAATAAATAGCTAGGTCAAGAATATTTTTTGAATAATCACCAATTCTTTCTATATCAACGATCATATTCATAAGGACCATAATACTAGAGATATCATTGATGTTATTTTGCAAAGAAAAATGTGTTATGATTTTTCTTCTTACTTCTCGTTGGTATTTATTTATTTCCTTATCTCTGTTTTTCAATTGTTTCAATACGGATAAACTTTCTTGTTTTTTTGATTTTTTGACAGCCTTAACAAACATATTATGTGAAAGGTCAAGCATCTCTAAAGATTTTTCCCATGCTTCAGATAGCAAATCTTCTTTACGCCATACAGATAAAATTTCAGTAAATATTGACATAATCTAACTCCCTAAAAAAATGATTAATAATGGTAAACCAAAGAAAATAATTAATAAATAAATTATTGGTATAAACTTATTTCGTAATGAAATATCTGCGATCCATTCAGCGGCTCTTATTGGTATATCTCTTAGCAACGGATTGGCGTATATAATCAAAATTCCAAATATATTAAAAAACAGATGACTAAACGCAGCAACCAAAGCAGTTACATTAAGAGTTAATGCGGCTAATAATGCTGTTACAGTTGTCCCAATATTTGCACCAAGAGTGAATGGATATATCTGTCTTAATGTCAGTACTCCAGCTCCAGCTAATGGCACCACAGTAGAGGTAGTGATTGATGAACTTTGAACTAAAATAGTCAATAATGCTCCAAATAATATTGCTCGGATTGGTGTCGTAAATATATACTTATCAAAAAAGTGTTCAACACGACTAAGGACCAAACTCCTAAGTAATTTAACAATCCCATAAAGCATACCAAATGTTAATAAAACGCTAATTATTATTAAAAAAGTAGTATTATTAAAACTAATTGACTCTAATTGTATTGCACCCCATTTAATAGCCTTTTTAATGGGGCTATTAAACACTTCATCAGCACTAATAGACCCAAAGAGCAACATGCCAAGACCGGTAGCTGCTTTTTCAAGAAAACCAAATGCTATTTCAAGTGGAAATAGAATTAATACCGCGAGCATATTGAAAAAATCATGAACTGTTGAAGCAGAAAATGCTCTTTGAAATTCTTTATCGCGATTTACATAACCAATTGAAATAATTGTATTTGTTACTGTTGTTCCAATATTTGCTCCCATAATCATTGGAATTGCACCAGATAAAGTCAACGCTCCTCCACTAACCATTCCCACGATAAGGGAAGTTGTAGTGGAAGAACTTTGAAATAATGTTGTTGTAAGAATACCTATAAATAATGCAGTTAAAGGATTGCTTGTTGTGGTCATTACAGTTTTTGCAAAATCGCCACCAAGTAATTTGATGCCCATTGATAACCCTTTAATGCCAACCAAGAATAAATATAGCGCAGTAAACACGCCGATAATTTTCAAAATTATTTTATATTTTTCGTTTTCCAAAATTTTAGGATCTTGATTAAAGATTTATGAAATATATCTTATCAAGTCGTTAAAGATATTATCTATCTTAGACAAACATTTATAATAAACAAATTGTAAACAGATTTGCTTAACAGTTAATATAAATAATTCTTTTGATAGTGATTTATTCGTGTGCTTTTATTTTAAAAAGAAACTCGTATTGTTCTTTTGTAAGATTATCAAATATGACGCCTTTTATTGTAATCTTGTATTCTTCAAGTTCTTTAAAATAGCGTTTAGCTTTCACTTTCTTTTTATCAGTATAATCAACTCTTTTCAATACATAACGCATCGCATTTAGTCTTGCAATCATTTTATTCTCACTATTGATTAATATCCAAGGTGCATGATTTGTTGAAGTTTGTTCAAACATTTGTTCTTTATAGCGGGTATATAGATGCCATTGTTCCATCGCTTTTAAATCATTATTAGTAACTTTCCAATATTTCAATTCACTACTTTGTCTTAGGAAAAATCTATATTTTTGTGTTTCTTGGGAGACTGATAAATAAAATTTAAAAAGAGTCAATCCTTCATCGATTAAGTGTTTTTCCCAAGCATTAACGGTTTTCATAAAATAATAATACTGACTTTTAGTACAGTAACTCATCGTGGGTTGTATCACAGCACGTGAATACCAGGATCGATCAAAGAAAACTATTTCCCCTTCTTTGGGTAGGTGCTTTTTATAAGTATGCAACCAGTTTCTATGTTCTGTTTTTGTTGGCACACCTAATTCAACAACTCTTGTATTTCTAGGTATCATATGCTGAATAAATCTTTTAATAGTTGATCCTTTACCTGCAGCATCACGACCCTCGAGTACAATCGCTATTTTCTTTTTTTCTTTAATCATCCACTCCTGCATTTTCAGTAGTTCAACCTGCAGCCTGTATTTCTCTTTATTATACAGAGTTGATGGAATATCTTTGTATTCCGTATGGTTATATACTATAAGAGATTCTTTCATTAACTGCTCATTCTATTTGGAACTAAAAAAATAGGATTATCCCTAATATTAATGCTATTAGTCCTTTATAAAAACCTAAATCATTGATGCAATATGTGATTCTTGTAATAAGGATAGTATTGCAAACATGATTCCAAAAGAAGAAAGCAACAATCGAAACATTTTTAATGTTTCCACATACTCAAACTATAAGGAAATACTATTTTGTTTTAATTAATAAATTGTAAAAAAATATTTACGCTTGCCAAGGTCCAGTAATTGCTAGTGTCAATCCAGGCAATTGAATATTTACAAATAGGATCTTTCCATCTGGGGAGAAAACTGATCCTGCGAATTCTTTACTATTTAAAGCGTTCTTAGCCAATTTATATATTGTTCCATCTGGTTTAATCCCAAGTAAAAAGTCTGTACCTTTTCCATCTTCACATATAATCATGTCGCCCCATGGTGCAACAGTGATATTATCGCACATATCCATAATTTCACTATCCACTGGTTCTACTAGAAGTTCTATTTTACCAGGATTATTATTTTCATTACTTTGTCCCTCATATGGGCTTGGTGTGTAAACGTATATTTGTCCTAGTTTCTTTTTTCCACCGCTCGTACATGTAAAATAAATTTTTCCCTTATCAAACCACATGCCTTCTCCACGAGCAAAGATTGCGGCACTATTTTTTGATCCTCGAAATCTTAAGTCATTTTCAGGGCTTTCTACATCATCAAGTGTGACCCATTCAATATCATATGATTTCTTTAATTGAATATTATTTTCTCTCCAATTTCTAGTATCCATTGAAGGTTTTGATTTAAAACAAAGTGCTTGTAAAACGCCTCCTTTATGAAATTTCCCATTCACATTTGGTATAAAACGATAGATGAGACCATTGCCTTCATCTTCAGTTTGGTAGGCAATGCCAGTTTGTGGATCTATAGCAACTGCTTCATGACTAAAACGCCCCATGCTCTTTAAGGGAACTGGCTTTGTAATTTGAGGTGTCTCTGTTACTGGTACTTCAAAATTATAACCATGATCCTTTTTCCAGTCTTCACCTGCTTGTGTTTCAGTTTCTTCACAACTTATCCAACTTCTCCATGGAGTTGGCCCTCCACAGCAGTTAATTGTAGTTCCTGCTAAGCTAAGAAACTGTCTTACAACATTTTTTCGAATAGGATCATATATTATTGTTGTTGTACCTCCTTGACCGGGTATACCGTTATTACCAATATCATAGATCAATCTTTTATCAACTGTATTTATTAGTTCTAGATTGGGGCCAAATGGTCCTCCCAATAAGTGAGATTCACCACCAAGTTCATGATTTCGGATAATTATTAGATTATCATTAGAGCCATTGAATACTGCCATTCCATCATGAGCAGCTGGCACAAGAAGGCCATCGTCCATTTTTTCATTATACTGGGAGAACACATTATAAGAAAATCCTTTAGGTAAATCTAAAATTCCATTGGGATCTTTTATTAAAGGCCCGTATCCTTTATTATAATCTTGATCAAGTAAATGATTAATAGTTGATGTATTTGCTAAAGCTCGTCCAAATCCAGAAAATGCAATTGAAAAAGCTCCAAACTGTTTTATAAAATGGCGTCGATCAACCATCTATATTAATTGCGTAGAGGTTTACCATTTTTTAACATAAATCGTATTCGGTCTTGTGATAATTTTTCCCCTGCGAGTGAAACAAAAGCTTCCCGTTCAATATCTAGTATATACTGTTCATCTACAGATTTTGTTAACCCTGCTTTTTCACCGCCAGTAAGTACATATGCTAATTTATTTGCAATTAATTCATCATGCCCAGAGATTTTACCTTGAGCTTTTAATCCTTTTACTACAGTGGCTATAGCTGTCCTTCCACCGGCACCAGGAAGTTTCAGATCATCACGATACTTTGGAGGCTTATATCCATCGATTAATTCAAGAGCTTTTTGTTTCGCAGCCCAAATACGATGTTCATTATTTAATATTATTGTATCTGATTTCAATAGATAGCCTAAGTGTTTTGCTTCTTCAGCACTTGTTGCCACCTTAGCAAACCCAACGGTTTCAAATGCTTTTTGAACTACTTGAAACGCATTCATCCTTCCGCTACTATTTGAATTTTCTATTAAATTTAATAATATGCGCAAGTTCCCCCCTGCTCCAGGTATTAGCCCAACGCCTACTTCCACTGCACCAATATAGAGCTCTCCAAGAGCTACGCGATGAGATGCTGGTGCAACTAATTCAAACCCTCCACCTAACGCAAGATGAAAGGGAGCAGCTACAATTGGAGATTCAAAAAAGCGCATTCTTTGGGTTACATCTTGTAGAATTTTTGTTCTAGCTCCAATTGTTTCATAATCATTGCTTTCACAATATTGGATTATTCCATTCAAATTCGCACCTGCACAAAAGTTTATTCCCTGATGCCCAACCACCATTGCCTTAAACTTTCCTGATTCAACTAAATCCAATCCATCTACAAGAGTTTGAATAATAGATCCATCTATTGGGTTCAGTGTTGATTGTAAGATAGAATGAAACTCACAGCATAATACTCCGTCCCCTAAATCCACCAAACTTGCACTCCAACTACGTTTAACAAGACTACCTTTAGATTTTTCTACAATTATATTGAGCGATTTCTCTTTGACTTCTGATGGTTGCATTGATTTACTATTAAAATCAAAAAACGTTTTATTACCATTATCAAAATTATGAAATGTTTTTTGTCCAGAGTCTATCATATCAGTTACCCATTGAGGAACAGACTTGCCATCTGTAACCATGCGCTCAACAGAACTTTCTACTCCTATTGCATCCCATGCTTCAAATGGTCCAAGTTCCCATCCATAACCCCACTTCATTGCATTATCAACATTAACAATATCATCACTTATTTCAGGGATACGATTAGCAGCATAAATAAGTGAGTCCGATGTTATTTCCCAAAAATATTTCCCTGCTTTATCGCCACTTGTTGCTAATGCCTTTAATCGTTCACCAACGCTTTGGCGATCTTTTGCTAGGCGATAACCATCAAATTTTACACGTTTTTGCGGACCGTACTCACCTGTCTTAAGATCAACTGAAAGAATTCCTTCTTCCGTTTTTTTATAGAAACCCGCTTTAGTTTTTTGTCCTAATTTTCCGGAATTAATAAGCACTTGAAGAATCTCAGGTGCTTTAAGCACATCTCTGGCTTCATCATTTGGTAAATTATTATAGCTTGTTGCTGAAACATTAGCGTGGACATCTAATCCTACTATATCTGTAGTACGGAAGACTCCACTTTTTGGGCGACCAACAATTGTTCCTGTAAGTTTATCGACTTCTTCACAGGTTAATCCCATTTTAATAGCTAATTTTATTGCATTATTTCCACCGTGTACGCCGATGCGATTTCCAATAAAGTTTGGAGTATCTTTTGCATGAACAATTCCTTTTCCTAAGATGTCTTCTCCAAATATCGCCATATCATTATAAATATCGTTTGAGGTATCAGGACCTTTTACTAACTCTAATAATCTCATATATCTAGGAGGGTTAAAAAAGTGCGTAATTAAAAATCTATTTTTTACATCATCTGACATGACTTTTGTTAAATCACTTAATGGAATACCAGATGTATTAGAACTAATAATCGCAGTTTTTTTTATATAATCTGCAATATTATTATAAACTTTATGTTTTATATCAAGGTTTTCAGCAACCGCTTCAACGATCCAATCTGAATCCTTAATATTCTCAAGGTGATCTTCGTAGTTACATGCTTCAATTAATGATGCATTCTTTGGCTTATATAAAGGTGCTGGTTTTAATGTTGTTAGTATTCCAACTCCTTTTTCAGCAAGTTCTTGTGATATATCAAATAAACAGGAAGGAATACCTGCATTTGCAAGATGTCCTGCAATTTGCGCTCCCATTGTACCTGCTCCCAATACGGCAACTTTTTCAATTTTATTTTTCATATTATCCTCGGATTATTAACGCTTAATTACTGTAGCAATTCCTTGACCGCTTCCAATGCACATCGTAGCAAGACCAATATTTGTTTTTTGCTGTTCCATTACATTTAATAGCGTTGTAATGATTCGAGCCCCAGAACAGCCAAGAGGGTGTCCCAATGCAATTGCTCCACCATTTAAATTGATTTTGTTTTCATCCCATCCACCTTTGCGTATTACATATAATGCTTGAGCTGCAAATGCTTCATTTAATTCAATCGTTTCAATGTCATCCATGCTTAGGTTTGCTTTTATTAATGCTTTTTCAACTGCAGGAAGAGGGCCCATACCCATGCGGTCCCAGTGAACACCAGACACTGCTCGTGAAACAAATTCTGCTCGAGTTTTAAGTCCATGTTTAGAAGCAAAAGTTTTACTTGCAATAAGTAGGGCAGATGCACCAAAGGAGATGGGGCTACTTGTGGCTGCAGTTATGGATCCATTCTTAATAAATGCAGGATTTAGACTTTTAATCTTTTCAACATTAGGCTCTCTAGGGCCATCATCTTTTATCACAGTGCATTCGCCGTATTTATCGATAGGAATTATTTCATTTTCAAATTTACCTTTTTCTATTGCATCTAAAGCCTTTTTATGTGAGTTGATAGCAAACTCTTCTTGTTCATCTCTTGAAATATTTAAATCATTTGCCAAATTTTCTGCAGTTTCTCCCATTCCAATGTAGAATTCTTGCTCTGCAAGCTCCGGATGAAAATCTGGAGCAAATCCTCCCATCGGAACGGAAAACATATCCTCAACTCCAGCAGCAATACCTAAATCAATATCTCCACTCTCAATAGCAGTGCTAACTTGATGAGCTGCGTCCATTGATGATCCGCAAAACCTATTAACCACTTTTCCAGTAGATTCTATTGGCAGACCTGCGAGAACCCCAACAGATTTACCAATAATATGACCCTGAGGACCTTCAGGATATGCGCACCCTACAATTACATCTTCCACCATTTCAGGTTTAACAGAATTATTTCTATTTAATAATCCTTTCACTACTTGACCTGCAAGATCATCAGGCCGAATACCAATCATTGGGCCATTTTTTAACCCGATAGGTGATCGTACTGCATCAATTATAACTGATTTACTCATAATTTGCTCCTAGTATGGATAAGCGTTTTTAGAATATGCGTATTCCGCAAGTTTTCTTTTTAATCCAATTGTATTGGTTGCCAAATACATCCTATTTCGAAATGAATTCAGCTTTTCATGAATAACAGGACTTAAGTCCCCATTGTAAATAGCTTTCAATGCTTTTTCTGCATCCGGAATCATTCTTAGACTCATTTCAGCAACAAATATTTTTGCTACATGCTCAACACAGTTATGCTCAGAAGGCATAGCAAGCATTTTCTTCACTCGAAGAATTGTGCTTTCAGCTACATAAATATCCATGAATATATTTGCCAATATATCTGCTATTTGTTGTTGATGCTTTAAGTCTTGACCAAATTTACACAGTCCTTCATCCAACAAGAAAAGGGCTAGCCTTTTTGCAGTTTCCACTACATTGCTTTCAGCAAGCAAGATTTCGTTATCTGTCTCTAGTTTACCATTATTCATATATTGTTCAATTTCCCTAATTGCGCCTTGAATGGGTAGTTCTTCCATCAGTGCCTTTTTTATCATGTAACCGGTGATAATTTGTCTATTTATTTCGTTTGTACCTTCCCAGATGCGATCGATCCGGCAATCACGGTATAGCCTTGCCATGGTGTATTCTTCTATGAATCCATAGCCACCCATCATTTGTAATCCGCTATCAATGACCTTGCCGTTCAGTTCACTACAATACACCTTGGCCATAGAGCTTTCAATAGCATATTTTTCCATGGCTTCCCCCATCATGATATAATAGTTGGGATCTGTATTATCAAGCTCATCAACTGCATCCTGGATCATGCCGACCGTTCTGTAGGTCATACAATCAGCGGAAAATGTCTCAACGACCATATCGGCAACTTTTCCAATAGTAGTATCAAAGTGTGCAATTGCCTTACCAAATTGACGTCTTTCCAGAATATATTCAATAGAGGCACTCGTAGTTAACTTTGCACCGCCGAGCAATGAGGCAGACATCTTAAAACGGCCCATATTCAGTACATTAAAGGCGATGCGGTGTCCTTTGCCGACCTCGTAAAGAAGGTTCTCAACCGGCACCTTAGCGTTTTGAAAAATCAATGATGTTGTTGATGATCCCCTCATCCCCATTTTATCATACTCAGGACCCTGTGTAAACCCAGGCGTATCTCTTTCAACAATAAAGGCAGTAAATTTTTCACCATCTACTTTCGCAAACACAGTATAGACATCTGCCCAGCCCCCATTGGTAATGAATATCTTTTCACCATTTAAAATATAATGCTTTCCATCGTTAGAAAGTACAGCAGTCGTTTTTGCAGAGAGAGCATCTGATCCTGCTGAGGGCTCAGTTAAACCGTAAGCACCAATACATGTACCATCAATCAATCTTGGTAAATATTTTTCTTTTTGTGCAGGAGTTCCAAACCATACAATTGGTAATGATCCGATACCTAAATTTGTTGACCAGGTAACAACAAAAGATGAGCATTCAGAATAAGAGGATGCTTCGGCAACTATTGCTCCTGTTATTTTATCTAATTCCATACCGCCATATTCTTCAGGAACATCAACGCCCATGAGTCCCAATTCTCCTACTTTTTTAATGAGGGAAAATGTTAATTTTTTATCCTTTTTTTCAATTTGGTCTTTTACAGGAGCAACCTCTTCTTTACAGAAGCCTTGAACCATGGATGCGATTTCTTTATGTTCATCTGTAAAGTCTTCACGTGAAAAAATATTTGCCTCATTAATTGGTATCGTTAAGAAACTTCCACCAGTAATTTTTTTTATAGTATTTTGTTCCATTATTTAACTCCTTTAATAATTATATTTTCTTTAATAGACCTGCAAGAATGAAATCACGAAGAGTATTAAAATATTCTCTTGCACTTACGCCATGATCATCAAAAAGCGTGAACCAATTAATCGTTTCTATATTAATCATAATTGATAGAGCAGCGATTCTAGTATTAACATTTTTAAATTCTCCTGACTTTTTTCCATTTGCAATGATTGATTCAATTACTTCTAAAAAAGCTGCATATACTTTTTGCACTTTTTTATGAAAATCATCATCTTTCTGAGCCATAGACCAGAATTCTGTTAAAGCCTTAAATGGTTCAGGATCCTTTTCGTATTCATCGATAAAATAATTTAATATTTGTTTTAATTGGAGGGATGCTTTCTGATCTTTTTCCATAATTTTAGTAACCATATCACTATAACGCATAACCCAGTAGTTTACAAGATCTAGATAAAGATCTTTTTTGCTTTTATAATACCAATAAATTGCTCCTTTACTCATGTTCGATGATTTTACCACATCATCCATACGGCTATTTTCATATCCATTTTGAGTAATGACTTCCATTGCAGCCTCCAGAATTTGGTTTTTTCGTAAATCTTGTTTTCTAGTATTCATATAATAAACCGACTGGTCGGTCTATTTTAAAAGATGTTCATTGTTTTCGCAAGAAAATTAATTATGTCTTAAGCTATACAATGGATTACATTTAAATATGTCATAAGGTTGGCGCAATTATGATTCGAATAATTAAAACAGTTTTTACATTACTATTAATATTACCAGTTAAATCTTATCAAATACTATTGTCTCCATTATTTCCACAATCTTGTAGATTTGAACCAACCTGCTCAAATTATTTTATCCAGGCATTAAAAACTTTTGGCCCAATATATGGATTTTGGTTGGGTATAGTGCGTATTAGTAAATGTCATCCATGGGGAGGGTATGGATATGATCCAGTCCCTGATAAGGAAAAGCAATAATCTTTTACAATTACGATAGTTGATTAAACGATAAGCAAAATGTATTTTCAGTAGTGCGCTTTTATTACATTTTAATGATGATTTGTATATCGTGTTCAAGATCTCCTGCGCCAGTACCTGAAACTCCAACAAAAATTTCTCATCCAACTTTGAATACCGCATCTCCACTTTCAGAAGGCATTATCAATCAGTATGATGTCTGGCAGTTTTTAAAAAAGAAACCAGTTGAATCAGAAGTGTTTGATCTATTAGGTTTACCTGATTCCGTATGGATTTCAGATAATGAGAAATACAAAATATTATATTATTATGTTGAATTTCTTGATGATTATAATTCTGTTGAAATAAATGTAAATACTATGAAAGTCAATGGTTTTGAATGGGATTAAAGTAATATTTAAAAGATGAATATTAATTTAACAGGAAGAACTGCTTTAGTATGTGGAAGCACCCAAGGTATTGGTAAGGAATCTGCTATTCGGTTGGCAAAAAGTGGAGCACGTGTAATACTTGCAGCAAGAAATGAAGACAAACTTCAAAAGATCAAGCAAGAACTGGATAGTATTAACCAACAAAATAATGATTTTATTTGTGCAGATTTTGATAATGGTAAATTATTATTTAATAAAGTGAAAGAATTTCTACCTGATAAAAACACTATTCACATATTAGTTAATAATTCAGGAGGACCATCGCCAGGTTCAATGCTAGAATCAAATTCTAAGCAATTTATTGATGGTTTTAATAGGCATTTAATTAATAATCATAATCTTTCAATGCTGTTGATTCCTGGTATGAAATCCGATTCTTTTGGAAGAATAATAAATGTTGTATCTATATCTGTAAAACAACCAATACCTAATCTTGGAGTTTCCAATACGATCAGAGGAGCAGTAGCTAATTGGGCAAAAACTTTATCTTATGAAGTTGCGCCTTATGGTATCACTGTTAATAATATTTTACCAGGGTTAACTAATACTGGAAGATTAAAAACCGTAATCAAGGGCATTGCGGAAATGCAAAATCGCTCATTAAATGAAGTTACTAATGAAATGAAAAATTCTGTTCCATCTAAAAGATTTGCAGAACCTTCTGAAACTGCTTCAGCAATTACTTTCTTAGCTTCAGACCAAGCTAGTTATATCAATGGTATTAACCTACCAGTTGATGGTGGAAGGACTCAATCACTTTAGAGGAATATTTTTTTAATGAATGTGGAAAAATAATATAAATGTTAAAAGTTTCTTCATATTTATAGTTTTCTGAGTTGATCAAGCTACTAGCATATATTAAACTCAAAACCTAAATGGCTCCCTATTCATATAAATTAGCACCATCGATTTTATCTGCTGATTTTGGCGATTTGCGGGGTGCTATGGATATATGTCATAAAGGTGGAGCTCACTGGGTTCATTTTGATGTAATGGATAATCAATTTGTTCCAAACCTTACCATTGGTCCTCCTGTAGTAAAATCATTGAGGAACTATACAGATAAATTTTTAGATGTTCATATGATGGTTGTTAATCCTGAAAAGCTAGTAGAACCTTTTGCTAGAGCGGGTGCTGATGGAATTACATTCCATATTGAAGCAGCAGATAATCCAGATGAAGTAATTGATCTCATTAGATCTACTGGTAAACAAGTCGGGGTTTCATTAAAGCCAGGCACTCCCCTTGCTACCATTGCATCATATCTTGACAAAGTAGATTTAGTCCTCATTATGAGTGTGGAGCCGGGCTTTGGAGGTCAGGGCTATTTACCAGGTTCATCTGAAAGGATTAAAGAATTAAAGTCTCGATTAAATGAAATGTGTCTTGACAGAGTAATTATTGAAGTTGATGGGGGAGTAAAATTAAATAATATGAAAGAAATTGTTGATGCTGGTGCAGATGTATTGGTCGCTGGGTCAGCAGTGTTTGGTGAACAAGATCCGGTTCAAACGATTAAAGATTTTTATGCTCTCATATAAAGATATAAGTTCATTTTCTAGTTGGCACAAAGAAGATAAAGATCTATTTACTGTTGCTGTTATTAAAGGTCTAATAATGGATACAGTACGTAATGCAAACTCAGGTCATACTGGTGGACCAATGTCATCAACTGATGTTGCATATATTTTATTTTCAGAATATTTGAATTTTGACCCGGATGATCATAAGTGGTTTAATCGAGATCGTTTTGTATTATCAGCAGGACATGAATCTGCTTTACTTTATACTTTGTTAACTCTCATTGGATGGTTAAAGATTGATGATTTACAAAATTTTAGACAATTACATAGTAATACTCCAGGTCATCCTGAAGTAAAGATTAAAGGGGTTGAAGCTACTACTGGTCCACTCGGTCAAGGAGTTGCAATGGGGATTGGTATGGGGGTAGCAGAATCAAAATTACGCAATATTTTTTCTCAAGATACTAATGTCAACTCAGGACCTATTACACATTATAATTATATTTTAGCAAGTGATGGAGATTTGCAGGAACCAATAACATCCGGTGCTGCTGCCTTAGCTGGCCGCTGGGGACTATCAAAAGTAATTTTATTTTATGATTCAAATGAAGCACAAATATCTGGGAATGCATCTCGAGCAGATTCAACAAATTATGAAACAATTTTTGAAGGCTATGGATGGCATGTTCAAACAATTAATGGACATGATCATAAACAAATTTGCTCGGCAATTGAGAAAGCACAAGTTGTTAATAAGCCAAGTATAATTATTGGCAAGACGATCATGGCATATGGATCAGCTAAGATGGAAGGCGATCATGAAACACATGGAGCACCATTACCACAGGATGAAATCAATGCAACCAAAGAAAAGTTAGGTTTGCCAAATGAGACATTTTATTTACCAGTTGAGGTTGTAAATCATTTTCAATATCGATTTTCTTTATTAAGGAAAATTGTATCAAAATGGAATAATGAGGTTCTTGAATTAAGGAAAAATAAAGATAAAGAATTATTATGGAATCTCTGCATTGAAGGTGAAATGCCAAAACTAAATCTTCCAAGATTTGATGAAAATACTATGTTAGCTACTCGAAAAGCCTTTGGCCAAACTTTAGATTCTTTTGCAGAAATAATTCCAAATCTCGTAGGCGGATCAGCAGATCTAGAACCATCGAATTATACCGGAAATTTCGCAGCTACATATGGAGATTTTCAAAATGAGAATAGAGATGGAAGAAATTTTGCGTTTGGTGTTCGGGAATTTCCAATGGCAGCTATATTAAATGGGATTGATTTACATGGAGGTCTAAAATCATTTGGTGGAACTTTCCTTGTTTTTTCTGATTATGAACGTCCTGCTTTAAGACTTGCTGCTATTCAGCGGTTAGGCGTGATTCATGAGTTTACGCATGATTCTTTTTATGTTGGTGAAGATGGACCCACACATCAACCGGTTGAGCATATAATGTCACTTAGGGCTATTCCGAATTTTCATGTATTTCGTCCATCAGATGCAAAAGAAAGTGCTGTGTGTTTTGAAATTGCTTTAAAATCTAACAATACCCCTTCCGCATTATTATTAACCAGACAAGGTGTTCCTGTTAGTGCTTTAGACTATGATACGATCATTGAAGGTGTTCAAAAAGGTGCATATATAGTGAAGAAATCTGAAGGCAATCCTGATTTAGTTTTTCTTGCAACAGGTTCTGAAGTAAGTCTTGCTCTAGAAGTAGCAGATTTGATAAATGACCGCAATGTACGTGTTGTTAGTGTGCCATGTTTTGAGTTATTTGAACAACAATCTGAATCTTATAAAAAAAGCGTAATACCTGATAGGCGTTGTATAAAAATTTCTATAGAAGCTGGAATAACGCATGGGTGGGAAAGATATATTGGTATTAATGGGTTATCTATAGGAATAGATCATTATGGATTATCTGCACCGTATAAAGATCTAGCAGAAGAATTTGGTTTTACACCTGAAAAAGTAAAGAAAAGAATTTCAGATCATTTGAATCAATTGTTATGATTATCCATTTAGCAACTGATCATGCTGGTCTTGATCTTAAGAATACAATTAAATCTTATCTAATAAATAGCAGTTATGAGGTTAATGATCATGGAGCACATGAATATGATCCTTTAGATGATTATCCAGATTTTATTTTTCCATGTGCTAAAGCGGTTGCAAAAGATATTGATAGTAGAGGAATTATCCTTGGAGGATCAGGTCAAGGAGAGGCAATGGCAGCGAATAGGATAAAAGGAGTCCGTGCTGCAGTCTTTTATAATGGACCTGAGGAAATTATCAAGCTTTCTAGAGAGCACAATAATGCCAACATTCTTTCTCTTGGAGCGCGATTTATGACAGAAGAAGAGATTTATACTGTTATTGACACCTGGTTAAAAGAGCCATTTGGAGGAGACAGACACCAAAGGCGAATTGATAAACTTGATAAATAGATTGCGGCATAATCTGTTAATTAAATTATTAATTATCTTTAATCTCTATAGATAATGGCCTTTTTATCAAATAAGGCGATATCAGAAATCTTATACTGGGTCACTCGTAAAAAGTGGCTTATAATTTCTTTTATTTTAAGTATTTCATTATTTTATTTCCCTTCTCCTGAAGGGTTATCATCTGAAGGTCATCGCACTCTTATTATAGTTATGATCGTATTGATTTTAATTATCTCAGAATCTATCCCATTGCCAGCTGTAGCAATTCTAATCTTGATAATGCAAGTAATCTTGGGAGTTGATACTCCAGATGGAGTGGCATCAACATTTATGAGTGATGCAGTATTTTTTATAATGGGGTCATTAATGCTTGCTGTATCAATTGTAAGTCAGGGGTTGGATAAACGACTTGCACTTGGAATAATTAATATTACTGGGAATAAAACGTGGAGAATTTCAGTTGGTTTTATTTCAGTTTCAGCATTCCTTTCTTCTTTTATTGGAGAACATACAGTTGCAGCGATGATGTTACCCGTTGCACTTTCTTTAATTAAAAATGCAGGTTTACCCCTTGATAAATCAACTCAGTTATCAAGCTTATTATTGTTTTCTATCGCATATGGATGTGTTATGGGATCAATAGGGACACCATCAGGTGGTGGCAGGAATGTAATCATGCTTGGATATTTGTCAGAATTTGGATACGGTAATATTTCATATGTCAAATGGATGCTATATACATATCCAATATTATTATTAGAGATACCACTTGCTTCATTGGTTTTGTGGTTTTCATTTACCCCTAAGCAAAGACATCTGGACTCTGCAATTAGAAAACTTAAAGTAAATGTTGCAAAATCTGGAAAACTGGATGCAAACCAAATAATAGCCATATTTTTATTCATTATGGTATTTTTGGGTTGGATATTTTTAAGTCCATTAATTGGGCTTGGAATTGTTGCTTTATCAGGAGTATTCCTTTATCTAGTATTTGGACTTATAGACTGGAAGGAAATAAGTCATAATACAAATTGGGGTGTGATTTTACTATTTGGGGCTGCAATCTCTCTTGGTATTCAAATGAAAGAAACTGGTGCTGCACTATGGGTTGCGGAAAAAGCATTGATCAATCTAGAAGTAGTTTTTCAAGATGTAACTATCGTTCGATGGTTTGTTTCTGTTTTTCTTACTAGCGTTTTAACAAATCTATTAAGTAATGCTGCTACTGTAGCAGTAATGGGTCCAATAGTGTTAGATATGGGTGGAGATCCCATGATTCTAGGTATTACAACTTCTGTTGCCTCCGCATTTGGTTATTTAACAATTGTTGCATCTCCAACTTGTATGATTATTCATTCTACAGGTCTTATAAATTCTAGAGATTATTTAAAAGCTGGTTGGAAACTCTTTTTTATATCTATTGTTCTACTATTATTGGTTTCATATCTTTATTGGCCTTTGCTAAGATGAAAATATTAATTGCAGTTAGTAGTAAGAAGTATTCAAAACCAACTTTAAGTGTTGGTATGAATGTTGCACGAGCATTTAAAGCATCTACTACAATAGTTGATGTTGGAAAAAAAATCAATGAATTTAGCATGAAAGATGTTATGATGGTTCAAGAACGTGTAGAGAATTGGAATATTGATCGGCCAGGAGTTGATGTTTTAGAATGGGCTTTTGGATACCTTGCTAAAAACAATTTTATTGAAAAAAATGATATTGAAGCAGGGTTTCCCAAGAACACCCTAGTTGATACTGGAAGTAATCGTAGTGAAGTTTATTTGAAAGGAACAGTATGTGATAATGTTAATTTGATAATTAGAAATGGCAATGTGATAGATGAATTAAAAGATGAAGTTCAAAAATTCTTTTACGATGTAACAATTATAGGGGGGAGTCAACGAGGCAATATCTCTCATGATCTTATTCAATACATTGATAGTTCTATTTTTGTAGTTAATAATTTTGATTTAAATAAAAAATATAAAATATTAATTGCTGTGAATGACTCTCCAAATAATAGAAAAGCTATTAAATATGGTGTCCGAATAGCGCAAGCATTTGGAGCGTCTGTTGAAGCAATTACTGTTAGCAAAACAAATCATTTTGGGGAAGGGTATAAGAAAGCTGTAAAATGGTGTAAAAAATTATTACGTCGTTCTAATATATCATTTAATCATAAATTTCTTACTGGTGATGCTTCTTCTGTAATTAATAAAGAGGCTGGTGATAATCGCATTATAGTTATGGGATCATCTACAAAAAACCCTTTATTAAAATTTATTGCTGGAAGCAAACCTTTAGAAGTAATGAAAAATTGTAACTGTCCTATACTGATTGTTAAATAATGAAATTTGATTTTGATACAATTATATTGCAGGAAATAACTATGATCATTCTACTAGCTTTATTTGTAATAGTATTTACTATACCTCCGCTTGTCATGCTTTTTCTCTATTTTAAAGATAAGAACCAAAAGCAGCACTCTATCTTAAGAAATTTTCCACTGTTAGGAAGAGTTAGGTATATTTTAGAGATGTTAGGTCCAGAATTCAGGCAATATCTATTTGATGGAGATAGCCAGGGAAAACCTTTTAGTAGAGTAGATTTTCAACATATTGTAGTTGCGGGGAAGTATTTAAAAACTCTTATAGCATTTGGATCAAAAAGAGATTTTAAACAACCAGGTTATTTCTTAAAAAACTCAATGTTTCCAAAGTTAAAAGAAGAAATGTCTGTAGAATTAACACCAAAGATTAATTCAAAACGGTATGTTGGTACTGAAGGATTGTTTTCTAGAAAAGAACATTTAGAAGAAGTTGAGGTCTCTCCATGGACCCTAATGAATGATGATGTAATTATCATTGGCCCAAATTGTAAGAAGCCATGGCGTGTAAAAGGCCCTTTAGGTATGAGTGCTATGAGTTTTGGTTCTTTAGGCGGTAATGCAATAAGCGCTATGAGTCTTGGCTTAGGTAAAGCTACAGGTTCTTGGGTCCATACTGGTGAAGGAGGTCTCGCAAAATATCATCTTTTAGGTAGAGGAGATGTAATTATGCAGATCGGTCCAGGACTAAATGGTGTAAGAGAAAAAGATGGGAAATTTAGTTGGGAATCTTTTCGTGATAAAGCTGCAAATCCTCAAGTTGCTATGTTTGAATTAAAGCTTGCACAAGGTGCAAAAATACGTGGCGGACATGTTGAAGGAGCTAAGATAACTCCAGAAATAGCAGAGATCAGAGGTATAGAACCTTGGAAAAGCGTTGATTCACCAAACCGTCATCATCAGTTTCATGATGTCCCAACATTATTTGATTTTATTGATAAAATGCGTGAAGAGAGTGGTAAGCCTATTGGAATAAAAGTTGTGATGGGTAGTTCATCTTCAGCTGATGACTTAATAAAGTTTATGGCTGAATCTGGAAGAGGGCCAGATTCAATTACTGTTGATGGAGGCGAAGGAGGATCAGGCGCCACATATCAGGAAATGGCAGATACTATGGGTTTGCCTCTTCATTCAGGTTTAATATATTTAGATAATGCTCTACATAAGTATGGGGTAAGAGATAGAGTAAAAGTATTTGCAAGTGGAAAATTATTTAGTCCAGATAGAATCGCAATGGCATTAGGCATGGGTGCAGACTTAGTAAATATAGCACGAGGAATGATGATTTCGGTTGGATGTATTGGAGCACAAAAATGCCACACTAATACGTGTCCTGTGGGTGTTGCCACAACAGATCCAGGGCATCAAAAAGCCCTTGTCACCGATGAAAAGCAATGGCGTGTTTTGAACTACGTAATTACTTTACGAAATGGTCTTAATTCTTTAGCTGCAGCATCAGGTTTAACCAATTATACTCAGTTTAACCGTAGCCATATTGTATATAAAGATGGATATGGAAAAGTTAGTCTGTTATCAGATTTATTCCCGTATCCTGAAAATAAGTAACTTATACGCTACAACTCATATCGTGACCGCAACACATAGGGGATTTTATTTTTCCATGCCCTTCAGGACATTTTGCAATAGATACAGTAGAGCCATCATCTTTTGTAATATGATCATGCACTAGTTCCTTGCCACATTTTACACAATTCAATCCTGTTACCCCCATACCGCAATGCTCACAAACATAATCAGCCATTTTTATTCCTTTATTAAGTTAGTTAAGATAAATAATTAGTGACAAATATAAGTGTTTAAAAAATAATAAAAAACATATAGTAATAGGAATTATTACTATTTATAAATAATATTAATTTATGAGATTTAGTAAACAACGTGAATTAATAAAAAATATTGTTCAAACAACAAATTTACATCCTACTGCAGATTGGATTTATAAGAAGGCTAAGAAAAATATATCTAATATTAGTTTAGGAACAATTTATAGAAACTTAAGTCAGCTTAATCAAGATGGAATAATAAATATAATATATGATAATAATAAAGCTCGTTATGACTGGAATACAGTGTCTCATGATCATTTAAAATGTAATAAGTGTGGAGATATAACGGATATTCATATGCATACAGAAGAATTACAAAAAAAAGTTTGGAATCAATACAAATTCGAAGCTGATAATATTGAGATAAATATCACTGGAATTTGTAATAAACACTAATAATAAATAAGGAGATATTAATGTCACTCGAAGGAACAAAAACTCATGAAAATCTAAAGGCAGCATTTGCTGGTGAATCACAAGCAAACAGAAGGTACTTATATTTTGCTCGCCAGGCTGATATTGAAGGATATCCTGAAGCAGCAGGTATTTTTAAAAATACTGCTGATGGTGAAACTGGACATGCATTTGGCCATTTAGAGTTTATGGAAAACAATGGAGGAGGAGATCCAGCTACTGGACTTAAAATAGGAGACACATCTTTGAACTTAAAAGCTGCAGTACAAGGTGAAACGTATGAGTATACTGAAATGTATCCTGGTTTTGCTGCAACCGCTCGTGAAGAAGGATTTGATGAAATCGCAGAGTGGTTTGAAACATTAGCTCGTGCTGAAAAATCTCACGCTGGAAAATTTCAAGATACGCTAGATACTTTATAAATCAATCGGTTGAATATTGAACTTTAAGGTTTGATATTCAACCCAATAACAAATACGTCCTACCTTAAACAGTATGATTAACCATTCTGATATAGTAAACACGGTTTATGATATTACTGATATAAACTATTGGAATAATAATTCTCTAGAGGCTGAAATGAACCGCATATTTGATATATGTATAGGTTGCAGATTATGTTTCAATTTATGTCCATCTTTCCCATACTTATTTGATGCTGTTGATAATGCAGGTATTGAAAAAAGAAAAATAGCTGAATCTGAAGGTCGGATTCAAAAAAAGAAGGAAAGGACAGATTATCTTGATTTGCCTGAAGGGCAACAAGCTATTGAAGCTAGCATTGAAGTTGAATTTCGCGGTGAAGTAACTGATTTAGATGCTGATGATAGGTGGAAGGTTGTAGATCTGTGTTATCAATGCAAACTATGTGATCCTGCATGTCCTTATACGCCTGATAAGGAGCATGAATTTCAATTAGACTTTCCCAAATTAATGACTCGAGCAAATGCCATACGATCCAAGATAAATGGTGTAAAGAACGTAGATAAAGTTTTATCCAATACAGATTTTATGGCAAAACTTTCTATGTTTTTTGGACCGTTGATTAACTTAGTTAATAAGATATCTTTAGTTAGATTTTTTATGGAAAAATTAATAGGCATACATAGGAAGCGCATACTGCCAAAATTTCAATTAAGTACTTTTGAAAAATGGTTTAAAAATCATAAATCAAACATATTAACCCCTATTGATAAAGTTGTTATTTTTGGAACATGTTTTACAAATTCTCACGATGTTAATCTAGGTATTGCTGCTGTCACTATTTTAGAGCATAATAATATTGAATGTGTATTCCCTTCTCAACAATGTTGTGGGGCGCCACATTTAAGCCCAGGGGATTTTATTGGCTTTAAAAATCAAGCTATTCCAAATGTTAATGAATTAATTAAATGGGTGGATAGGGGCTATAAGATTATTGTTACTGGTCCACCAACTTGTAGTTTAACAATAAAAAAAGAATATCCTGATTATCTTGAATACAGTGAAAAAATAAATAAAATATCCGATAATACTTTTGATATATCTGAATATCTTTATTTATTGCACAAAGATGATAAATTGAAATTAGATTTTAATAATGAGGTAGGAACGATTAATTATCATGTTAGCTGCCATTTAAAAGCTCAGAAAATAGGTTTTAAAGGACGGGATCTCTTAAGGCTTGTGCCAAATACAAAGATTAATATGGTAAATAGATGCAGTGGCATGGATGGAGGTTGGGGTATGAAAGCAGAATATTTTGATGATTCCATGAAAGTTGCTGAACGATGTGTGAATGATCTTAATCAAAAAGAATCTGATAATATTTGTTCAGATTGCGCACTGGCAAGTCATCAATTAAATCAAGCTAGTGATGGTGAGATTATGCCTTCACATCCCATAATTGAATTATATAATGCTTATGGTTTTAAATCATTAAAATAAAGAAATGAGTGAATATGTTAAAACGGTCTGATTTGATGAATATTATTGAATATGAGAAAGTTCGAAAGAAATATCGTAAAGATATAATCTTATATAAAAAAAATAGAAGAATAAAACTTGGACCAAATATCACAATAACCTTTGAAAATATAAAAACAATAAAATTTCAAATTCAAGAGATGATGAGAGCTGAGAGAATGGTTCATGATCATCAGATTCAAGAAGAATTAGATATTTATAACTCCTTACTTCCTCCAAAGAATGGTTTAAGTGCCACACTATTTATTGAAGTAACTGAACAAACAAAAATTAAAAAAGTGTTAAATCAATTTATTGGTCTCACTGAAGGTAATAATCTGTTTTTTCAAATTTATAATGAAAAGGTATTTTCACAATTTGAGAAGGGGAGGGAAGAAAAAGATAAAATTAGCTCAGTTCATTATATTAGTTTTATTTTTGATGCGGTTGCGAAACAAAATTTCTTAGATAAAGGTAGAGAAATTTCTTTATGTGTTTCCTATAATAATTATGATTTTTCAGAGTTAATTTCATCTAAAATGCATTTATTATTAGTTGATGATTTGAATCTTTGATTTCTTTTTTATTACTTATTAATATCTCACAATTAAAGGAGGCTTTATGGAGTTAATACATCCCTTATTCAAATGGTTGCATATAATTGCCGGAATCGCTTGGATAGGTTTACTATATTTTTTCAACTGGATAAATGGACATTTTGCTGCAACTCTTGATGCAGGGTCAAAGAAGAAAGTAGTTCCAGAGTTAATGCCCCGCGCTCTTTATTGGTTTCGCTGGGGGGCAGCTTGGACTTGGGTAACTGGTGTTGTTTTATTGCTTGTCGTATTTTATCATGGCGGATTAACCTTTGATGATGGCGATTGGAGCATGAGTGCTTATGTAATGTTAGCTATCACATTTTTAGGTGTCTTTTTATATGATGCATTATACAAAACAGGGCTGTCTGGAAATGTGCGGGTTATAACAGTTATTAGTTTTGTTTTGATTGGAATAGTTGTGTATCTAATGAAGGAATGGGCTGGATTTAGTTACCGATCTTTTAATATTCATTTAGGTGCTTTGCTTGGCACAAATATGGCGTTTAATGTATGGTATCGTATTTGGCCAGCACAGCAACAAATTATATCGGCTATTAAAAATGGAGATGCACCTGATGGGGAGCTAGTTGCATTAGCAGGTTTACGATCAAAGCATAATACGTATATGTCTGTCCCACTTTTATGGACAATGATTAACCAGCATCATGCAGCTGGTGTTTTGAGCGGTGGCAACTTTGGAGTAACAGATGGAACAAATTGGGTTCCATTAATGGTAATGGTTGCTTTGGGTTGGCATGTGGTTTGGCAACTTTATAAGAAATCAGGTAAAGTACAGGGAATGTAGTATTTCCTATCACCCATATTAATATGAACCCCTGGATTGTTATGATTCAGGGGTTTTTTATATTATTTGCCATACTTGATTTAGAAGAATTTTGTAAAATCCTTCCCATTCTTCTACAATAATATTTATTAGATGAAAACAATTTTACAAAAATTGATTAGTATCATTTTGGATCACCCCAGATGGATAATTGCACTTACAGCGTTCATTACTGTAGTGATGATTTCTTTCGCTATCCAATTAAAAATGAACTTTTCAATTGAGGAACTTTTTGCTATTAATGATCCAAATGTAGAAAAATATTTTGATTTTTTAGAAGAATTTGATCGTGAGGATAATCTTATTTTGTTAATGTATGAATGTGAGGATCCTTTTTCTTATGAGAACCTTAAACTTAATAAATCATTAATTGAAAAATTTGAAACTATTAAAGGGATTGATGAAGTTACAGGTTTATCAAATTTAGAAATATTCACGGACGGTGAGGTTGAATTATTACGATCCGTTTATCCTTATATACCCCAATCAACAGATTCATTATTTGATGCAAAAAAACGTATTACCTCTTCTGAGTTAGTACAAGAGACTCTGATTTCAAGAGATGGAAAATTAGCTTCAATTGCAATAGAACTAGATGAGTCATTCAATAATCATGATATGAGAGAAAGAATTATCGAAGAAATTGATGTATATCAGAATTCAGTAAATTGGAGGTGGCATCAATCAGGCCTTCCTATTCTTAGAACACGATACGTCCAATTAATGGTTGCTGACACTATTCGATTCTTAATTCCAGTCGCAGTAATGATTGTGATTTTATTCACCGTGGTATTTCGTTCATGGTTAGCATTACTGGTACCAATGTCTATTATTATAATGGTAGTTATCTGGACGATTGGTTTAATGGTTACATTAAATATTGATTTCAATATTATGACATATATTATTCCTACATTGTTATTTATAATTGGAATTGGTGATTCTGTCCATTTTTTTGTTAAATATTTTGGTACTTTATCTGATGTTAAGGATAAAAAAAAGGCATTATCTCAAACATTAGAAAAAATTGGAACAGCAATTTTTCTTACTTCTATTACTACTAGTATCGGATTTGGTTCTTTAATTAGGTCAAATATTGATATTGTTAGACAATTTGGCATGATGACAGCAGCTGGCGTTATGTTTGCTTTTATTTTAACCGTAACATATTTACCAGCTATGATAATGTTGTGCAAACAGACCCCAATCAAAAAATTGAAATCATATTCTTTAGGATTTAGAATAAATATATTAAAGGGATTTATAAACCTGGTTAGATCCTATCCCAAACCCATAATTATTTTCACCTTTTTCTTTGCTATTATTTCAGTTATAGGAGCATCCAAAATAAATAGTCACAATTCATTAATGGATGATTTGAAGCCTGGAACAAATCTATATGATGATATAATGATAGCTGAGAAAAGAATGGGTTCAATTCTTCCTTTAGAAATAATTGTAAGTATAAATACCCCTAACCTATCTGAAGTAAATGATATAAGAGATCCAGTATTTTTACAACACTTAGATATGTTACAACAATATATATCAAGTGTTGATGATATAGGAAAAATGATATCTATGGTAGATCATATTAAAGAATTTAATCGTGCAATGAATGATGGAAACAATAAATATTATACTATTCCATCTTCTAGGTCAGCAATTACACAAACAATTTTGATATATGGAGATAAATTCAATTCATTAATTAATTTTGATTATTCAAAGTCTAGAATAACTGGAAGAGTAAAAGATATTAACTCTAAAAGGGCTTCTGAGATTAAAAAAGATATATACAACTTTGTAGAAAATAAGATGCCAGATTATATGAAAGTTGAAATAACAGGAACTACATTTTTAGCCTTAGCAACGAATGATTATTTAGTAAGTGATTTAACCACTAGTTTTGTTGCTGCTTTCATACTAATTACATTTGTTATGATAATTTTGTTTAAGTCTGTACCTATTACATTAATATCTATAATACCAAATATAATTCCAATGCTTGCGATGGCTGCAATAATGGGATATTTTGATATTATACTTCGACCACCAACGGCCATGACATTTGCTGTAGCCTTTGGAATAGCAGTTGATGATACGATTCATTATTTAACTAGGTATAGGATGGAATTGCCAGCACATAAATGGAATTACAGAATGGCCAATGATAAAACTATAATGACGACAGGGCTTGCAATGATTACAACTACAGGAATTTTAGTGACAGGATTCTTAGTCTTAACTTTTTCTAGTTTTACACCAACTGCAGATTTTGGATTGCTAGCAGCTCTAACAATTTTTATTGCATTAATTTGTGATTTGACATTTCTTCCTGCATTACTTGGCCTGATGAAACCAAAGATATATAAAGATGAATAAATTTATATTTAAAAAAATAAAAAATAAAAAATAATAACCTTCATTTTTATTAAATAAAACTTTTCTTTAAATTCGATCAACATTATTTATTGTATTCCGAGGTATTTATCAAGTTTGGGGGAAAATCTATCATATGAAATGGAATAAAGATACGTTTATGAATGACATGCGTGAAAAATGCAGTCGTGAAATAGCAAAAATTGGAAATAGTATCTGTGAATTTTCAGAAAAACATGCTACAGATATTTCTTGGGGAAGAGGTAATGACCATGGCACATTGACTTATAGGTGTGATTCTGATTTTGGATTATTACCATTATTTCACATGACAAGTGAGGGCCAATTAAATCTGCAAATAAATTTTCTTAGAAGTAAAAATGTTACTAAGCAAGTTTTAAGAGATATAACGGTAAAACTTGAATCAATATTTCTTGTCGAATTTGATGAAGAAATGTATCCAACAGATACATTTGAGCCAATGAATGAATTATTTCATACATCAAATCAAGTAGAAAAATTTCTTAAAACAATTGAAGGTTGTACATACCGATTAAAACAATAAGAGTTATAATAATTTCTTATATAATTAACCCTGCATAATTAGCAGGGTTTTTTTTATTAAGGAATAAAGGATAATTAGTTGGGCTATTCTTTTTTATTAATTTCAATTATAATAATAATATTTATTATTATGGTAGTTTTAGTTAGTGTTCAACGATCAAAGAATGACCCATATAAAGATCTATCATTAGATGAATGGAATTGTCCAGAATGTGGATTTCTTGTGCAAGTTGGTAGTAAATGTATTTATTGTGGATATATTCATAATAATATATGAAAAATAATCAAAACGCTGTTAGCGTAATAATTCCTGTATTTAACAGAGCAAAGCTAATTTATCGTTCTATTAATTCTGTGATAAATCAAACATATCCAGTAAATGAAATTATTGTTATTGATGACGGTTCGAAAGATGGCACATATGATCTGGTAAAAAGAGATTTTCCTCAAGTTATTTTGACACATCAAGAAAATAAGGGTGTGAGTACTGCTAGAAATGTAGGAATTAAGTTAGCCAAAAGTAAATGGATAGCCTTTTTAGATTCAGATGATGAATGGCTACCTAAAAAAGTGGAAAAACAAATAAATTTATTAAATACAAACTTTTCGTATAAAATTTGCCATACCGATGAAGTTTGGATTCGTAATCAAGTACGAGTAAACCCAATGAAAAAACATAGAAAATATGGTGGAGATATATATAATAAATGTTTACCATTATGTGTTATTTCCCCTTCTTCAATTATCATACATAAAGATATATTTAATAATGTCGGTTTATTTGATGAAAGTCTACCTGTTTGTGAAGATTATGATATGTGGTTGAGAATTTGTTCAAAATATAGTGTTCTATATTTGGATCAAAAATTAATAAATAAATTTGGTGGACATGATGATCAATTATCTAAGAAATATTGGGGGATGGATTTATATCGAGTAATAGCACTAGAAAAAATGATTGATAATCCTAATATAAATAATAAAGATCGAATGGCTACAATCAATATGGCCATTAATAAAGTAAAAATTCTACAAAAAGGGTATATAAAACATGATCATAAAAAAGAAGCACAAGTAATGTCGACGAAATTAATAAAATTGGCATCCCTAAATGAAAAATATATCTAAAGCAATATTTAATCCTTATAAAATGATAGTTCTATTATTTTTTATGCTGGGTTCATTATTATTTGGTCAATCCTTACCACATAATTTGTCTGAAGATGAGAAAAAAAGGTTAGACGAAATCGGTATAAATCGTACGGTTACAGATCCGCCAGATGGTATTTTATATGCACCTGCAGAATTTGATACAGTGGCTGGGATCCTATTTGCCTGGGAAGCCTATTCAACTTTGTTAACGGATTTGATTAAAGAAGTTGCTGAAGATGATACTGCCTGGGTTGTTGTTGATAATTCAACTGAGCAGAATTCGGTATACAACACTCTTACTAATGCAAATGTAAATATGGATCATGTTATTTTTGAAGTTGCACCTACTAATTCAGTTTGGATACGAGATTATGGACCTTGGTGGATCTATGAGCCGGGGGATAGAAGAGAGATTATTGATCTGACATATAATAGACCCCGCCCTCAAGATGATTCTTTTCCTGAATTGTTTGCAGAAAGCTTCGGAGTTAATTATTATGGTTTGGATTTAGTTGAAGCTGGCGGGAACATGCTCTTAGATGGGAAAGGAGCAGTAATAGTTTCAGACGTAATTTTTGATGCTTCCCAGGGTTTTGACCCTAATCTTACTGAAGATCAGCTTAGTCAGTATTTTTTAGATTATTATGGAGTGCACAAAGTGATAATCGCTCCTCATCTAATTAATGATGGTACTGGACATATTGATATGTTTGTAAAAATAATTAATGATTCAACAATTGTTGTTGGTGAGTATGAAAATCAATCTGCTGGTTATCCAGGCAATTATGACCTATGCAATCAAGTAGCAAATCAACTTACAAATGAGACGAATGGAGATGGAAAATCATTTAATGTAATTCGTATGCCAATGCCTCCATATAGTAATGGTATAACCTATACATATGTTAATTCTCTAATAGTTAATAATAAGGTATTAGTTCCTATCTATGGATTTACTGATTCTTTTGCAAATGATACTGATGTGTTATCTCAATATGAAGACATTATTCCAGGTTCAGAAGCGATAGGTTTTGACTGTAATCAAATTATCCCAGCAAATGGGGCTATACATTGTATTGCGATGAAAGTACCCGCTATGAAAGAAATGATTTCTTGTGGTAATAACATAGGGGATGTAAACCTTGATCAGAGAATTAATATTTTTGATATTTTAAGATTAGTTGATATTGTAATGGGTTTTGTTGAACCAGAACTATGTTCTATAGAAGCTGGGGATTTGAATACAGATAATCAGATAACGATTATTGATGTAATTGAATTAGTATATTTAGTGATGGATTTATAACCCAAAATGGTTAAAACAATCATATACGAACCAATGACAACAATAACAGATTTAATAATTGCTATCATTGCATTTTATTATTCGAGTGAATTAACAAGCATTTATATTAATCAGTTACTTAATGTGCAATACCATTGGATATGGACATTTCGCATGCTTTCTTTAGGGGCATTCCTTGGTGCATTGAGTCATGGGGTTGGGCCATATTGTTCAGCCTCTATTGCCAATATAATTTGGAAATTCGCAACATATTCAATTGGAATAATGAGCTATTGTATGTTTTTGAGTATGTTGCATCATTTATTTGAATATCAATTAGTAATACGATTAAGATGGGTATTGTTATGCCTATTAGTAATTTATTTTTTCACTGTAACAAGAAATGATGATTTTGTTAATGTAGTTTTATTCTATCTTTTTATTATGAGTGTCGTTTTAGTAGGATTTCTATATTCATATGTTGTCTTCCAATCAGATGGAGTAAGTATGATAATGCTAGGAATTATTATTACTTTTGTTTCAGCTGGTGTACAACAGAGTAGAATTACGTTACATGAACACATGAATCATAATGATATAGCTCATTTTATTCAAATGATAGCAATGTGGTGTTTTTATCTAGGTAGCATAGTTTTACAAGATGGAATTATTTGATTGAACTTTTTAACTTTTATCATCTATAATTTGACGCCAGTTAACTGAAGAAGTAAATTCGCCAGCAATTTTAATAGATATATGGAAATTAAAGTAAATAAAATAAATGCGTATTCAAGGGAGCTAACCATTAATCTATCTTGGGATGAATGTCTTCAGGATTTTCAGCAAACTATTAAGAAATTCAGCAAGAAGGTTAAATTACCAGGTTTTCGACCAGGAAAAATTCCGCTTAAAGTATTGATGAATAAATTTATGCCGAATATTGAAGCAGAATTTATTGAAGAGGGTGTAAATAAATTTTACATAGAAGCCTTAAAAGAAGAAAACCTTATTCCTGTTAATAAAGCAAATATTGAAGATGTACATTTCCATTATGAAGAGCATTTTAAGTTTAAAGCAATTTTTCAAATTGAACCCAAGATTGTATTGCCAAAAATGAAGAAAAATTGTTTAAAAATTCAGAAAACTGAGTATATATCCGATGATATAGATATCGATAATGTTATTGATGAAATGCGTAGATCTCGCGCAGAAGTTAAAACTATTGAAGATGGCGCAAAAGAAGGACATTATCTTATTGTTGATTTTCAAAAATTAGATAATTCAGGTCTGCCGATAATTGGTGAAAAACTAGAGAAAAGATTTTTACAAATTGGTACGGATCCTTTTAGCGGTGATAATATGAAAAAACTAATTGGACTTAAAGCTGGTGATAAAGTACAGGTAGATTTACCTGATTTAAATGATAATTCAATGACCAAATATGAACTTTCTATAATTAATGTTGAAGAGCAGGTGGTCCCAGAGGTAAATCAGGAATTTATTAAATCTGTAGAGCCTGATTCGAAAGATGAAGCGAGTTTTCGAAATATTATTATGAAAAAGGTGAATGATAGCTATGCTCAACGATCGGAGGAGGCATTTGAACGAACTCTTGCTGATAGTATGATAGAATATGTAAAACCTGATTTTGCACCTGCAATGGTCGATTCATATTTAGATCATCTTATCCAAGAAGCAAAAGAACAGCAGCAATCTCAAGATCTCGATGAAAATAAAATTCGAGATTCATATAAAGCTGTTGCGGAAAGAAATATGAAATGGTATCTAATTCGAAAAGCTATTGTTTCTAATCAAGATAATATTTCTGTATCTAGAGATGATATAGATAAAGAAATTCAAAAATTGTTAGAACGATCACCAGATCATTCAAAAGAAATAAAACAATATTATAAAAAGCCAAGTAACCGCCAACGAATTGAGGATGACCTAATAGAAAAAAAGGTGTTGAACTATTTAGAAGATTTTACCAAGATTAAAGATGTTAAAGTTCATACTAAAGTACTTCGTGAAGAAACTGAAAATGAAAGGAGTAAATAATGAGTAAGAGGGCAATGGCTCAGTTAGTGCCGATGGTTGTGGAGCAATCTGGTCGAACTGAACGCGCATATGATATTTATTCAAGACTTCTAAAGGAAAGGATTATATTTTTGGGTACACCAATTGATGATACTGTAGCTTCATTAATTATTGCTCAATTATTATTTCTAGAAGCAGAAAATTCTGATAAAGATATATTCTTATATATTAATTCTCCTGGAGGCTATGTTTCAGCAGGTTTAGGAATTTTTGATACTATGAATTATATAAAACCACATGTAGCAACCATATGTATGGGAGCTGCTTCAAGTATGGCTGCAGTTTTACTTGCTGGCGGAACACCTGGTAAGAGATCTGCTTTACCTAATTCGCGGGTCATGATTCATCAACCACTTGGTGGAGCAGAAGGGCAAGCTTCTGATATAAAAATACAAGCGGATGAAATCTTGAGACTTCGACAAAGATTAAATTCAATATTGGCAAAAAGCACGAAGCAAACAATTAAAAAAATAGAAAAAGATACAGATAGAAACTTTTTTATGAGTGTTGAAGAAGCAAAAGAATATGGAATTTTAGATACAATTTTAACAGCAAGAAAAAATGACAAAAAAAACTCCAAAACAAAAAGATAAAAATACGAACCATAGGACGCTTCCAAGACCTTCAGAAATAAAAGGTTATCTTGATCAGCATGTTGTTGGGCAAGATAGAGCAAAAAAAATAATGGCTGTTGCGATACACAATCATTTCAAACGGATCATCTTTCAAGATTTAGATGATGGTGTAAAGCTCGAAAAAAGCAATATTTTGATGCTAGGTCCAACTGGAACGGGAAAAACATTAATTGCACAAACCCTCGCAAATTTTCTTTCTGTACCATTTGCAATAGCTGATGCAACTGCACTTACGGAGGCAGGATATGTTGGTGAAGATGTTGAAAATGTGTTAGTTCGTTTATTGCAAGTAGCAAATTATGACATATCCTTAGCAGAACAAGGAATAGTGTATATTGATGAGATTGATAAAGTTGGTAAACGAGCATCAAGCTCAAGTATAACTCGTGATGTTTCTGGTGAAGGAGTTCAGCAAGCTCTTTTAAAGATTTTAGAAGGAACAATTAGTAATGTTCCTCCAAAAGGAGGTCGAAAGCATCCAGAGCAAAGTCTCATTCCTGTCGATACGCAAAATATTTTGTTTATTTGTGGTGGTTCTTTTGATGGACTTTCAGATATTATTTTAAGAAGAGAGGGAAAAGCAGAGATAGGATTTGCAAAAACAAATAATAATAATAATATTATTTACAATTCTAATAATATTTTAAATTTTTTACAGTCGGAGGATTTGATTGAATTTGGATTTATCCCAGAGCTTATAGGTAGACTTCCTATTATTTCTAGTTTAAATAAGTTAGATGAGAATGCTTTATATAAAGTTCTTACTGAACCAAAGAATGCGTTAATTAAACAATATAAAAAGCTTTTTAGGATGGAAGGAATTAAGCTAGAGTTTAGAAAAGAAGCGATAGATGAAATTATAACTCGGGCTATGGAACGTAATGCAGGTGCAAGAGCGCTACGTGCAGTTATGGAAGATGCTATGCTGGATATTATGTATCAAATACCAGAGATGGATTCTGTTGATAAAATTACTATTACTAGAAAAGTGATAAAAGATGGTTCGAATCCATTATATCATATTCGAAGAAAATCTGCATAAATAAGATTAACTGATTTCAAATAAATGATCTTGAAATTCAAATCTTTCTTTTTCTTTATTTTTATAATTATCTCTGTATTAGATGCACAATCTGATAGGGTTTCCGGTAAAATTAGAGGGAAAGCTGTTGATGCAATGACAAAAGACCCTCTTTTTGGAGCGAATATCCTTTTATTACCTGTTGAAAGTGGTAGAGGCACCATGACAAATGAAAATGGGGAATTTGTTATACCTAATCTAATTACTGGTGTATACAGTGTTAAAGTATCTTATATGGGATATGCTTCAACAATAATTCAAAGCATTGAAGTTTCCCCTGGTGCTACAACACATATCTTATGTTCGATGAGCGTAGAAGCAATTGAAGGTCAAGAGGTGAATGTGGTTGCGGAGAGCATGGAAAATACAGTAGACGTAAAATCTGTAGTTACACAAGTGAAATATTCAGGGGATCAATTATATAAAATGCCTGTATCAAACTTTACTGATGTAATTGCAAATGCAGGTGGCGTAGTTAAGACAGAGGCAGGTAGATCTAGAGGAATCCATATGAGAGGTGGGCGAAGCGGTGAAGTTGCTTTTTATGTGGATGGAATATTGACGAATGACCCAGTTGATCGTTCTCAAGGAGTGCAGATTGATAAAGAATCGATTGATGTTCTTACGATATCAAAAGGTGGCTTCTCAGCAGAATTTGGTGAGGCCATGTCAGGTATTGTAACTGTGGTTACTAAGTCAGGATCGAAGCAAAACTATTCAGGTAATTTAATTTTTGAAACAGATCAAATTTCGAATAATAATTCTGTTTATAATAATAACTATGGAAAGTATAATCTGCAATTTGGTGGTCCATTTCCAGGATTAAAGAAATATTTATCATTTTATTTATCAGGATCATATGCGGGGAGCAATATTGTAAGTCCTCGATCAATAAAACTACCTCATAGTTCATTTACACATCCCATGGGTACTTTTAAAATGACTTTTTCACCACCAAGTTCAGGTTTTAATGCAATTATTTCAGCTTCTTTTGAAGATAAAGCTACTGAAAGCTATAGTCATAGTATTAGCAAGGGAAATTGGTTAAGAGATTACTACAAAACCTTAGAGGGAAGTCGTCGTCTTAGTCTGCAAATACAAAATACATTAGGAAAAAATACAGCCTGGCGATTAATGATTTCAACTTTTGAACATTATAATAATTATGGATCCGGAGAGAACAAATCTTATAAAGATTTTCATTATTTATCTACGAGACTGGATTGGGTTTATTATGCGGAAAATAATGGTTGGTATGATCCAAAAACCCGTATTTGGAAAGAATTAACAGATGCTAATGGATTACCACTGATATCGGATAACTATTTTGTTATTGATGATTTATCCGGTGGTACAAATAATAATCCAGCGCAACTCAGTAATTTACCTTATGAAGAGCAAGCTTTTTATTATTATTATTATACACAAGGTAATCAATTTGATTTATCTACTGGTATGTGGTCATCTGAATCAGAAAAAGTAGTAGCTTATAATCAAAGATGGCATGAGGCGGGCACTTGGTATATACCTTCATTCTTAGATGAAGAATCTAACTATTATAATTCCTTGGATTCGACAGCTCATTTCAAGGATTTTGATGAAAAAGAATATGCAAGTTATCTATTTGGAGATGATGATTTTCAACGTAGTAATGACTTATGGGCATATCTTGGGAATATGCACAATGGATATTACTATGATCGTGATATTTTTAATGTCTATACATTTGGGCCGGGTCGTCCAAGAAGCCATAAATCTGTAAGTACGCATTCAAGTATAGAATTTCAATTAAATACACAATGGAGTATGCGTAATGCAGCAAAATTTGGATTTAAGACTACAGCCAGCACAATGGATTATCGTGATATTCAATTTGCTAACCAAAATCCCTATTTTGATTCTTATAACTATGAGCCATTATCAGGCTCTGCTTACGCAGAAAATAAATATGAAAATAATGATTTTATTTTAATGAGCGGATTACGATGGGACTATTTTGATCCAAATGTAGAATCATTAAAAACTAGTTTATTAGTTGATGATGGTATTGTTGAAAGACAGCCTGCTAAAGTAAAAATCAAATTGAGCCCCAGATTAGGAATTAATTTTAACGCTTCTGATAAAACTGCAATCTATACCAATTATGGCTATTTTGTACAATTTCCGCAGTATTCTGAAATGTATCAAAATGTATATGCTGATATATCAAGTGGGTTGCCATTAGTTGGGAATCCAAATATTACACCGGAAGAAACAATTCAATATCAGTTCGGACTTGCGCATAAATTTTCACCAACATTAGGTCTTGAAATTATCTCATTTTTTAAAGATCAAATGAATCTTGCGACGAATAGAACATATCCTGTTTTAATAGAAGGACTAGTAGCAAGTGTCACAGTGATGGAGATGGAAGATTATGCAAAGATAAAAGGAATTGAATTCAAATTAAAATTGAACAACTTTAGTAATTTGACAGGTGACATTGATTATACATGGATGTCAGCAAAAGGAACGGGATCAAGCAATAGAGAATATTACTATTTATATATTTTTGATTCTGATAGGCCTTTGCCTGTTAAAGAATATCCAATGGAGTTTGATATTACCCATTCCGTAAAGTTTAATTTGAATTATTATTTGCCACCGAGAAATAGTAATAGTTTTATTAGCAGACTAACAAGTGATTGGAATTTTAATTTTCAAGGAAATTTAGCCACTGGTGCACCTTACACCCCAACAGATATTTATGGAAAAGCGCAAGAAATTGGATCTAAAAGGATGCCCGGTTATAAATCTCTTGATATGCGTGTAGAAAAATATTTCAATCATTTTAGCATGTATCTTGATATAAGAAATGTATTTAACTGGGTTAATACGACATATGTTTACTCTTATAGTGGAGAACCGGATACAAATGGTCGTCCACCCGTATTCGAACGAAGTAGATATCTTCAATATATTGGCGATACTAATCCAATAAATGGAAATATTATTTCATCAGCTGAAGAAGCTTATGATACTCACTTGCAGTTATGGAGAAGTCTATTAAATAATCCTTATAATTATTCTTCTGCAAGATATTTTCACTTTGGGATAAACCTCTGGTTTTAACATCGTTATCATATAATTATGTTTAGATTTTTCATTACGATTATTATTCTTTCCTCAACTATTTATAGTAAAAGTAAGATGATATCTGGCAAACAGATTTCTGATCGTATAATGTATAGATCTAATACGTATGATCAGGTTCCGGACCCTACATTATCTTGGGTTGGTTCAGGTTTTTTTAGTCAATATACGATTAGCAATACTGGTCAAAGTGGAGTATTTGAACCTCCTCCGGGATGGGAAGGTTATAATGGAGAATTTCCTGTAGGTTATGGAGCTTATAATGGGAGAACAGGTGAATTTCCAAGTGGAACAAATCAATTTTATACATGGGGTGCTGGTTTATGGATTGGTGGAAAATCTGAATATTTTAATACACCTGAAGATCGTTCAATAACTATTGGGGGTAAAACGATAAAAAATGTTCGTGTTGCTACCACAGCCTATTATTCAGAAATGAGTTCAATATCAAAACTTTGGCAATCAAATCAGCTTATATCTGCAGTATCTGATGGGAAGCTTGAAGATAATAAAGGTGACTTTTTATTTGGTCAAAAAAATAAGACTGTTGAAGAGTATCAAGATATATGGTCTTTTTTTGTACCACAATCTGGAGATTATTATTTTCCTAATTCTGATACATTATATCGTCTGGACTATGAAAATATAAATAATCGCAGAAAACAATTTCTCGCAACAAGCTCTCTTGGCTTAGACAGTAGTTTACTATTATTAGACCCTTTTCGTGAGGATGAAAATGAGAATATTAGAGGTGATATTGTTTCCGATGAAGATACGTATTGTGTATTTGGTGATTATTTAGATGAGAGAGATGGAAGGTTTCTTTGGAATCGAGGATATGATACACGTGGCTTAGGTATTAAAGTCGAACAACGAACCTATTCATGGACAACTGATGATTATTTATATATCAATTTTAAAATTACAAATATGAATGATTTTCCCCTAGATAGCATCTACGTAGGGTATTTTATGGATAATGATGTGGGTTATGCTGATGATGATTTGATAGGATTTGATCGATCATTAAACTTAGGATATTCATATGATTCGGATTCAGAAGAATCTGGATGGATTGCCCCAGCTGGCTATTTGGGGTCTGTGTTTGTGGAAAGCCCTGTTGATTCCATAGGTGATCCTTCTAAAGGAGTTCCTCCTGCTGGTAACGAATTGAATGATTGGCAAATAGGTTTAACTGGTTTTCAGACATGGATTCGTTCAGATCTTGGACAAAGTGAAGGTCATCCAGGTGATGTGGATGATGATGAAATGGATCATATCAAATATTTTCAATTATCAATGGTTGATAGTTTTGAAGTGTTCGAAGAGCCACAAGATGTAAGACAATTAGCAACCAGTGGACCTGTTATTCGGTTAGATCCTGGGAAATCTATTAGTGTATCAGTTGCTTTAGTTGCAGGCTCATCCTTATCAGATTTAAAGAAGAACACGCAATCAGCAATAGATAAGTTTAATACAGGTTATATTGGAGCTGAAGCGCCACCATCACCGAAACTAACTGCCCAGCCTGCGCACGAAGCCATTTATTTATCATGGGATAATTTTCCTGAAACGGTAATTGATCCATTTACTGGTTTAGCTGATTTTGCTGGATATCGAGTATATCGATCCCTTTCTGGCCTTCAAAACGATTGGACGTTGCTTACTGATTATGATGTCGTAGGAGATTCATCAGAATGGTCAGGTATTGTTGATTATTCAAAAGGAACTTCAAATGCAATTTCCCGATTTATTGGACCCTTAGGGAAAGGTGATATCAGTTCAAACCCATCTATTGAAACTATTGAGGATCGTTTTATTGAAGCAGAATACACAATTGAACTAATGACTCATCAAATAGAAGTTGATGGCATGACTATTGATACATTAATAATGGTTATATATAACGTAACAAATCGGCAATCTGTATTGCCTAATATTGCTGCAATGACTATGGGAGAAGGTTTTCGTACGTATGCTGAATATGATAGTACTGCCATGCAAGCTCTAAGCGGAACATTATCAGATATCGATTTTTATAGAGATGGGTATTTTATATATCTTGATGGATTTTTTGTGAGACTGTCTAATGGTGAATATAAGGATTTGGATTTAGATGGTGAAATTAGCGATATAGAAATAGCCCAACAGTCCTTAACCCCTCAAGATGGTGATATATTTGTTGTTAAAACCTATGCTGCACAAGAAATCGGGGCTCAAAGTGGTTTGTCCTATACCTTTTTAGATGAAGGTTTAATTGATGGAATGAATTATTTCTATTCCGTTGTTTCCTATGACCAAGGTGTGCCAATAGCAGATATTCCTCCATTAGAAAGTAGTTTATATCAAAATATTATAATGGTTCGTCCACAGCATATGGCTTTAGAATTAGAAGGCAAACCAAAAATTTCTAATTATGTACATTTTGGTCCCTCCACAGGTCAGTTTTTAAAAGCAATCACTAGTTATGAAAATCTAACAGGTCATAATTATGAAATTCACTTTTTTCAAAGTGATCCATTACAATCAACCAATGAATCAGCTGATTATGCAATTTTAATTGATTCTATTCTTGCAGACGTTGGTAGTATTGAGCCCTTAATGGATCTAATTCCTGGAGAAGATTATGTTGATACACTAAGTATTGCAGGTTCTTTGTCAGAAATTGATGGGAGTCTTCCATTAGGCGTTGTTGTTCCCGGGACTTTTAATTTGACGATTAATGGTTTTCAATTAAATGATGTAGGAAATGGAATTGTTCAAGGTGTATATAATGGAGATACGGTGAAAGCTATCTTAAACTACGGTGATGGAGTCCTTTCTCTATCATCTGAAATGTCTTCATTATTTATGAGTGGAAGCGTATCTGCTCAGTACAGCTATAACCCGTTAATTCTTGAAGAAGTATCCAGCAAAAACTTTACTGGAAAATTAGTTCCAGAAACAGTCTATGGTTTATCGTCTACTAGTATTTTAGATGAAGAAGTAACTACAAATGATCATGGTTTTATTTTTATGGTAACAAACCCTTCTTTAAGTATTGACTCCGTATACTGGAACTTGGGAACGAATGTAGCTGATGTATTTAAATTTGATTTGCGATCTCAAAGTTTAGAACCCTATGATTATTATATCACGTTTTATGATAATTCTGACTCATTGATAGCAGATACATCTGCAATAGGATTTTTTCGATATAATAATAATGGAGATGATTCATTTTTTGCACAACGAATCCCCATTAGTATATATAACATGACTTTAGGTCAAAAGGTTTGGTCATATAATATTAGAAGAGCTCAAGAAAAAAAATACTTGTGGTGGATCTTAGATGAAGAAGATGGTGCTAATACTAAAAATGCTTTTCGAATATTAACAGAGCAGGCGCAACAAAATATAGCGCTTAATCCTACAAGTTTTGAAGTAACGTTTTTACCATTTGATGAAAATATTGTTGGTGGGGAGGCATTATCTTATCCTGATGGACCAAATGCAGAAACACCAGATACGTTATTTATGAACACATCCCGTCCACTGACGATAAATGATAAATTCACATTCTATACTGTAAATATGCTTGATACAATAAGTCGCGCTTCGTTAAGTGAAATAAAAGTAGTTCCTAATCCCTATATTGTTCGGGCTTTGTGGGATCAGAACCGTTTTAACCAGCATATAGATTTTCGTCATTTACCTGCTTCTTGCACTATTAGAATTTTCAATGTTGCTGGTGAATGGATTACAACGCTAGTAAAGGATGGAATTGTTGGTAATAATGAAGTATACGATGAAGAAGGTTCTCTATCATGGGATTTAAGAAATTATGAAGGTTTAAAAGTTGCTAGTGGATTATATCTTTATCAGCTAGAAGGAGAGCTGTTAGGGGAAACAGTCTATAAAGAAGGTAAAATTGCAATTGTATTAGGTCCTTAATGATGAAAACAAAATTTCATAATGCGTTAATTATCTTGTTATTTATCTGTCATCCTCTTATTGCAGGTCAAGGGAGCGCTGGTGCAAAATTTTTGCAAATTAATACAACAACAAGGGGATCTGCAAATGCGGGTACGATGGTTTCTAGGCCTGGTTTAATTGATGCATTAAGTTATAACCCTGCAACAACCGCTACCTTAACTGGATCTAATTTTATTATTCATCATTCAAATTATTTTGTGGGCATGAGTTTTGATTATATGTCTTTTACTTATAATGTTCCTTCTTTTGGGACTGTATCAATGGGATTATTGGGTTTACTTTCGGGGGATATTGAAGAAACCACGGAATTACAGCCTCTTGGCACTGGTAGAACGTTTACTGCAAATGATTTTGCTGGATTTGTATCCTTTGCACGCAGCATGACTGATAAATTTAGTGGTGGGGGTACCATTAAATATGTGATACAGAACATAGACAAGTTAACTGCAAGTGGTATAGCTTTCGATATGGGTGCAATATATAAAGTTGGTTTATTCTATGATATGACTATTGGTTTTTCAATAAAGAATTTTGGCGGCGACATGAAATATGCAGGAGAGAATCTTCAACAAACAATTAAACTCAGTGATAATATTTTTGAAGAAGAGGATGTACGAATCGAAGTATCTTCAGAAAATTATTCATTGCCAATTAGTTTTGACTTGGGATCATCTTTAACAATTCCTATGAGAGCAAGTGATCAATTAATCCCTAGTGTAGCTATTCACAATATAGCAGATCAGGCTGAATTTTTATCATTTGGGTTAGAATATACTTTTGGAGAATTGATGTATTTTGTTATTGGACATGGTAATTTGAATGGCATGTTCGATAATAAAGCATCAGAAATAGAATTAAATGGTAATATGCGTGGATTTACAGGTGGATTTGGTCTTAATCTTCGCCCTGTATTTAATACGAAAAGTTGGATTTCTTATTCATTTGAAGACCATAAATATTTTGCGCCAGTTCATTCATTTGAAGTGACGATTGAGTTTTAACTTATAAAATAAAAAATAAGAGAGAAATGACTATGTATACTAAAATAGTAAAATTAGTTTTTGCGGTAATATTAATTACTCAGCCAATTTTGGTTGCTAAGGAAGGTAGCAAATCCAGCAATCAAAGATTGACTAAAAACAGGGCTGAAATCAAGTCATGTGAATGTGGAATGAATCACCGCTTAGGTGTTCATATTAATCGTGATGGTGAACGAACAATTACAGATACAATATCATATTATACATCTCCTAGCCAAGTTGGGGACTATAGCGACTTTATGTCGGGTCTCCAGTCTGGAAATGATTCTGTAGTAACAAGAATTCATTTATTAACATCTGGCGTTATTAACCAATTTCATGTGATGACAAGAATAATGACCGAATATCCAAATGGAGTTGTGGTCGATGATTATGCCCCGGTAGATGTGTGGATATATGGCCCTGCCTTTCAACAGGATGAGGAAGGATTATGGCATAGCCAATATCCAAGTATGGCAAATACGTATGATGGAGCGCTTCCAAGTACATTGCAACTATTGATGCCTTATACAATTCCAACAGTATTCTCTAATAGTGTTCCAGATAATCATTTTAATGCGGAAGGTATATGGGATCCATGGGCTGCAACTACCGGAGGTTGGAATGTTTTTGACTTTCCAACATGGACTCTAGACGGCTTAGGAATAGATGTAAGTTCGGATTCCCTTGGTGTCCCTGATGATATGCTGTATGTATATGCAGGATATAATCTGGCTTCTACTCCTGGAGTTGATAACCTTGCAACGATTTGGCAAGATGGAATACCAGACCCCAATGATAATTGGTCCTGTCGTTCCACACTTCATTCACAGGGGACAACTGGATCATGGTACGGTATCTGGAATGGGGAATATCCTTATCATCATTTGATCCAAGCGGTTGTGCAATATGAAGCAGTGCCTCCATTTGTTGAACAATTACCTGATTTTAGCGATACATGGGCTGAGGAAAAACAAGTATGGGCAGATGTCATAGATCTTGACGGTGATGCTTTTGCTTGTACTTTAAATGTAACTATTGCACCAGTAGGTGCAAATCCTTATGAACAGCAATATGCAATGAGTGAAGATGATGAAGTAGAAGGAAGATTTTTAGCAAATGTATCCATGGATGTAGGTGATACAGTAAATTTTTATGTTCGCGCAACAGATGTAACGGGGAGCTCAAGCTCAAGCAGTCTTCGTTCCTTTGTTCGTGTAGCTGCTCCAAGTCCATCTCAAAAAGTACTTGTATTACAGGATGGGACAAGAGATAGTCTTGGTGGATCATGGGGATCAATTTATACATCTGCAACTGGACTAAATCCATTATTTGGATCCACGGGTTACTATGTATGGAATGTGAATGATCATAGTGGAGTTGATTATGATGTCATAAACTACTCCAATTTTGAATTGATTGTAAAACATGGATGGGCAGGAGGCGCGATGCCATCTAATGGCGAAGATATATATGGCTTTGGGGATTTCCTTGACCGTGGAGGTCGTTTACTATATTCTGATATGGATTACTTTTGGAAAACAAATTTAGCAGAAGAAGGAACTTTTTCTGAAGGAGATTTTGCATATGATTATCTTGGACTATCATACTATTGGAATGATCCCGATAATGATGGAGATGGTACCAATGGTGGTAGCGGAGATTTAAACCATTATGGTGAGAATAATGATCCAGTTACTGGTACTTGGGAAGACAATGCCTATGGTCCACTAGATTACGAATTAATAGGTTGGACAAATTGGGGGGATTTTATGAGCGTTGAAGACGCAGAACATGTTTTTACGGGTGATCAGTCTTTTAATAAAACTGGATCTCGATATAATAGTCTTGGCGCAGATGCACCATTTAAAACCGTTTACTTTTCGTTCCCTATTGAAGCTGCACAGGATTTTACTACTTTGTTATCTAATTCAGTAGATTGGCTTATGGGATTAGGAGGACCAGATGGATCCATATCTCAAGCGACACCTCAGGATGGTGAGACTGTTGATTTAAGTTCTACGGATCAATTAACATTCTTGTTTGGAGGAAGCGTTTCGGATCCAGATGGCGATTTAATTGGGTACAAAGTTGTGCTTGATGGTGATTTAGCTATGCTTGATATTCCAGCAACGGATGGTATATCTGTGAGTATTTCTGCTAATGAAGTAACGGAGATGATAGGTGAGAATCAGTCCCTATCTGGAACATGGAAAGTTGTAGCATCGGATGGATTGGAATCAATTGAATCTGATACTCGTACTCTTACAGTTGTAACAGGAGTATTATCTACTATGGAAGAAGTGCTTCCGAAAGACTTTACTTTAATGGGTAATTATCCGAATCCGTTTAATCCTGATACGCAAATTCGTATTGAAATACCTGTACATGCAGATCTTACTATTGTGATCAGCGATATTCTTGGTAGAGAAATTAATCGTTTAGGAAATCAAGTATATTCAGCAGGTATGCATAGTTTTTCATGGGATGGAAAACATTCTTCTGGTAATCAAGTTCCATCAGGTATTTACTTTTATGAAGTAATTGCAAATGATTTGACTTCTGGAAAGAACTTATATCGTGCAACGGATAAAATGGTATTAATGAAATAATTCCAGATTTGTTTTATTAATAATTACTAATGAGTAATTATTAATAAAGGAACGTATAAATTTATAGAGGAATTATTTTATAACACTTCTTATATGAAGAAATTACTAACAATATCAATTATTATATTTTTTAGTCAAAATGTATTGAATGCTATTAATAATCCTTTATTACTTATTAATAAAGATCTAAATGATGGTTTATTAACTGATATTGAAGCAGTTGAATTAAAGGTTCGTACATTATTAATTCCTGAATCTTTACCAGGTCGCTATCAATTTGAAGAACCTGATTATATCCCCTGTGGTCTAGGCATTATTGATGATGCGCAAGAATACTATAATCAACTTCCTAGTGATTTACAAATCAAATTAGATAATATCAATAGTGATGTTGATGAAAGATCAAATGATAGAGTATCATACTTTACACCAGAAGGAAATGTTCAGCTTAATTATCAATTAAGTGGTGAAGATGGTTTATCTGGCAGCAATGCGCAGGATAACGATAATAGTGGACACCCCGATTTTGTTGAAAATATGGGGCAATATATAGAAGATGCTTTGGCTAGTTATGTTGATTTAGGATGGATTAACCCGTTAACATGTACTAGTAATACCATGTTTTTAGTAACTATAGAATATCAGTCAGGTACCTATGGATATGTTCCTGGAAGTAGCTATCATAGGATTTATATGAGTAAGAATTTAAATGATAGCCAAAATAAGCTCACAACCTCCCATGAACTTCATCACTTGGTTCAGCATGCGTATACTAGTTGTGATGGTGATCCAGGACCAAGTGGTTCTTGGTATAGAGAATGTTCTTCTCAATGGGCTGAAGAAATAGTGTGGGACGAGTTAAATGGGTATGAAGGATACGATCAAGCATTTCAGAATGAACCGCATCGAAGCTTAGATTATTTTGAATCTGGAGGTTTATACCAGTATGGATCTACAATCTGGAATCTTTTTATCCATGAAAATTTTGGTGATAGTGCTGTTAAGAATATATGGGAGACACCAATTAGTGGTACGATTTCTGCTATGAACAATTATTTTACAAATAATGGATCTAACTTTGTTGACGAGTTCACTAAGTTTTCTGCTTGGCGTCATTTTACTGGATCAAGATCTCATGGAAATTATTATGAAGGTGAATTTGAGGAAGCAAGCAATATATCACCTGTAGCGATAACACGCACTGCGACTGGTGCTCTAGTAAACTATACTCCTCCATCTAATAAATTACCAGATGACTTAGGTGTTAATTATGTGAAAATTAATAGAGGATCTGGTTCACAGGATAATTTATTAATACAGTTTGATGGTGATGCAAATTTCAACTGGAGATTAAAAGTTTTTACGCATCAAGGTACATTAGATGATGGTTTTGAAATTCCTGTTGATATCAATGCTGATGGGTTTGCTGTGTTAAATAATTGGACCTCGTATAATGCTGCAACCGTTAATCCCATTGTCACTAGTACAAGCGGAGCTAATGCTAATTATATACTAACGCTGATGTCAATTGAAAATTTACTTTTACTGGATGATATTGAATTTACCGTTTCGGGTGACAATCCGTATCCTGATCCAGGTGAAACAATTTCTCTTATTGTTACTGTAGCTAATTATGGGAATGCTCTTTCTTCTGTGTTGGGAGAGATTTCTACAGATCACTCTGGAATTACTATAACGGATGCAACTACTGAATTTGGAACAGTTGCCACCAATGAACAATCAGACAATACTAATGATCCTTTTATAATTCAGATCAGTGAAAATGTTGAACTTGGTATGGCAGTGTTTGATATTACTCTTACGTTTGATGGAAATGAAACAGTGACAGAGGAGTGGCAAATTAATATTGGTATACCACCAATTTTACTTGTTGATGATGATAATGGAGATAATTCAGAAGAAGGATTTGTAGCTGGTTTAGATTCTCTAAATATTAGTTATGAGATTATTGATAGAACTTCCACCACATTAGATAACATATTATTAGATATACGTGATGTTGTGATTTGGAATACGGGATCTGCAGATGGAAATGGTTTATCTGAAGTTGAAAAGACAGCTATTATGGAATACTTAGATTCTGGAAAGAACCTTTTTCTTTCTGGTAGTCATTTAGGGCAAGAACTGGCAGATAGTGAATTATTAACTGATTACTTAGAAATAAGATATGCAGGTTTTCGTACAGGTGGAATTTTACGAGGTGTGGAAGGAGATCCTGTAGGTGTAAATTCAGATAATATATTATTTTTATCTCTTGGTAGTGTTGGTATTGATTCTTTATCAACTTTTGGAGATCCAAGGGCTAGTCTATCTTTTTACTATAATGGAGACGAATCTCATGGAGCTGTCATGCGTTATTCATCGCCTGATTATCGTGTTATTCTTTCTTCCTTTAATATGGATGTAGTTTCTCCACCCAATTCAACATTTCTAAGTGATAAAGATTATGTTTACAGTGTGTTGAATTATTTGTTATCTGATGTGGAATACCCTGATGCACCAACACTGTTATCACCTGTTTCAGGATATGTAGATACTCTAATGTCATCTGATGATCATATAGACTTTTCTTGGAATAGTTCAGATCTTGAAGGGGAAAACACCTTTTTTATACTTGATGATCCTGAATTTATTCGCCCGATATTTACACATAACACACTGAATGAAGTCACTACCGAATTATCATATGACACGTTATTATCTATGTTTGGTTATGTTGATAACAAGGAATTATATTGGGGTGCTTATAGTAAAGTAAACGGCGAAGTATCTATCAGTAATTTGAACTCATTTGAGATTACTATAATGAGTGAGTTATCGGTAGATGACAATATTAATATTCCTAAAAAATATCACCTATCTAATGCATACCCAAATCCGTTTAATCCTCGTACAAGTTTCTCATTATCTATTCCAAAAATGAGTTTTGTAAGTATAAAAGTATATGATTTAATGGGTAGAGAAATTGCAATTATTGCTCAAGATAATTTTGATCAAGGAATACATAAAATTTCGTGGGATGGTACATTAAAAGATAATTCTATTGCTAGCAGCGGTGTATACCTTTTGATTGTAGAAATGGGTGCAGAATTGTTCAGCAATAAACTAATTTTAATGAAATAAAGAATTGTTGGATTTTGATTAAATCATGAATAGTTTAGATTCTAGCAATATTAATGTAGTAAAAAATATGAAAAGATATATAGTTTCAATAATAATGCTTCTAGCTTCGGTTGTTTATGCCTTGGATTGTCCAGCTGATTCTGCGTATCATACAGACCTCAGAACTTTATTACCTAATGGATCACCAAATCCTACGTTTAATCAAGTTATTGCTACTGGATTATGTGGATGTGTTGGCTTCACTTCTGAGTTGTCAGGTATTGAAGAGGACTCTACACTTACATTAACTTTATTATTAAATGATAATGAACCTATTCGAGGTGCACAAATTGATATATATCATGATGCTGGCTCAGCTTTAAGTTATGATCAGGGTGGAAATGTAGTAAAAGGAGAAAAACTTGAAGATTTAGATGATCCGACTACTCCGACAGTAATTGAATCCATGACTTTATTAGCTAATGAGATGGATGGATTTGTAAGAGTGATGTCCTACAGTACATCACGAGCTAATACTATTGGAGATGGAATGGAAGGGATTTTATTTCATCTTACATTTAAAGCTGTTAATGGACTTGCTTCTTTACCTGCAACAGTATCTTTTGGCCTTGGTTCTTTAGATCTTCCAGGCACATCCATGGATCCAGAAATTTTAAATGTTGCATGTAGTTTTCCTGACACTTCTAATATGGTTGCATTTAGCACAACAAATCTAGGCGTTATGGCAGAAAATGGAATTCCTTTAAAATATAATTTATCACAGAATTACCCGAATCCATTTAATCCTTCAACAAAGATTTCATTCGATTTAATTGAAGGAGGGAAGTCAACTTTAATTGTATATAATCTTCTTGGTAAGAAAATAAATACTCTTATGAATTCTTCTTTAAATCCAGGTCATCATAGTATTGAATGGAATGGGCTTGATTATAATGGACAATCAGTTGCATCTGGTGTTTATTTTTATGAATTACTATCTGGTGATTTTATAGCAAAAAAGAAAATGCTTTTGCTTAGATAATTATTATATAAAATTCTTTTTATAGAGTCTCTTTATCAAATAAATAAAGGGACTTTTTTTACCTATTTGTTTTTATCCAATCTTCATTAAAAATAGCATGTTGAATTGTTTTTCCTTTTTTATCTTTTAAGGAATATGTCAGATGGATTAACCCATCTGATGATTGAATTAATGAAGGATATGCTAATGTGATACCACTATTATGCTCATGTTTACCAATGTATTTCTTCACTTCCCATGATTTTCCCTCATTAAATGATAATAGAACAGCCATCTGATTTCGATCAGATTCCGTATCATTACATGCCATTATCCAGTTACCATTCTTTAATTGTAATACTTCGATACTTGAACTAGGATTGGGTATCCTTGTATCTGCGGCAAATGACCAAGTCTCACCATTATTTATGGAAATACTTTTTAAAATCCTTTTTGGGTCACCACCAGAGTCTCTCATATATGCTACAATATGACCATTCTTCTTTTGTACTAAACTTGGCTGTATAGGCCCTAGTCCTACTATCGGATTACTTGCTCTCCAATTATTTCCATTATCATCGCTTATTGCCACAATCGATACATTGTACCCATCAGAATATAGAGGCAACAGTATTCTTCCAGATTCTAATGATATTGGGTGTATACGCGTCATCCATCCTTTCTGTCTTTTTTCAGGATCCTTGGCTGCATTAATGATTAATCTAGAATATGGTAAAGCATATTCAGCCCACATTGGCTCATCTATATGTTCTTCAAAAGCTTGTTGAATAGTCTCAGAAAATCTTTCTCCTGGTTTGAGAATGATATTATCTTGCCAATTCCAATCCGGAGCTCCTTTATTGAAATAATTGATAGATGTTCTATATCGAAGCATTGAATTTTCCCATCTATTAGCACGTACAGCTATCCAGAATAACCATAATTTTTTGTTCTTATCAATCCAGAGAACAGGATTGCAATCTGGTAAATCTGGAGTATCTGCCATATCAAAAACATCATCCCATTTATTACTACCTTTTTTAAGGCGACTTCCTTTTATGAGTACATCGTTAGCAGTTCTTTCACCTGAGCCATGAAACCAACAGGATAATAGATCTCCATTTGGCGATTCAATAATACTACTTCCGTGTACATGTTTATCTTGTAAAGGGAAGATAGAATTTTGTTGAAAAAAAGGCTCTCCACTTATAATACTATAGCACAGTGATAACAATAAAAACTTCTTCATGTTTATTTCAATTTTAAAATCTGATCTATCAATGAAGAGGTGCTTTTATTTGGAATCAAATCAATAATTTCTACACTACCACCATGTGATATTACTGTGTCTGCACCAATAACATTATCTATTGAATAATCGCCACCTTTGACCAGAATATTTGGAAGCAATTCTTTAATTATTTTATCTGGGTTATCGTCATCAAATCCGACTACCATATCCACAGAGTTAATTGCATCTAAAATGATTGCTCTATCATCAAAATTTTGAATTGGACGATCATTTCCTTTTAACTTTTTAACAGATCGATCACTATTTAGACCAACGATTAATTTATCGCCTTTGCTTTTTGAATTAGAGAGCAGATCAATATGGCCACTATGAATTAAATCATAACAACCATTAGTAAAAACAATCTTATTTCCAGAATTTTTCCACTTATTACTTTGAGTAATAGCTATTTTCCAGCTATGTGCAATCATGGAATAGAATCATCCATTATTATTTAAATAAATTAATTATACTAAAGTACGATTAACTGGATCCCATTCTATCCTACGTCCTTGAAAATATGACTCTGTTGCCATATGGCATGTCACACCCTCATGTAAGGCTTCTTCAATATTACAAGCAGGTAATGTGTTACTTCGGATAGAGTCGAGCCAATCTTGTACATGTAGATGTGTTGAATCTACTCGCTTTCCATCACGATATGTATACAATAGCCCTTTGTTTGCAAAATATTGAGATGTTGCTGAGGTGATTCCGTCAATTTGTTTTGAACCTGGTGCATATGAATAAATAGGATATTTTGAATTAATCACACCTTTTTCAATACGGTCTTTATATCTTGTAGAATATGGATCAGCCTTCACAATAAAACCTCCAAGTGAACCAGTATTTGATTCTCCACCAATTTGCATAGTAGCATCATGGCCCATTATTCTATTCCCGCGACTATTTAAACTTGATAAAGTTGCACTATATAATACAGTCAAATCTTTATCAGGATATTCTAATGTTGCATTCCAAACATCTGGAACATCTCTGCCATCTTTATAATAATATATACCCCCAGATGATGAAGCATACTTAGGAATACCTAGCCCCATTATTTGGTTAATCTGATCAAAGTCATGGGAAAACAGATCTCCAGAAAGTCCTGTTCCATAATCATACCAGCATCTCCATCTAAAAAATCTTCTTAAGGCTTCTTCTCCGAACGGTATTTTATTAGGAGATGGTTCTTGAAAAGTTTCCCAATCAATTGTTTTTGCATTTCCTTTCGGATCAATTCCCCACACCCAAGCTCCACCGGGAGAATTTCTATTTGTCGTTAATTGTACAAGATTAATAGGTCCAAGCAATCCCTGGTTAATAATTTTCTTTGCTTGTTCATAGGCTTCTACTTGTCTATTTTGATGACCAAGTTGGAACGTAATCCCAGTTTCTTTTACCGTATCATATAATTCAATTGTTTCATCGAATGTTCTTGTTAAACCTTTTTCACAATACACGTGCTTACCCGCTTTTGCAGCAGCAATTGCAACTCGCGAATGCCAATGATCAGGTGTCGCAATGATAATAGCATCAATATCTTTATTTGATACTAAGTCAGTATAATGTTTATAACGAACAGCCGATTCTTTAGGTTTTCCACCAGCGCGGATCTCATTCTTGGAAGCTGCTATTCCTAATTCAGCCCTTGCATCGAATAAATCACAAACACCAACTAGAGAACAATTAAGATCTGTTTGAGACATAAATGTTTCAAATCCTTTATCAAGTTTGTTCTTTTTAGCTCTTTCCGCTGCGTTAGATGTCCATCCTGGCGTTGCAAAACCAAGACCCCTTGTAAGATGACCGCCACGACCACCATACCCGACTATACCAACTCGCAAATGGTCATTATTACCAATATTTTTCACGATTGAAGGAGCTTTACTATCTTTAATGAGATCTTGTAAAAGGTTTAATTTCTTTAGTTTATCTAACCGTAATTTTTGCCATAGCTTGATAAAGAAAAATCCCAGTACGGGAACAGTGGCCAATCCCTTTAAAATTTCCCTACGATTCAATAAGTCAGCATTTGATCTTTTATTTTTTTGACTCATTATTTATCTCCTAATGAATTTGATTGTGATGAATATATTAATCGGTCTATACCTATAAATTGACTACTTGGGAAAAGATATAAAACATATAATGCGAAAGCTTCAATAAGGTTTTTGTTTACTATTATATAACTACCTTCACCAGGTCTTCCATATTCTAAGCCTATAAACGGAGGTGCGAATAAATAGTATAGTAATACAAATCCCATTCCTACAAGAGCACCATACCTGCTAAATAATCCTAATACTAATGATAAGCCGACGAATGTCAGTCCCCACATATTTATAAAATCAGTTAAACTTAACATAGAAGCGTTCGCAACAATTACTTTAGCTAATGAGGAAAAAACCCATTTAGAATCAAGTAAATATGCAGCTGAACTCCAATAGGGGTTAATTATTTTTGATATACCTTCATAAAGAAAATGCCATCCTATTAATAAACGTAATATAACGAGACCAGTAAGTTGCGATTCCGAATAGGTATCATTTTTCATAAGATTAATTTTCATTTTACCCCTTCCTCAGTTAAAAACTATTAAAATCTACAAATAGAAACTGATAATTAATAGAATGCTTTATTAATTATCCATTTGATTAATATAATATTCATCAAATGCAGCTAATAAGCTTTCTTGTCCAGAATAAGGAGAAGGGGAATATTTTTTAGAATTTATTCCTAATTGAGAATATTCGCATATCTCCCAATCTTGTTTATTGGTTTTATCCCAAAAGTCTATGGCTTCACATATAGAATTTTTATGATTATTAGCGTTTTCTTCTAAAAACAACCAAGAACAGTTTACTATACATTTGTCAGCACCATTTGGCCAAACAGTATGACACATAACATATTCAGGATGAAGACTCAATAACATATTTGGAAATAATGAGTAATAATATACTCGATGTAAATCCCGTCCTTTTACACCTTTTATAGGTGGGCAACAATATTTTCCACTGGTAGTTATACTTTCTTTATCAGAGTTAAAATTCATGTACCCACCAAGAAAAGGACCTGAATATAAATTGTTTTCCCCCCCTAAATAATTATGAATTTCTGCAAGTTGTGGGTGTATCATTGGACAATGATAGCACTCACAATAATTTTGGATAATTAATTTCCAATTACAATTAACGGTATATCTTTTTTTATCTATAACACTAAGATTTTTCAATTCCCAAGAATGTAGAAGATTATTTATTGGTTTATATGTTTCATTAAGATTGCTAGGATTTTCGTTAAGATTAATAAAAAGAAATCCTTTCCATTGTTTTATTTTTATAGGGAATAATGGATAATCATTCTTATTAAAATCATTAGCCGCTTCCATATGTGGTGACCCAACTAATATTCCATTTAGATCATAAGTCCAGCCATGGTAAGGGCACTGAATTGTCTTAGAAAACTTTCCTTCTTTGTTATTACAAATTCGTGTTCCTCTATGACGACATACATTAAAAAATGCTTTTATCTTATCCTTGTCAGATTTCAATACAATTATACTTTCTCTCCCAAGCTGAATAGTAATATACTGACCTTTAGTTGTTAAATCAGAAGCTCTCCCTATGCAGACCCAATTATTATGAAAAATCTTTTTGAACTCTTGATTAAGAATATCAGGTTGAGTATAAAATTTTCTTGGAAGGGTTTTTGAACCTATAGTTAGAGTATCTGCAGTCTTATGAAATGTCAATCTTTTAATACCTCCATAGCTGCATTATATCCATTCGTACCATGAAGTCCACCACCGGGATGAGTTCCAGATCCACATAAATATAAATTATTAATTGGCGCTCTATATTGGGATGAGCTTATCGTTGGGCGCATAAACATGAATTGATCCAGCGTCATTTCACCATGATTTAAATTTCCCTCTGTCAGTCCAAATTCATTTTCTAGATCTAATGGCGATATAATGCTAGTGTGTTTAATTATTGATCTAATATTTGGGATCACTTTTTGCAATGTATCCACAACGTTATTTTTTAATTGATCTTTTACGCTATCGGACCATTCAGTATTTCGTAAATGATATGGAGCATATTGTATAGTCGCTGACAGGACATGTTCTCCTTCCGGTGCAAAATTAGAGTCTAATACTGATGGTATAACAAATTCTACGTACGGTTTATCAGAAAGTTTACCATATTTTACAGCATCAGAGGCACGCTCCAAATATTCTACAGAGGGACTGATTGAGAAGATTGTTTTCATTTGTTCTTTAGTGACACCTTTAACTTCAGGAAGACTACTTAAAGCAAAATGTATTCGAGCTGTACTTCCTCGATATCTAATATTATTAATTTGTTTTCTAAAGTTTGGAGTCAAATTTGATGGACCCACTAGGTTTAAAAAGGTATTATTAGGATCTAAACTCGAAACAATTTGTTTTGCCATAATTTGCTCACCATTTTCAAGAGAAATACCATTGCATACATTTTGATCCGTATTAATAGATATAACTTTTGTAGAAGTTTGAATCTCTACATTAAAGCTTTCAGCATAGTCTTTCAAAACTATAGCAAATCGTTCAGTTCCACCTTTGGCAAATTGAATATTATGAAATAATCCATTGCCATGAACATGTTGATGTAAAAGATTGTATCCCGTTCCGGCAGCATAAGGTCCAAATGAAAGATGGTGTATGCCCGCAGTAGATATGGAGCTTCGGAGTAATTCATTTTCAAACCATTCATCAACTAATTCAGGCATCATCATTGGCGCAACACGCAATAGATCCACGATACCTCGAGTCCCATGTTTCCTGATAGGCGATAGCATAGATCGCATTCCTAAAATTTCTTTTATTCCAATCTTTGGTAAAATTGGAGGTGTTAATTCATAAATTTTTTCTAAAAACTGAGATAGCTTTTCAATATAAGATATAAAATCTTTCCATCGTTCAGAATCTATTATAGAATATTTTGCAATTGAATCTATTGTTTTAGCTACATCTTTGTGGAAAGCAATATGCTCGCTATTCTCTCCAAGAATAATTCTGAGTATTTCAGGTTGCACTAATTCTAGACCTTTAGCATTCAAGTCTAATAACTTGATTAAGCGAGGATCTATCCATTTAATAGTATCATTAATTACATTGCATTTAAATCCAGGGGCAAATTCCATTGAGGATGCCATTCCGCCAACTTTTTCTCTGGATTCTAAAACAAGTACACGCTTTCCTTTCTTTCCTAAAATAGATGCAGTAGTCAAGCCATTGATTCCAGCACCAATTATAATTATATCATAATTATTCATTACCAAGCCCCTAAAATCTTTTTTGCTGCCATTTCACCTGGAGAACCTGTAATGCCTCCTCCAGGATGAGTTCCAGATCCACATTGGAAATAATTTTTGATCGGTGTTGTGTAGTCAGCCCATTTCACTGCAGGGCGTAATGAGAACAGTTGTTGAAGGGTTAGTTCGCCATGAAAAATATTCCCTTCAGTTAAGCCAAATGTTGATTCTAGATCTGCAGGTGTTAGTACTTGACGATGTAAAATAATATCTTTGATATTTGGTGCATATCTTGAAATAGTATTAATTACCGCATCTCCAAAGGCTTCTCTTTTTTGATCATTCCAACCCTCATTTATATCATAAGGAGCATATTGAACAAAACATGACATAACATGTTTACCTGGTGGAGCCATATCAGGATCTAAAACAGATGGAAGAATGATATCCATAAATGGAGCTTCTGAAAAATTACCATATTTTGCATCATCATATGCTTTTTCTAAATGATCATATGATGGACTAATAGAAATTGCGCCACGTAAATGGTGCCCATCGCCAGACATGCACGTAAAATTAGGTAGTGCATCTAAAGCTAAATTAACTTTCCCAGAAGAACCTCGAATTCGAAAATTCTTGATCGCAGAAACGAAATCTGATGGAAGATCTGATTTATCTATCATTTTTAGAAAAGTAAGTTTTGGATCTAGGCCAGATATAACAATATTTGAATTATATTCATCTCCATTATCTAAGGACACACCTGTTGCACGACCATTTTTAACAATAACATTTTGAACAGATGTTTCAGTCATTATTTCTACACCAAAATATTCTGCAGATCTTGCGATTGCCATACTCACGCCACCAGTACCACCTCGTTGAAAACCCCAAGCCCTAAAAGCGCCATCAATATCTCCCATGTAATGATGAAGCATCACATAGGCAGATCCTGGAGAGTAAGGACCCATAAATGTCCCGATTATTCCACTTGCAGACAATGTTGCTTTTAATGGTTCATAATCAAACCATTCATCTAAAAAATCTGCTGAACTCATGGTCATGAGTTTTGTTAAATATTCAAATTGTTTCGATGATAGTGATTTAACATGATCAAATAATCTTTTTGTTGCAGAAAGATCTGAGAATGAAGGTCGAATTGGATTTGGAGCAATTGTTTCAAGTATGGGTCTGACGGCCATACCAATTTGTCCCATCGCAGGTCCAAATCGCATATAATTTTCAGCATCTTTTTTTGAATGACGAGCAATTTCACGGTATGTTTGATCAGAATCAGCTGTACGAATTAGATAATCATTCTCTAATGGAGTCATTGTGCTTTCCAAAGGAAGAATCTCCAATCCAAACTTTGGTAACATCAACTCACGCATTACATTAGATTTCATTAAGCTAACTACATAGGAGCAAACTGAAAATTTGAATCCTGGAAAAATTTCTTCAGTTACTGCAGCTCCACCTAATACGTGCCTTCTTTCAAGTACAAGAACTTTTTTCCCGGCTCGACCCAAGTAAGCAGCAGCAGTTAGCCCATTATGACCACCGCCAATTACGATAGCATCATATTTCTTTATTTTGGACATGATCGTTTTCTTTCGGGGTCGAAAAAAGGAGTTTTTACTACAGTTGCTTTTGTTAGTTTTCGAAAGTGTTCAACTTTTAATTCGAACATTAATTCTGATCCTTCTTTAGCATATTTAGATTTAAGATGAGCTAGAGCAATATAGCGTTTTAGTAAGGGTGACCATGTGCCGCTTGTAGCATAACCCACTTGCTCATTTTGAAAATATAATGGAGTGCTTGTTCGCCATGCTGTATGTGGTAACCCGGGAGCTAAACCCACATCTCTATAATGTTTTTCAAATTCTGTCCATTCTATTTCGACACCAACATAACTCCATCTTGATCCTCGATCTAACTCTTTAAGCAATGATGATTTACCAATAAAATTCGCCTTTTTCATTTTGACTGTCCAACCTAAGCCTAATTCATACGGTGATGATTTTCGAGATTCAATTATTGCATGTCTAGATGATATGTAATCCACGTCCAAAAGAATAAGACCTGCTTCAATTCTTGCAACATCTAATGCATGGAGTCCAGTAGGCGTAATTCCAAATGGTTTTCCTTTATCGATGAGTAGATCCCAAACTGTTAATGCATCATTTGGGTTCATCCATATTTCATATCCCAGATCGCCAGTGTATCCGGTTCGAGAAATAGATACTGGAATATTATCAAAAGTTGTTTCCATCATCCAAAAAAACTTTAGACTATCTAAAGTTTTAGATGAAATAGAATTAAGAATTGCGCGAGAATTAGGTCCTTGAAGGGCCAGTGCTGCTGTAGTGAACGAATCATCTTTAACTATTACATCCATTCCCACAGCATTACTTTGAATCCATTCCAGATTTGGTTCTGCACTTGTAATTCGAAACTTGTTTTCAGAAAGTCTCTGTACAGTTCCATCATCAATAACTTTACCATGTTCGTCACACCATGGTGTATACATAACTTGCCCTACTTTACAAATAGCAATATTGCGTGTTACTAATTGATCTAATAACCGCTGCGATTCAGGACCTTTCACTATATATTTCTTTAATGGTGTTATATCTAAAAGCCCTGCTTTTGTCCGGATAGCAAAGTATTCATTTTCATGAGTTAATTCATAGCTGGTAGCAGCAAGATACCCAGCCCATCGACGCCATTCTTGAGACTCATTTAATTTAGATGTTCGCTCAAAGAAAGGAGACATTTTTAATTGAGTATGCGCAGTAAACTTATTTTTATAAGACATTCTATCCTTGACGATAGATAGGTCTTGTTAGGCAGGTTGGTCCTCCGGCGCCTTTCAATGAAATTTCTGATCCATCATAGGTGAAAACTTCCACATTATTTGATTCTAATAGTGTTTGTGTAATGGGATTTCCTGACATCATAATGCATTTTTTCGGAGCTAAAGATAATACATTGCATGCCATTGATTCATATTCATCATCTGGCACATTGATTAGTTTAATATTTAGACCTTTTAAAAACTCTATAAATCTTGCAGGTAATAGTTTTGGATAAATTAAAAAAAGATTATGATCAATTGGACTCACATTACTCATCAGATGTAGACAATTTTCAGGGCCTAGCCAATGTGGGAGAGGAACAGGTATTATATCATCAACCTCGTTACCTAGAATGTCTTTTAATTGCTGTATTCCTTCTTTATTTGTTCTATATCCTTCTCCAACTGCAATTGTACGTTTATTTATCCAAATAATATCTCCACCTTCTATTATTCCTGGATATTGTATTTCTCCAACAACTGATATGTTATTATGAAATAGAAAATTCTTTAATGCCTTGGGTTCATTTTTTCTAGATTCTTTTCCCATACTACAAATTATAATTCCTTTGGATGTAGCTATACCAGCATCACGAATGTAAATAGAGTCAAGGGTTGTTTCATCGTCGCTTGGTAACATTAGTATTTCAGTTCCAAATGATTCGATAAGAGAGATTAGTGTATTATATTGAAATACAGCTTTATCAAATTTAGGCTCTGAAGTAAAATGTAAATCTTTCCACTTTTTCTTTACATTGCTTATGTCTTTCCATGCATTATCAGGACTTTTCATAATTACCCTAAGCAATGGATCAACCATTGAATTGCATTCTACTCTATTCATTAATGATGATTAAATAATTAAAATTATTATTTACTTCCTACATTGTAAATTTAACTATACTTCTTTATGAAGAATTCTATTTATTGATCAAATATTATAATGGATACATTTAGTCATGCATTGTGGGGGAGAGGTTTATTTGGTTATCGGGGTTTGCCTTGGATTGCTTTGTTTTTTGGAGCTATGCCAGACTTGACATCTTTTGGTGCATTAATTATTGTAAATATAATTACCGGAAATATTCCTGAGTTTGGAGGAGGGCCACCTCCTTTAGATACGCTTCCAAATTGGGTTTTTTTATCCTATGATATTTTTCATAGTTATGTAACTGCTTTTTCGATAATAGCAGTAGTCTATTATTTTAATAAAAATTATGCATTTGCGATGTTAGGGTGGCCATTTCATATATTATTGGATTTTCCGTTTCATTCAAAAGAATATTTTCCCACCAAACTTTTTTATCCTATAACAGACTTTTATTTTGATGGAATTCCATGGAATAATCCATTTATCTGGTTTCCGAATATCATTGGAATAATCATATTATTTTACTGGCGAAAAAATATCCTAATTAGAAAGAATTAATCAGCCATTTTCCAAAATGCTATTCCCCCTGCCTGCTTACCTACTTCAACATGGTCAACTAAAACGAGGTTTTCTAAATCAAATATATCAACAGATCCGGGTTCACCACGAATTCCCTCAACAGAAACAAATGCGTATCTACTATCAGGAGATATTACCACGCCATGAGTTACTCTTCTTGTGTTTTTCATACGTGCTAATTCAATTCCTGATTTTAAATCCCAAACACCGGTTTTTGCTGCTGATTTATAGGTAATAACTAAATATTTTCCATTTGGACTAACTTCACAATTATAAGGCCCTTTATCAGTATTAAATTTTCTTGAAATAGCCCATTTATTTAAATCTATTTCAACAACATAATCTGTACCGTTATTTACTACATATAAATACCTATCATTTGGATGTGGATATACCCATGTTGGTTTTTCTTTAGGCATTTTATGTGATTTCATATTCTTGTGATTTATAGACCCCATTGAATGGTTCATATTTTTATGTTTATTTATCCCAGTAAATAACGTTCTACTAATTTTAAATTTGAGGATATCAAGCTCATATAATGTTCCTGACATCATTGCAACTGAATACTGTTTTAATCCATCATTTGTTATCCTTGATCCATGAGGCATGACACCAGTTTCAATACGATTTACTTCAATCATTTCTTCAGTATCAACAATGGAGATGGTACTAGGCTCGTGTTCACCGTGGAGATTAAAATTAACCACATATAGAAGACCTGTTGCATTTGAGATTTGCATTGTAGCCGGGAATAGACCCAACTCCACCCGATCAATGAGTTTATCAGTTCCAGTTTCATATTTATATACATGACCATATGGAAACCCGTGCGCTAATGATAAATACCAATATTTTCCATCTGGTGAAACAGTGATTCCATGAGGGCCTTCAATTTCTAAGGGCCACACACCAACAGGAATATCTTTAATTACTTTTCCTTTTTGTCCATCAAACATAATCAGATGAACTTCATCTTGAGATTCAGATGTTACATAAATAAAATATTCTTTTCCCTTTACTGTGCTTAGGAATATTATTGCGATTAGTAGAAGTCTAAAAAAAATCATGTTTTAATTAGTCAATCATCTTTTTCATCATAATCCACCAATTTTACTGCGTAAAGCCCACTATTCATATCAGTAAAGAAGATATGGTTTTTATAAGGATGTGGACCCCAAACCATCGTTGCATTTGGAATGCGACCTTCAGGATGATTAGATAAGTAAAAGGCTATTTCTCTTCCTTGTTTGTATAAATCACCAAGTAATTCTCCTGATATATCAACAACTCGTAACCCCCCTTGATAAAAGGCAGTATATAAGGTATCACCATGAACCCACAAATTATGGGAACCAGCCTCAGGAACTTGGTAAACTGCCTCTTCAACAGGTTTTTTATAGTTATTTATATTTAAAAAATGATAACCTCCTCTAGGATTTGCTGGCTCTTTATTTTGAATTTCTCCTAATCCAAAAGGGAAATGCTCGTCACCTGCGATTACATAAAAATTTCCTGTTGATTGACTTAAGAATGGAAATGCAGCATGATTTCTACCTGTAGTATCGCTTTTTGATGTCATTAAAATTGGATTCCTTGTACTGCCTTTTCCAGCTGATTGTAAAATAGGATTGTTCATTATAGTATATCGATTTTCTTCAGAAAATTGTAACCCACCAATATCGACTACATGAACCCCATCACTCCAATTGGATGAATAGGCAACTCCATTTTCAATCCACACATCGTGAATACTATGTCCAGGAGTTTTTAATTCATAACTATTGACTCTCCATGGATTAGTAGGATCAGAAATATTTATTATATCATATTTCCTTCCATTATTGACAGCATACACATGATTATCATAAATAAAAGCATTATGAACGCCACCAGTAAGACCATCATTAAATTCTGATAATATTTTTACATTGTATGGATCGCTTACATCAAGTATAACTACTCCATTCTTTCTACTTGAAGCACCCTCTCTAGTAATAACTCCTATACGTCCATCTGCAGAAATTTTTACATCATTTACTGTCCGCGCATCTACAGTTACAGTATCTATTATAACTAAATTTGACGGATCTGTAACCTCCCAAAAATAAGCCTCCCCATTTGCTTCCCATGTACCAGTGACTGCAAAATCCCTATCGCTAAATTCATCCACACCTTGCCATACCCATAAATCTGACGTAAAAACATCTGTAATTAATCCATGGCCAATTAACTTTGCACGTTTCTTAATATTCCTAGGCTTTATTTTCACTGTTAGCGATGAAGTAAAACCGCTCGAGGTTGCATAAATAGTATATTCACCAGGATTCTCAGCAACAAATTTACCCTCTGGTGTAACTAGTCCACTTGCAGGAAGGCCTATGCCATAATTCGCTCTACCAGTAAATGAAAATTCTATAGGAACATCTGTTATCTCTCTACCTGAAGCTGTCTCTGCTTTTGCATTGAAAGTAATTACATCTCCTGTTCGATATGATCCTTCATTCATTGATAATTCTATTTTTCTCACAGGATTTCTCAAGATACGTAGTTCTGTATTAGAAAAAATATTATTGTACGATTGATTATTTATGGAAACAGTAAGCTGCACTCGACCTCTCTGATTGATTGAAAGGTTTCCAAATTCATCAAATTTCGCTATTGTTTTATTTGATGAGTTAAAAATAGGTTCTACATCATTTCTTATTATTCCAGCTTGGTCTAAAATTTTCACCAAAAATTTTATTCTCGTCCCTTCATAAGCAGTATTTGGTGGGTCTATAAATTCAACTTTTTCAATTGGGGGAGCAGGTACTGAAATAGGCAAACTACCTCGAATCCTTTTAAATCGATCATTTGTAATATTGGAAGCATTAAGATTAAAAGAACCTGACTTGAACACTTTTAATCTAACATTGGCTATACCATCTGGATTACTGATCCATGGTTTAACTTCAACGGATAACCATTCACCGGTTAACAAAAATTGATTTTTAGATAATGATCCATCTCTAGATAGTAATGACACTTTAACATTTATAGAATCCCCAATTTCTAAATTGACTGAATCAGGTTCAAATTGAAAATATAAGCTATCATCATCATTTGCAGTAAGATTTATATTGACAAATACAATGATAGTAGATATAATATTTAATTTTGCTTTATACATAGTTAACTACCTCTAAAATATTTTTCTCGGATTTGGGTAATTTACTTCTTTGAATGAATGAAAGCAAAAATATGGATACAAATAACACCGATTTAGGATGAAAACGGGGTTATAAAAGAAATATGAGTTACTTTTTAAACATATTTAAAAATCAGCGTTAAAATTAATTTCTAAATCCGAATTATCCTGAGTTACGATCATGTATTCAAAATGGCCGCCTAATGTACTGTATGATCCATTTGGATAATCATCAGGCCAATATGTAACTGATATCGCTTCATAATTTGTAAATGAAAGATTATTGAAAGAGTATACATATTCATTATTTGATAAAGTCTCTAATGAAAGATATTCAAAACCAGCAGGCGGACCTTGAGCAGGATATGTTGTATTTAATGATAGCAATACTGATCCACTATCTGGCCATGTGCCGCTAAAAGTAATTTTTCCATATATTGAAGCATATTCAGCTAAAACTTCTCCATCAGTAGATTCGTTATCTTCGCAAGCTATATTTATGATCAGTATTAATGAGCTTAATATTGTTAATATTATTCTATGCATTGTTTTGTTCCGTGTATAACTAATTAAGTTGTTTAGAAAAATTAATTTGCCAAGTCAGACCTGGCATTGGATAATGTTGGATCAACACATATTCTTTACTAAAAATATTTCTAATTATTCCTGTTATCTTATAATTAGTATAACTTTTTGAAAGCTGTAAATCAAAAAGAATAGTTTCAGGAATTTTGTTAATAGGGAAACGAAATATGTTATCAACAACAGGGTGATCATCACTTAAAAAATCTTCATATTTTTGTGAGCTTTTATAATTAAATAAAATAGAAAAATTTGTATTTTTAAAAAATTTCCTATTAATTGAACCTTTTACTTTATGTTTTGATCTGTAAAGAAGTGGCATATCTTGATTCTTTAGATCTGTCATGTCTAAGTATGAATAACTGACTTCTAATCTTGCAACATTAAATGGTAGATCAAAATTACTACCTAATTCAAAACCATAACCTTCAATATTTGTTCGATTTAAAGATTCTACAGGAATAGAATAAACGAAATCAATCATATCACTGTAATAATTATAAAATATATTTGTGAACCATGTATAATTTTGGTTGGCATGGTTTTTGAAACCGATTTCCGCTGCAGTTAGGTATTCTGGTTGCAATCCTGAGTTTCCTCGAAATTGTAACCCATAGCTACTTTCATGTTCTAAGAATAGTTCGGATATAGAAGGAGCCCTAAATCCACGATTTACAGATAGATGATATTGTTTACCAGGCGTAGATTGAAAATAGATATTGAATTTTGGTGAGAGAGCTTGAAATATTTTTTTTGGATATTTTTTTCCTCCCCGCACCCAGCGGTAATCATATCGTATGCCAAGATCCATCTTCCAAAGCGCATTGATATTCTTTTTCAATTGACCAAATGTTGCTAATGTACGTTGTAAAGGTTGTGAATAAATTGAGTTAATCACATCTGCTTTTGATTGATCGTTTCCAAATTCTGCACCTATTGTCAGTATTGATTTATTATTAAAGAAATGTTGGTACTCACTACGAAGCAATAGCATTTGGTCGTTATAAGTAGTCTGTCTTTGAATTTTTTCAATAGGGGCGTCATTTCTATCTTTATATATAGTATGAAATTGATTAAGTCCAACTGAAGAGGATAAATAGCCATTATCAAAAATTGGGAATGAATAGAATAATTGGATATAACTACTTACCCTTTTTGACTGTCTATATGAAATTAATTCAGGATTATCAGGGTATATAAAACCAGGTTGGCCATTATTAGATTTTGTTATAATAGTAGACAAGGACCATTTTTTTTGATTATTCGAATTGCTCTTAATTTTTAATGATCCTCTAATATTATTATGGTCTGCATTAAATCGGTGCCCATTGGAATAATTATAACCAGCGGAAGTGAAAACTTTTACGTTTTTTATATCTCGACTATAATTAAGGTTTAGAATATTGATATTAAAACTTCCAACTCCAGCATCATAAGTAAGAGATCTATTTGGTGCATTTGATTTTGTTACCATATTAATTACACCCCCCATAGAATTATGACCATATAAGGAAGATGAAGGACCTCTTACAATTTCTATACGATCAATATTTTCTAAAGGAATAGCATTCCAATCAGGGGCGCCTGAATTTGGCATTGACACTGGAAAGCCATCAATAAGAAGAAGAACTCTATTATTGTAACCACCAGGCTTATAATCTGAAGAACCGCGAATAGATATATTAACATTCCTACCATGAGCATGTGCCATCTGCAGATCAAAACCATGTATTGATTTTAACAATCCAGATATGCTAGAGATGTTTTTTTGTAATAACGTTTTGTTATCAATGATTTGTGTGATTTCAGGTGAATGTTTAGATGGAAACATTCCCACAACATTTATTGTTTCCCATATAATAGGCTTTCTCTTTAAAAAAATAATTAAATTTAAATCTTCATCTTTTTTCATTACGATAGATTTTGAATAAGCTTCATAACCAATAATTGAAATTTGAAGATTATGTTCTCCTTTATCCATATTTGAAAAAACAAACACACCATCACTATTAGTTGAATTACCAATTGCAACGTTACTTAATAATACATTTGCACCGATCATTGGTGAATTATCTAATTCATCGATTACAATACCTTTTATAGTACCTGCAATAATGGAGTAGGAAGCCAATAATAAATAATAAAGAATATTCTTTATAGACATGTTACTGTTTGCTAATTAAGTTGGTTAATAACACTTCGACTTCATCCTCTGATATGGAGTTCTTCTTTTCATCACCAAAGAAAATTAATCCAGTAAATAAACCGCCTATAGCTTTAAACATTAGATTAGTGTTTAGTTTTGGAAATTCTTTATGTTTTATACCGTCATCTAACAAACCCTTTAGTATAGAATAAAGCTGACTTTGGTACTTTTTCCACTTCTGATCATCAAAGTCAGTGAGATTTATTGCCTTTGGAGCCTGGAAAAGAAATTCATAAAGATTGGGTCTTTGCTTTGCATTATGAGCTATCTGGACCAAAATTTTAATAAAAGTTTTCCTAGGACTTTGTTCTTCTTGAATAATGACTTCCAAACTTTCCATTAATGATTTCCATCCTTCTTCCATGACACCAAGGAAGACTTCTTCTTTTGATGAAAAGTAATAGTACAGTGTAGCTTTGCCAAATCCTGCATTTTCAGCAATAGAATCCATTGTTGCACCATCTAATCCATTTTCTTTGAAAACTTCAAGGGCACTGGAAAGGATACGTTCCTGTCTAAGTTTTCGTTCTTCTAGTTGGCGTTCTGAAAGCATTAGTTTATATTTCGACTAAGGGTCGAATATTAGTAATTACTTTATGAATTATACTAATAGAATTTTATATAATTATTGATTAATTAGAAAAGAAAGCGCTCTTTAAAACAAATATAAAGATGTGATTAAATAAACCATTCTTTAATACTTGTATTTATATAATTAAAAAGTATAAATAAAATTAATTTCAAATTATTCCAAGTATATATAGAATGATTGACTTGTTTTCCGTCGATCCATGTACTTATAACATTTATATTTTTTATCTCTTCATTTTTTGTTCCAAGTGGATTATGAGATAGGATTACAAGATCAGCTGATTTGCCAATTGTTATTGATCCTCTGTTTTGTTCTTCAAACAATTGCCAGGCAGCATTTATAGTAATTGATTTTAAAGCATCATATACTGAAATCCGTTCATCTTTTCCCAATATAAATTTATCATTTTTTGTTTTTCTTGTTACTGCTGTTGAAATTGCTCGAAATGGATCTACAGGTGTAGCAGGATTATCCGTATGGATTGTAGCATGATGGCCTACAGATATTGCAGATTGAATTGGCATAAATCTTTCTGATCTTTTTGAACCAATAATATATTCCAATTGATCTCCATAATAATATATATGATCTATAAAGAAACTTAATGTAATGCCAAGTTCTTTTGCCTGTACAATTTGTTCTTTTGTGATTAATGCATTATGTTCAATTCTATGTCGATGATTAGATCGTGGATAATTATATAGAATTTTCGTGAACGCATCTAATATTCCTTGTATGGCAACTTCACCTTGAGCATGTATTGCGATTTGATAGTTATTTGTATGGTAATATGTCAAGGTTGTTAACAATGAATCCTCTGTAAAATTTATTGAACCGCGATGATTTCTTTTCAATCCCATTCGATTTAATGTTAAATCAGTATTTAAATAAGGCTCTGAAAAAGCTGCTCCACCAGTATACGGTGAGCCATCCATATATAGTTTTATTCCTTTTATTTTAAAAAAATCATTTCCATAACCATTGAAAAAAGTAGAGCCATCTAACTGTTTTTTTATTGGATAAACATATGATCTCACTGCAGAACCATTATTGGAAAGGTTTTCCATAAATTGTAATGGATTACCTGCAATATTTACTGGACCTAATACAGAAATAGAAGTATAACCTGCTTTAGCATATTTTGTATATTGTAGATTAAGTAATAACTCTGCTGTTCCTTGAGGCGTTTTTGGCATCTTATCAAGTATATATTGCAATGCGCTAAATTCGTAAATAATCCCATTTAAATTGCCTTGGTTATCTTTTTGAAATACTCCACTTCCAGTTGGATTTGGAGTGTCAATTGTTATTCCAGCTGCTTTATACACAGCGCTATTAACAAAAGCATGATGCATCATTTGAGTTAGAATAAAAATAGGAGTATCCTTTGATATACTATCTAATTCAGCTAAAGTAGGATTGTGTAAATCAGACACTAACACTGGATCCCACCCAAAAGCTAATATCCACTCCTCTGGAGAAGCCTTTTTAACTGCTACTCTAATTGTATTTAAAATTTCTGATCTAGAATTGTAATTAAATCCGCTAATATCAACAACCTGGCTTAAGATAGCTGTCGCAATAGGGTGACAGTGAGCTTCAATGAATCCTGGCATCAATGTTTTTCCTCGTAAATCAATAACTTTTGTTTTCCATGTTCGCAATTTCATTATCTCATCCTTTTTCCCAATAGAAGAAATTTTACCATTGTGAATTGCAACTGCTTCATTCAATGGATCCTCTTCATGCATAGTTATGATATGACCACCAAAGAAAATTAAATCAACTGCAAATAAAGGAGCGATTGCCAGTATAAATTTGATTAAAAGTTTCATTTATAATTATTTACGATAACATCTGTCTATTACAATAATTGTTTTATTTTATCAAATTTAAGTTAATCTCACTAACCGCTTGTTGATTATTTATTATAATTAAAATATGATAAGAATTATTTTGTATTTATCTAATATTATTAAATAAATATAATAATTTATTAAAATTCTATTGCAGAATAGTGATTATATATAATAATATAAGAAAGGAGGAGAGCAAATTTTTTAATGAAAATCGATGATTTAGATAGAAGGATTCTGGATTTTTTGCAACTAGATGCGCGTATTGCAGCAAGTCATATAGCCGACGAGCTTAAAATTTCAATACCAACAGTAACAGAAAGAATAAAAAAGTTGGCAGAAGCTGGAGTAATCAAGGGGTTTCACGCAAGTATAGACCCTAAAATGTTAGGTTTAGATGTATCTGCGATCATTACAATTATTTCTGAATCCTCAGAGCATTATAAAGAAGTTATTGATTTGGCAAAAGAAACATCCGAGGTCATTCAATGCTTTAGTACAACTGGAAAAGGGTCTCACACTTTAATTGTGATTGCCAAGAATTCTCAGGCTCTTGAAGAATTGTTAAGGAGAATACAAAGTTGGCCGGGTGTTTCAAGAACAGAAACGCAAGTTATTTTATCATCGTATGATCTAAATAAAAGTAGTTATGAAATTAATTAATAATCAAATAAGGAGTTAACAAAGTGAGCAAAGTTAAAGCTGAATATATTTGGATGGATGGGCATGAACCAACACAAAAACTAAGATCAAAAACAAAAGTTATTGATGGATCATTAAGTAGTTTAAATGATCTCCCAATCTGGAGTTTTGATGGTTCAAGCACTAATCAAGCTGCAGGAGATAATAGTGATTGTATGTTGCAACCAATATCGTATGTTTCTGATCCAATTAGGGGAGGGGATGATGTTTTGGTTATGTGTGAAGTCATGAATGCAGATGGTTCCTTTCATTCAACAAATACAAGAGCACATTTAAGGGAAGTTGATAAAAAATTTAAAGATCAAGAATCGTGGTTTGGTATTGAGCAAGAGTACACATTGTTTCAAGGACGAGTTCCATTAGGTTGGCCTGAAGGTGGATATCCTGCTCCTCAAGGTCCTTTTTATTGTGGCGTTGGCGCTGATGAAGTATATGGGCGCGATATTGTTGAAGAGCATCTAGAGCTTTGTCTTGATGCAGGTTTGGAAATCTCAGGAATAAATGCAGAAGTGATGCCTGGGCAATGGGAATATCAAGTTGGACCGTTGGGGCCTTTAGATGTGGCAGATCAGTTATGGATAAGTCGTTGGTTGCTATATCGAATAGCGGAAGATTATGGTGTTAGCGCGACCCTACATCCGAAACCAGTAAAGGGCGACTGGAATGGTGCAGGGGCACATACAAATTTCAGTACAAAATCTATGAGAAATGATGGAGGTTTGAAGGTGATAGAGTCCGCATGTGAGTCTTTAGGGAAAAAACACGATAAACACATAGCTGTATATGGCGCACATAACGAGGAAAGACTTACAGGATTACATGAAACCTGTTCAATACAAGACTTTCGGTATGGCGTAAGTGATCGCGGTGCATCCATAAGAATTCCAATGGCTACAGCTAATGATGGCAAAGGTTATTTAGAAGATAGAAGGCCGTCTGCAAATATGGATCCCTATAAAGTATGTTCAATATTAATTGAGACAACATGCGGTTAAAATAACCTTGTGAATATTAAAAAGGCGCTCAAAGCGCCTTTTTTTATTGCAAAAAAAGATGGTGATAAAGGTCGGGGTAAAATATTTATACTTCCTATTGAAGAATGTATTCGAATACGCACAGGTGAAACAGGCTCAGATGCTATAGGATAGTTTTTAATATTTGTAATAATAATTTAGTGCAGGTATTAATTTTCTCAACCTCCTTAAGCTACCAACTTAATAAAGAGATAATAAGGGAATCTTTCCTGTTCATATTATACCTGCACTAAATCTATTTTATTAATCTTTTAAGCTAAACTTTATCTAATGCTTGTTTAAAATCATTAATTATATCATCAACATTTTCAATACCAACAGATATACGTACTAATCCATCCGAAAAACCATGAGATAATCGAAATTCTTTTGGAACGTCCCCATGCGTCATTGATGCAGGATGCAATACCATTGTTTCTACAGATCCTAGACTCTCAGCTAGAAGTGCAAGTTTTACTGAATTTAAAAACTTTTTCCCTGCAGCCATACCTCCCTTTAATTCAAATGATATCATTCCGCTAAAACCACTCATTTGCTCTTTTGCAACATGATACATTGGATGAGAGGATAGACCTGGATATGTCAACGATGTGATTTTGGGATGACTATTTAAAAATTCAGCTACTTTTATTGCATTTTCTTCGTGCTTTTTCATCCGCACATCTAATGTCTTAACCCCTAATAAAGTTAACCAACAGTCAAATGGACTTGGAATCGCACCAATAGTTTTTTGAACGAATTTTAATTTATTTGCTAAATCTTTTCTATTAGTTATAAGAATGCCGCCTATAAGTTGACTATGTCCAGTTATATATTTTGTGGTACTATGCATAACTAGATCTACTCCAAAATCTAGAGGTTTTAGGAAAACCGGAGTACTAAAGGTTGAATCAACAGCAAATAATAAATTATTCTTTTTTGCAATCTTAGATATTGCGTTTAAATCAGTGATTTTTAATAAGGGATTAGTAGGAGTTTCAACCCAAATTATTTTTGTTTCGGGAGTTATCGCATTTTCAACTTTATCAGGAAAAGAAGTATCAACAAATGAGAAATGTAAATCATAATTAACTAATAGTTGATCAAACAGTCTGTAAGTTCCACCATACACATCATCTGAGCAGATAACGTGGTTTCCTGATTTTAATAATTTTAAACAACTATCAATTGCGGCCATCCCGCTGGCAAAAGCTATACCATATTTTCCATTATCAAGCGCTGCAAGATGATCTTCCATGATCTCTCTTGTTGGATTAGCTGAACGAGTGTAATCATATCCTTTATCTTTACCTACTTTCTCCATTACATAAGTAGCTGTTTGATGCATAGGTGTTACTATTGAGCCGGTATCAGAATCTGGTTTAATAGCTGCGTGAATAACTTTTGTGTCAAATTTTATTTTCATTTATTATCCCTTTTCCTTCTAATTACATGTAAAATAATACTTTAATTTATTGGTTATTATATAATATCAAAAAAATATTATATTCAATGCTCATAAATTTTATAGGATTATTCATTGAGTAAAAAGATTAATATAGCACTTTTTGGTTTTGGCCGAATCGGTAGGAATATTTTTAGGCTTGGTTATTCTAATCCAAATTTAAATTTTGTTGCTATTAGCGATCTTGGACATGCCGAGGCACTTCATTATTTATTAATGAGAGATTCAATTCATGGATCTTTTGATGATCAAATCAAAGTTGATGGTAATTATCTTATTTCAGAAGATCAAAATATTAGAATTCTATCTGGCGGAAAACCTGGGACTATTCCTTGGGATACTTTTGATGTAGACTTTGTTATAGATGCTACTGGTAAATATCTAAATAAAGAAGAATTAGAACAACATTTACATTCTGGCGCAAAAAGAGTTTTAGTTACTAGAACACCAAATGATGATATTGATCGAATAGTTATTCCGGGTATTAATGAAGAGACAGTTAGTAAAAGTGATAAAATAATTTCTGCAACTTCATCCACTACGCAAGTATTGGCTTTAATGTTAAGAATTTTAGATAAACATTTTTCTGTAAAGAAAGCAATGATGACTACTATACATGCATATACTGCTGATCAGCCACTTGCAGATGCTGTAGGGATAGATTTAAGACGTAGTCGTTCCGCCGTTGAAAATATTATCCCTAACACTACTAGTGCTCCAGAAATAATTGAAAAATTAATGCCTGAATTTTCTGGCAAAATAGATGGCATAGCATTTAATGTTCCCGTTCCTAATGGTTCATGCGTTGATCTTACTACTGAACTTCAAACATTGCCAACTATCGAAGAGTTGAATCGTGTTATGAAAAAAAATTCAGAAAATGATTATAAAAATTTATTAGGATATACTGATGACCCTATTGTATCAAGCGATGTTAATGGTAGAGAAGAAACAATGGTGTTCGATGCAAAAGCAACAATGATTACTGCCAACAAATTATTAAAAACTATATGTTGGTATGATAATGGATGGGGATTTGCCAAAAGGATAATTGATACAATTGAGCTTTATGCTAAGTGTGATTCATGATTAGAGTAGCTATTAATGGGTTTGGGCGAATTGGACGTTCAGTATTTCGAGTATTGAATAAGAGAAAGGATATAGATCTAGTTGCTATAAATGATATTTTTGATAAAGAAGCACTTGTTTATCTATTAAAATATGATACTGTAATGGGGCGTTTCCCTGGCCATGTAGAATTAAAAGATGATATGTTAACAGCAGGGGATCAACATGTGCAATTAATTTCTGAGAGGATACCTGAAAATTTACCCTGGAAAGATCTTGGAATTGATATTGTTGTAGAATCAACTGGTATTTTTCGACAACGAGAACAACTTCAAGCACACTTAAATGCCGGTTGTAGTAAAGTAATTTTAACAGTTCCCCCAAAGGATGAAATCGATTATATGGTTGTTATTGGCGTTAACCATGAAGGACTGCGAAAAGAGCATCAAATTATTTCGAATGCAAGTTGTACAACAAATTGTTTAGCCCCAATGGCAAAAGTATTACATGAAAATTTTGGTATTGAATTGGGTGTAATAAATACAATTCATGCTTATACAAATGATCAAAGGTTAGCAGATGTACCACATTCTGACTGGCGAAGAAGTAGAGCAGCTGCTGAAAATGTGATTCCAACAACTACAGGAGCGGCTCGAGCCGTTGGTAAAGTTTTACCGGAATTAAATGGAAAGCTAGATGGAATAGCTATGCGCGTTCCTGTTCCAGATGGTTCAGTAGTTGACTTTAATGTAAGACTAAAACAAGATGTAACTATTGATATGATTAATGATGCCGTATTAGCTGCATCAGAACATGGACCAATGTCAAACGTACTAGAATATTCAGATCTACCTGTTGTCTCTACTGATATTATTGGAAATAAACATTCATCTATATTTGATGCACCATTTACAAGAGTTATTGACAGTACTTTTGTTAAGACCTTGAATTGGTACGACAATGAATGGGGCTATTCTAATAGAGTAGTAGATTTGATGGGGCTTTTAGGAAAATTATTATAATTAGATATCTATAAATGAAACAAAAAACCCTATCATTTGATAGGGTTTTTTGTTTAGAGATAATTGATATTTATCTCTAGCGGGACCGAAGGGACTCGAACCCTCGACCTCCGGCTTGACAGGCCGGCGTTCTAACCAACTGAACTACGATCCCTATAC
>JAPYRG010000019.1:0-6067 GCA_029936965.1 Fidelibacterota bacterium
ATCAATTAATTTGAGCCACCGAGAGGATTTGAACCTCCGACCCGCTCATTACGAATGAGCTGCTCTACCAACTGAGCTACGGTGGCAATTACTTTCTAAAAAATACAAATCTATTATATTCAATTCAAATCTGAATTATCATTAGGATTTTGATAATATTTTGCAGTTCTATAAGCACCATAAATTTCACCTGAGTAAAATATGAGTGTTATAACACTAAATAAATTTCCTTTAATTATTTTATTTTCTTGAAAAGAACTATAAGCAGCTGTGCCTGAAATAGCAATCATCCACATCCCCATAAATCCATCCATAAATCGTCCTGCATAGATTCTTCCAGAACCAGGCAATATTATAGATAATCCCGCTGCGAATAGGGGTGATTTATTTGAGTTATTTTTTGTATTAGTTATTTGCAAGGGATCAATCAAACGGTAATCTGGATAATGAAATTTACCATTCATATCATAATGATATTCTAGGGCAAAAGGGCTACACCGAACAATTCTATCAGCGGTAATAGCTAACCCAATAAATGGCCCATGTTCACTTATAGCCAACCCTCCGTAGTTACTACAGCTTGGGTAAAATTGACATGATAATAAATTCGAATTATATGATAAACGTTGCCACGCAGATATAGGTAGGATTGTAGCTTTTTCAAAAATATTTGATGTTGGAGAGCGTAATAATGTATCAGTTGGGTATTTGTCCTGTGAAATACCCAGGTTCATAAAAAAAACTATTAATAATATACTTCTCATAAGTTATTAATTTTAAATAGTACTAATTATTAAATTAGAATTAATTATGAAAATTAACTTGAATTCTTTACTCAATACAGTCAATTTGTATTGATCATGCTAGTAAGATTTATATATTTATTTTTTGTTGTCTTGGCAGTAAATGTATATAGTCAAGCAAGCTTCTTTATACTGCATACAAACAATACAAATGGTGCTTTAGAGAATTGTTACTGTCCTGACCATCCACTAGGATCCATTGAAAAGAGATCATTGTATATCCAAGATTTTATTAATTCAAACCCTAGAACTGTTGTCTTGGATGCTGGGGATTTCTTTACGATGTCAAAAAAGCTCCTTAAAGATAGTTTAGTATGTGAAGCATATGCAACAATACCATATGATGGAATTTTGCTAGGGGATCAAGAGTTAACACGTGATGTAAAATTTCTAAATAATGTTTTACCAAAGATTGAATCATCAATTATACTATCTAATCTTGAGGAACCATCTCTTCCTTTTGTAAGAAAGTATAAGGTGATTAAACGTGGCGGTCTAAGTATAGGCGTTGTTGGAATATTAGGTAGTAATGCAATGAAGTATTACTCTAAGGATATTAGAGATTCTATTGTGTTAACTGATCCAGCTTCAACAGTTAATGAGATAGTAAAAAGGATCAGACCTCGAACAGATGTAATTATTTTACTTAGCCATCAAGGATTTGATAAAGATCAAGTTTTGGCCAAGTCGCTTAAAGGAGTAAATATTATTTTAGGAGCACATAGTCAGACTGTTCCGAAAGAACCTGTCATTGTAAATGATATCCTTATTAGTCAGGCTGGAAGAGAAGGCTATTATGTTGGTCTTATTGAATTAAAGCTAAGCAAATATAAAAAGATTGAAGATCACATAATATCAACGATTTCAATGACTCAGGATATGCCAGATCATCCAAGAATAATGGAATTAATTAAATACTTTGAAGATACAACGGGTTTAATAAACCGAAAAAAACTACAGGAATTAGATGGAAAAAATAATTGAATATTTTGCTGCAAATCCAGTGCATTTAGCGATAGCATTGGTCTTGGCCTTTATCATCTTATTTAGCTTTGTCAAAAAATTACTCAAACTTGGTTTGGTTATTGTTGCAATTCTTATTATATATATAGCATATCTTGTCTATACGGGGCAAGAGTTTGACCCAGGACAATTTGATGAAGTTGGTCAGAAGGCAAAAGAGATTATTAACGAAAGTAAAGAATCAATAGAAAAAACTATTGATAAAAAGAAAAAAGAAGCAGTTGATAGCGTACTTGAAGGAACTTAAAGTTTTGCTTGCGATTCTCTTAAACGAGAAGAAATTATTTTTAATATCCCATTCATAATTTCAAAATTACTACTCATTAATTCATAAAATGCATCTTGAGATATTTTTAGTAAGGTAGTATCTGAGATTATTGTAAGATCTGCAGATCTAGGTTCTTGATCTAATAAAGCCATATCTCCAACAAAAGCACCTTTTTCTAATTCAACAAGAGTGTGATCTCCTTTGTGAACTTTAACTTTACCATTTGCGATAATATACATACAATCGCCAAAATCACCTTCTTTACATAAAGAGGTATCAGTTTGATACTCTTCTTCTTCAGCAATTTGAGCTACTCTAATTAATTCTTGACTAGGGATTGATGCAAATAGATCAACACTTTTAAGAATCATTGCTTTTTCTAATGTTGAATACATTGTTAAGTGGTTGGAATCTAGCAAATAATCATTTATTGGCCACGTATTCAAAGAATCCGGGTTTTCTTTCGAATACCGAGTAATAATGTCTTTTATAATAAAACTTTCCGGCAAATTATTCCAGTTAGCCTTTCTAAGAATTTCCTGATTATTTGTTCGGAAAGCATAATCTAATGTCAAGGCTACTTTTAATTCTTGAATTGTACCAATATAATATCCCAGAAATTGATTTATATCTGTAGTTAATTCGTCAAAATGCTTTTTTGCAACTTTACACTTATCTTCTATTGAAATATCATCAATTAGAGAATTAACAATTTTCCTTTCTTCTTGTGAAAAAATATTTTCAAAAAATTCTAACACATAAGGCAGTTTATCTTCTTCATTATTTAAAACATACTGAATGTATGTTTCAATAGGGGTTTGAGGTTTATCTAGTATACCGAGTTTCATTATAACAGGAATCAATTTTCTAACTTCATCTTGGAGTAAATAACGAAGTAATTGATTCTTTTTATTTTCTTCTATTTGTGAAAGTGCTATTATTTTTTCATAAGCATATCTTGATGTTTTAATTAATTCTTCTTTCGTAATTGCAATTTGTGTTTCATCTAAAGGGAGTTCTCTTGCTATATGAATTAAAGAATCGACAGCTACAGCTTGTATAGGAGGAACTTTTGGGCTAATAACTGATAGTAGCATATCTAATGAATCTTTTGTTGGATATTTTTTAATTGTTCGAATTATACCAATTACCAGTGATTTTTCTACATTTTTATTTTGAGCATGCTCGATTAATAATTCAACGACCTCATTTTCATCATAGACTTGCAGTGCAGATCTAGCCGGCATTGCAGATCTAGGATATGATAAACATTGAATTATATGTGGAAGGAGCACTAATGAAGCTCTTGATTCTACTACTGATAAAGCAGCATTGCGAACTATGGAAGATTCTTCATTTAAATATTTGATTAGTTTTTCATCTGGTAATATTTCATTATCATTTTTCATTTGTTTTATTATAAGTGAGCAAATATTCTCATCATTTGAATTGAACGCGCTTAATAGCAAGTTTTTTTCATTATTTGATGAATCTGGATCTATATTTCTAATTGCAGCAGCAGCAATAAGTTGCTTTTCTTTATTCTCAGCATTAATACGATCCTTAATAATTGGTAATGCGTCTGTTAATTTTCTTTTTCCTGCTATTTCTATTGATTCTATTTCAAGATCTGATTCATTATTAATTAGAGAGATTATTTTTTGATCACTTATAATATTTTCATCATCATAAGATATATTTAGTATTTCTTTTTTTACTATTATACTGCCATCATTCAACAGCTTGTTTAACGAATCCTTCCATGGTGTAAGAGGAATCTCTTTTATCATTTCTAATGCTAAAACTTGTTGGCTTTCATCATCATTATTTAATGCCAGATTAATGGTTTTAACCATTGCTTCATCTTGAATATCTAAGGTTAATTCTTCAAAGTTTAACTCTCTTTTTTCGATTGCTGATTGAAGTTCTTCAATATATAATTTTTTTAGCGTAAAGGATCTTTTAATCCAGTAAATAGTAATCAATATAATTGATATACTGAGATAGTGTATTGGTACATCAAATATTGTAATTGAAAGAAAAATTAATATACCCGAGACACCTTCAAGACCTGCGCGTATCGAACCTTCGATCACAGGTTTCAAACGGTTTTTAATTGTTCTTTTTACTGGTATCCATAATAATTGAATAGAGGCATTATGAAATGTAAATCTAAAAACCTGATCAGAGAATTTTGATATATACACAGCTGCTAATACGGGTGACATGAGAAATCCCGCAGCTCCAGCCATAAATAATGTTGGGAGAATTAATATGGCTACAATAATTCCAAATCGAGATAAAAGCCTGCTTGTAATAAAAAGCTGTATTACCATTGTTGCAACACCTGTGACTGCATAATATTGTCCAAAAAAGTTGACAAGATCATCTTGTTTAGGGAATGAAGCTACTGCTGTAATCTTAAATTGATAATCAACAACTCGCGAAGCTACTGCAGCTAAAGCAATAATAATTGCAAGAGACTTTAAATATGGTGTAAAAGATTTTCCTGTATCTTTATGGATATCTTTCTTTGAAGTTTGATGTTTTTGTTCATTAAGATTCCTATAAGGCCTAATTAAATTTGCCATTAGTATTACAATAATTAGAAAACTCATAGTAGCGAAAAGTAGATTTTCTGATCCAAAAACTGATACAAACTGTTTTATACTTGAGCCGATAATAATTGCAGCCAATGCTCCTCCTGCACCAATCAGTCCAAATAATCGTTTTGCTTGTCTTGGATCATATACTTGTGATGCAATTAACCAAAATTGTGTAATTATAATTGCATCCATAACATCTTTCCATACATACAGAAATGGAATCACCCATCCTTCAAGATGTTTTTGAATTGCTATAAGAGTTGCAATGAAAATTATTGCTGTCCCGGTCACAATTGTGGAGAGATCTTTATTTTTTGATAATCGACTATAAATTTCTATTACTATAGAAAGCACAATCGCAACAGCAAGGAACATTAGAGGCAGATATTTTTTATCTACCATGTTAAGAAAATATGCATCTCTGGCTGCACTGCCAGTTATGCTAATTGCTACAAATGCAAAAAAATGGAAAAAGAGAATTAGAGTTGGAAGCCCTTCCCCCTGATTTATTTTAAATAATTTTTTTAACAATGCCAGATTGCTTTATTTTATACTTTAAAATAAGATATTGATTAGTTGAATAATTAATCATTAATGCCAATATAGCAAATTATTAGAACTTTGAAAAAATAATCACAGTATTTATCAAATGATAAATTGTATAGATAATACAAAATTATAAATAAATTGGATTAATATTTGCTATTATAATGGATGTTTTATGTTTGAAAAAGATATATTAAAAAATAAAGTCGTTTTAATAACTGGAGGAGGAACTGGTCTTGGGAAATCTATGGCAATGCGTTTTGCAGAACTAGGAGCAAGTTTAGTTATTGCAAGTAGAAGAAAAGAAGTTATTTCTGAAGCCGCATCCCAAATGAAAGAGATCGGGGCAGAGGTGCTTGGATTACAATGTGATGTGCGGGATATGGATCAAGTAAACTCCATGGTTAACGATACATTAAATCAGTTTGATAAAATTGATATTTTAATAAACAATGCTGCTGGTAATTTTATTTCACCGACAGAAATGTTATCACCAGGAGGATTCAAAGCAGTTGTTGATATTGTTCTTATGGGAACATTTAACTGTACACTTGCTATTGGTAAAGAGATGATTAAGCAAAAAAATGGAAATATATTAAATATTGTTACTACGTATGCTTGGACAGGATCTGGATATGTTGTTCCCTCCGCTTCTGCAAAAGCAGGCGTGTTAGCAATGACAAGGTCTCTCGCTGTAGAGTGGGCAAAATATAATATTCGTACAAATGCAATAGCGCCAGGCCCATTTATGACTGATGGAGCCTGGAAGAGATTGGCTCCACCTGGATTAAATATGAAAAAGAAATTAAAAGATAGAATTC
>JAPYRG010000019.1:6167-39359 GCA_029936965.1 Fidelibacterota bacterium
AAGAGATTGGCTCCACCTGGATTAAATATGAAAAAGAAATTAAAAGATAGAATTCCTTTGAAACGATTTGGAGAACATTCAGAGTTAGCCAATCTTGCTACTTACTTAATTAGCGATCATTCAGGGTATATCAATGGAGAGGTAGTTACGATAGATGGAGGAGAATGGTTAAAAGGAGCAGGGCAATTTAATGATTTAGAAAAACTACCTAAAACTTTATGGAAAACGATGCAAGCATTGCGAAAACAATCAAAAAAGTAATTAATTAAGTAACGCCGCCCCAAACACACCAGCTGAATCACCCAATTTATTTGATACTATTGGAGTATCATTTTTATTACTAAATATATTTTTTTGTACAGATAATATACCATCGCTATAAAGAAAATCAATGTTTGAAAGCCCGCCTCCTAATACAATGACATCTGGATCAATTATATTTATTACATTTGAAAGAGCAATCCCAAAGTTTGAAAGAAACTCATTTTTCCATTTAGTATAATAGTTATTTGGACGATTATTATATAATTCAATAATTTTTTTTAATGGTAAAAATTCATCTGAATTTTTCTCCCATTCTTTTTCTAAAGATGGGCCACTTAAATATGTTTCTACACATCCTTTTTTATTACAATAACATTCCCTACCATTTGGGTATAACACTTGATGTCCCCACTCACCAGCAATAAATAATCTTCCATGATGGATTTTACGATTTAATACTAAACCGCCTCCGACTCCTGTCCCCATTATTACTCCAAAAACAATCTCATAATTTTTTCCAGATCCCAATAATGCTTCGGCCATAGCGAAACAATTAGCATCATTATCTATAGCAATAGAACATTTTAATTCACTTTCAAGGTCTTCTTTAATTGGTTTTCCAATTAAACAAACTGTATTACTATTTTTTAAAATACCTGTTTCTATGTCTAAAGCACCTGGTGTACATACACCTATTTGACAGTCTTTAACAGATATTGATTTAATATTATTAATTAATTTTACAATTCTATGGATAATAGATTCATAACCTTCTTCTTGTTTCGTATGAATACGTATGCGTTCAATAATTTTATTATCTGATGATAATAAAATTCCTTCAATCTTTGTTCCACCTAGATCTACACCAATACGATTCATAATTATTACTGTTTAATCAAATGTATAATATCTTTGAATTCAGATAATACCATTGATGTTGCTCCCCACACTTGATGATTATTTAAACTAAAATATGGGATATTTAAGTTTTTACCTTTTATTTGACGATATGTAATTAATTTATCATTATTAATTAAATCAAGGATATTCACAGAAAATATGGCAGCTACTTCCGTTGAATCTAACTTAATTAAAGGCCTTTTTGATATAAATCCAATAAATGGTGTCATCATAAACCCTGTAACTGGTATAAATAAAGGCGTTATGTTGCCAAGTATTGATATTTCATTTTTATTTATACCAATTTCTTCTTCAGTCTCTCTCAAAGCTGTTTCTAATAGTGTTTCACCTTTTTCTTTTGAACCGCCTGGCAAAGAAATTTGACCTTTATGGTATTTCAAGCTTTCTGTTCTTTTTGTTAAGTAAAAGTATATTTTACTATTATTAGGATATAATAATAAAAGTACAGCCGCAGGTTTAGCTTCATTTTTTGAATAAGGGAATTTTATTTTTTCACTATAATTAACTTTCATCTTTTTATGAGAATCTTTGCCAGGAAGATTAGTATTGATTCTTTTTTTTAGATGGAAAATAAACTTTTCAAATTCCACCATTAATAATAATCACTTAATTATTTTTATTTTATATAAAAGAAACTAATTTACCAATTTACAGAAGGACTCGTCCCCATTCCAGGTCCAAGATATATTGCATTTAAGAGCACTCGTTCACTTGCTTTAAAATATCCACGGAAATGGGGTTCAGTAGCAAAAAGAATTACTTGTCCTTTTCCATGCCTTTCTTGAGTAACCCATGCAGATTCTGCAATACGTGATTTTGCTTCAGGCCATAATAAACCACCCAATCTAATATTTTGTTCATCAGCTAGTCGACCCGCAACATTAACAGGTTTTTTTGCCATGAAAACATTTCCAGTGTTATATAGAACTGGAATAAAATTTCTACAGCCCACGGAAAGCCAATGTTCTTCATCCATATTCACTTTTAAAATAGCACCTTGCGGACGAAATTTTCTTCCTAATTGATCCAGTTCTTTAATTTTATCAATATTTTTATCGATTTCTTTAACTTCTTGAGTATCATAAATATCGCCACCTTCCCACAGCGCAACGCTATCGATAGACAAGTTTTTAGCCTCTTCTAAAATAGATAGATCATTAGCATAGATATCAAGTTTATCTAAAGATTGACGTCTAAGTCTAACAGAACTAATGCTTACTGATGAATCAGATAAAAATGCAGCACTATTACTATAACTAATTAGAGTTCCACCATCATTTATCCAATTTTTTAATTTTTTAATGCCATTATCTCCAAGTGTTTTTTTCATCCTACCTCCATTGGGAAGAATAAGAACATTATATTTACTAAGATCCTGCCATGCTAAACTCATTGCATTAATTAATGATGCTCTACTTTTCATTTTATAATCTATTAAGTGCCATGTAGCGCCAAAACTATAAGTACTGGTTGGCGGACCAGAAACTATTGCGATCCTGGGCTCAATTAACATGGTAAAATTACTACTTCCTAGATCTGGACCTTCAGTTGCTAGCGCTGTATTAATCGCAAAAATATTAATTCCATATTCTGAAGCCAGTTCTTTTAATAAACTAATTTTCATTTTTTTATTAGAATTATTTCTAATAACTATACTTCCATTTGAAAAATATTCTCCTTCAACACTAAAATCCTCTTCAGCGCACCAAACTTTAATTTTATTTTCTAATAATCTTCCTAGTAAATGATAAAATTGATCATCATCACTTTTTATTGCCCATCCATATTTTGGATTCTTTCCTATAACCTTCCCTTTATTAGAAATAGCTCGAAACGGTTCTAAGGATATTTTTGGCATGACTTCCGTATAATAACTATCAGTTCCATAAGCATGAGAAAGAGACCATGCTGTAACATCATATAGTGTCGAACCCTGGTTTTTCAAAAGTTTCTTTCGTTCTTTTTCCATACTTTTTGTATCTAAACGTATATCAAATGATAAGATATTTTTTATTAGAGTATTCAACGGCTGATCTAAAGGAATAATTAATGATCCAGCAGGAATATTTTTCCTTGTGATGGTTTTACCACTACTGTTAATTGCTTTAGGTAATTTGAGATCATTTTTATTAGTATAAACTTCAATTGTTTGACGTTTAATTGTTTCCCCAAGTTCATTTAATCTGCTCTTATTTAAATCAGATGAAAAAATGAATGCTTTGCCTGAATTTTTGGTTGAGACAGCTTTTTTTCTATTATTATAGTAATCGCTAAGTAGCTCTTCCTTTTGGTTAGAAATTGTTTGAAGGTTTGCCATAGAACTAATGAATTGATGATGAACAGTTTCTCTATATGTTGTAATTGTACCATCTTCTTTTTTTACGATAGAACCATCTGCTCCAGATTGTTCATATAAAATACCTACTAACCCAATATAAATACCCCATGAACTTCCATATCCTGGATATACTTCTTCATTCCAATCACCAGTATAATAACTCCATCCATATTCATCAAATGCCGCAGCTTGATCTTTTGCAATTTTATCCCACCATGTAAATATAGTTTTTGGCATGTATGGATTAAATGGCGCTCTGGGTGGATTAAATAAGTATGTATCCATAGCACCCATTTCATGAGAATCAACAAGTAATTGGGGGTTCCAATCTAAGATGGAAGATACTTTTCCTTTTGTTTCAGGGTGTACAGTAGCAAACCAATCACGATTAAGGTCAAATAAATAATGATTACCTCTCCCATAAGGCCAAAGACCCGAATGATCTAAGCTGTTTACATCTGAATTCACAACTTCTCCTCTCCATTGCAATAATTGCTGAAGATATCGTTCGCGGCCGTCAGGATTTTCTGTCGGATCAATACTAATTACTAGTTCCTTAAGAATTTTTTTAGTGGTTGTGTCCGTTCCTGCTGCCAGTTGGTATGCTAATTGTACTGCAGCATCAGTACTTGATATTTCATCTCCATGAATACCATATGTCATCCATGCAATTGCCGGCGTGTTTTTAATAATATTTTCAGTTGATTTAGATTTTTTTATTTTTCTGGGATCAGCTAATAATGAAATAGATTTTTTTATATTTTCAATATTAGCCATATTTTTTTTACTAGATATCATAAGATATACCAAAGGTTTTCCTTCATAGGTATAACCATACTCTGAAAGATTTATATTATCTAATAGTTTATCTAAATAATTAAAGTAATCAAGTACTTCATAATGATGAACAGGTCTAGAACCAAGAGTGAAACCTAAAAATTCATCAGGTGGTTGAACATTGGGGTGATAGCTATCTGCCTTGAAAAACGGAACATTATAATTGCCCACCCCATGAGCAGATTCATCTTCATAAGATTGAGCAATAGATAAAGATAAAATCATTATAGAAATAAGAAATAATTTTTTTGGAACTAATAACATCACATCCTCCTCAATTATTATTTGGAAGTTGTTATGCTATTCTAAATTTTAAAAGGAAATTGTTATTCTCACTATTAGATCAAGATCAGCATTTTTTAGCTTTGCTAATTATTAATTAAGTTATTTAATATTTATAATTGTAAAGAGAAACCTAAGGAAATATAGGTGTCTTCCTTATTATATCCAGCAGGAGGATTACTATTTTGGTTGTAATTATATTGTATACTTAATGAAACGCCAGGTATAACTGTATCTACATATATTGAAAGAATATTTTCAATTAAATATGAATCAAATTTATATGTAGGTTTGTAGAAAAATTGTTCTTCTATCTCAACGCCCTCTATAGGATATAGTTTTTGTTTTGGCCTAAATGAATGTCTGAAAAATGAATTTTCTTTATATCCAGTATATTTTTCAATTTCCCATAATCCAGCATAGCTAATGGAGAAACCTTTCCCTAAACGCATTTTTCCACCTACCCCAGGGTTAATCCGATAATCCAAAGCTGTTGTGGAATCAAATGTCCACTGAAAGATTAAAAAAGGTGAAAATTTTTGATTTGCATTAAGATCTGTTTTTAAAACCAAGTTTGCATTATTAGTATATAAATACCCATCATAGACTGATTTGCTATTGCTTAAGTAAATAGAAAATTCAGTATCAGGAAGGTTGATTGACCCTTTGTTTATATCTCCAATAATTGAATAAAACCACGATACATCATAATATGCATAATTATAGTTACCACCATAGTTATAATATGATGCACTAACTTGATTTGTCACCTCAGAAGAATACACCGTTGAACAAATAAGTATATATATTGATATATTTTTAATTTTTCCCCACATGTTATTTAAACAGTAGAATGTATTAATAAAGAAATATAAAATAAAAAAAAACAGGGTAAAAAGTATTTACCCTGTTTTTTTGATAAGCAATTATAAAAATATTAAATCAAATTATGGCTTATCCCTTGAATCTGTTTCACCAGGATCACTTTTATCTCCGGATTCTTTAGAATCCCCAGCATTTGATTGTGATCCACTTGGTCTAGCTGATCCTGCGGCAGAAGATCCAGAAGCTTTAGAAGATTTTTTAGAAGATCTACTGAATAGTCTTCCAAGCAAACCTTTTTTGGCTTTTTTACCTGCTTTTGGTGCAGGAGCGGTTGTGCCGCTCATTCTAGAGCTATTTCCAGAAGGAGTTGCTTTACCACCACCAGCGCCACCTTTTTTCGATGCACTACTACCAGACCCTGGTGCAGTATCATCGTTTTTAAGCCTAGCTGCACTGCCATCAGGAGAACTTTTCTTTTGTTCTTTCTTTACTGAGACTTTTTCGTCATTAGAACCTTTTTTTATACCACTAGCATCCTGAGCATATACGAAACTGAACAAGAGGCTCAAAACGAAGATTCGAGAAATGAAATTATTCATATTCCCTCCTTTTATTATGTTTGTTATTCCCTTTCTTACGCAAATAATATACATTTAAATTAATTATTTACCCTTAATCACGAGGTTTATTTACCATTGTAAAAGCAAACATATTATCATTATTTTGAAAAGGCAATATATTAAAAATAGATATGATCTAGATCACATTCTTAAAAAATCTATAATACGGCTTGTTTTACTCTATTTAAACTTTTTAATAGTTGATCTAGTTTTTCTAATGGCCATTGACTAGCTGCATCTGATTTCGCATTATTTGGATCATCATGCACCTCCATAAATACGCCATTACAACCAGCAGCTACTGCAGCCTTAGCCAGAGTTGGAATAAGTTCTCTTGCACCACCAGTTGTTTTTCCTAGGCCCCCTGGGCGCTGAACGCTATGCGTTGCATCAAAAATTACTGGTACACCAAAATCTTGCATAATAGGAATTGAAGTCATATCTGAAACCAGCCTATTATAACCAAATGAAGATCCTCGTTCAGTAAGTAATAATTTATCTCCATTGCCTTCAGCTACTTTTTCAATAATATTACTTACATCCCATGGGGCCATAAATTGACCTTTTTTTACATTAATTATTTTGCAGGTTTTTACTGCTGCATTTATTATATCGCTTTGACGACAAAGGAAAGCAGGTATTTGAATTATATCAACAATTTCCCCTACAGTATTAGCTTGAGATGCACTATGGATATCTGTAGTTATTGGAATATTGAATGATTGTTTAACATCTGCTAATATTCGAAGACCCTTATCAATTCCAGGACCGCGGAAGGAAGAATGAGATGTGCGATTGCCCTTATCAAAAGAAGATTTGAAAATAAATGGCAAATTATTCTTATTTGTTATTTTCTTTATTCTTTCAGCCATATATAAAACATGATCTCTGCTTTCAATAACGCATGGACCAGCAATTATCGGAAGTTCTTCTCCGCCAAATTCTATACCATTAATTTGAAAAATATTTTTCATCGATGACTATTCACAATTATGTTACCAATCTGAAACTAATTTAAAGTAGTATGAAATTGATTTTTTCTATCTTCACATCCAAACAAATTATTTTATGCTTTTTTATTTAACTATTTTTCCTGTATTCTATGGGTACTCTACATACCGTTAATAAATGAACTTTTACCAGTTTTCAATCTATAGAAATAGTTAAAAATCATGAAAAATAAATTTTTAACTATATTTCTTCTTATATTTTTGTTTATACCAGGATGCGCAGTTCGCTTACCTTCTCTTCCATCGATTCCAAAATTACCAAAAGTATTTGATCGAATACCTTTTATACCTGACCAATGGATATCTGGTTATATGATTGATACTACAATTTATCAACCACCAAAACTTCTAGATTCCATACCCCCTTTTCTTTGGTTAACATATCCTGAAAATGGGGATACTTTAACAAAGCTACATCCTGTTGCAGGTTTAGCAATAGATGATGGCGGAATCGATTCAGTTATCTTGCATCTAGATTCTTTTTTAATTAAAAAAGAAGTCACGGCAGGGTATTATAATTTTTCTTTAAATACAACACACTTTGCTGATACAAGTGAACATATAATTTATGTTTCTGCATATGATACTATTGGTAATAAGTCAAGTAGTGATAGCGTTTTAGTTTATTTTGACCAATCTCGAGGTTACCCAAGACCAGTAGAAATAACGAATATAGAGTATGACTCATCATTATTTAGGATTGATTGGCAACAGTCTTATATAAATGATTTTAGCCATTATCAATTATCTGCCGTTGATTCATTAGGCGGTGACACATTAGAAATTATTAATATAACCACCATTGATACGCCTAATGTCATATTGGATAAATTTGACCCTTCACGACCGCGATGGTATTTGATATCAGTTGTTGATACATTCGGATTTTCTGCTTCAGGACAACTAACAAAAGTATTGGATTCACCGCCATTACCTTCACGATTCTTATACATTAATCATGATAAACAATCCTTTCATTTAATGTGGTCAAAAAATACTGAAAAAGATTTTGCTGGTTATATTTTGTATGGAAGATCATCTAATGATACAAGTGGGGTCAAAGAGTTGTGGTCAACCAGAAACGCAAATGATACAGTATATGTTGAAGAAAATATACCATGGGGAACACACCGAGTTTATACGCTTATAACAAAAGATTATTGGGGATTTCAATCTTCAGATTCAATTAGCGGTGATGCAATTACTAAAATATTGTTTTTTGGAGATAGGCATGGACTAAGCGATCAACTGGATATTTTTAGTTTGGATATGAAATATCGTGAAGAAATGTTTTATCAGCAGGAATTAAGCGGCTCAATCATGCGATTAAGTCTTCAAGATAAGAATCTTTATATTATGGATAATCCAATTCAAGGGCAAAGAGAGATTGATAAAAATTTTACTGATCCACCAGTAATGTGGATTGAATCATTAGCTACAAATCCTTTTGATACTACAAATTCTCTCAAATTTGACATGGCAAAGAAATATTATGATGTATTTAATAAAACAAATGGCAATCCATCTTCAAGACTAGGATACCCAATGCATTTTAGCCCTGATGGTAATATTTTATTTTTTACCGATAATAATTTAGGCGATCCAAACTTGGTAATGATGGATATAGATAGCGGAGAGGTTTCGGTCATATCTTCAATTCATACAGGTTTATGGTTTGATATGCATCCATTAGGGGATACATTAGTATTTGTAAAAAATATTGGATACAATACTGCTATATATAGTCTTCCATTAGATAGTGGAGCATCACCTATTAGACTATCCTATGAAACAAATTCAAGTAATCCAGTATTTTCATCTGATGGATCTTTGGTTATCTATACAGCAAGAGATCAGTTCGGTAGCAAAAATTTATACAGCGTTCGAACGGATGGAACAAATTATAAAAAAGTAACTACATTTAATGATCCAGCGGATATTATTTTTCCTGTAGGAGCAGCATCTATTGATTCAACTATTTTATATGTTATGTCTTCACAAGTTGAAAAAGATCAATTAGAAATTTGGTCTATTCATTTAAATGGTTCAAATGATAGATTTTTATCCATATGCACATTGAATGGAGATGATCGCCCTAGATTAAGTCCAAATGGGAAAAAAGTTTTATTTCAAAATGATTATAATCTTTGGACGATGGATATTGATGGTTCAGAAAAGCTTCGCTTAACTGATTTTGTAAGAGGTCACGTAGCATATCATGGTCAATGGTCACCATCTGGAAGTCATATTGTATATATACATAGAACGGGTGAATGGGGGGCAGATAGTTTTATTGAATGGATACGTTCGAATGGAAAAGATTTTTCTCGATTATCTGAATTAAACAATATTATTGTTTCTGGCGGGAGCATTAAGCCAAATAATTCATTTAGATTTTGGCCAGTTTTTCAGCCATAGTATTTTTGTGATCCCCATCAATGTTTCTTATATAATATATGTGCTACTTTTTGCTAGGGTATAGCCCTGCAAAAAGAAACCCCTTTCTTGCAAGAAACAAGAGGATAAGCCTGCAGGGCTATTTCCCAATTTCTAATCTCATTGTATATTTTTTGTCCTTAGTATTATTACCAGTAATAATTGTAAATTTTTATTATGTCTTTAGGCAATCGATATAACTCCAAAATTGCCAATGAAAATTGGGATGCAATAATTATTGGTTCTGGTATTAGTGGTCTTACTTCCGCGCGCTTATTGGCGGATTCAGGTAAAAGGGTTCTTATATTAGAAAAGCATTTCAAGTTTGGTGGATATACGCACACCTTTAAGCGCAATAATTATGAATGGGATGTCGGGATACATTATATTGGAGGGAATCTTCATAATCCAAATTCTTTTTTACGCCGTTTATTTGATTATCTTTCAAACAACAATCTACATTGGTCAAGAATGGATAATGTTTATGATCAAATTATCTTTCCTGATAAAACCTATGACTTTGTAACAGGTAAACAACCCTTTATTGAGCAAATGATATCTTACTTTCCTAAGGAAGAGAAAGCTATAATGAAATATATAGAATTGGTTAATAAGGTTTTTAAGTCTAGTCTATCTTATTATTCAAATAAAGCTCTTCCCGGGATTCTTGGAGCTCTCACATACCCATATATGAGCAAACCGTTCTTGCGCTTTGCAAAAAGATCTACAAAAGATGTTCTATTAGAAATTGGCTGTAGTACAGAGTTAATAGGCGTCTTAACTGGTCAATGGGGTGATTATGGATTACCACCAGACCAAAGCAGTTTTGGTATCCAAGCAATGATTGCAAGGCATTATTTTGAAGGAGGGAACTATCCGGTAGGTGGATCAAGAATGATAGCAGAAACAATTATTCCGGGTATTCAGTCTAATGGCGGAAAGGTTATTTTAAGTTGTGGAGTACAAGAAATAATGATAAAGAAAGGTTCGGCGATAGGAGTCCTTTTAGATAATGGGGATGAAATTAGGTCCAAGATGGTTATCAGTAGTGTAGGAGTAAAAAATACATTTGAAGTATTGGTAAAAAATGAAGATAGAACAATTAATAAATCAGTACCGATAAATCAAGTAGAAGCATCTTCTGGTTATTATTGTTTACATATTGGATTAAATAAATCAGCAAAAGAAATAGATCTAAAAAATGCAAATTTATGGGTATATCCAGGTTATGACCATGATAGAAATCTAGAAAACTACTTATCTGATAATAAGCAAGCATATCCTGTTGTATTTATTTCTTTTCCTTCAGCTAAAGATCCGTCATGGGATAAAGATCACCCTAATTCTGCGACTATTGAAGTAATTACTGTAGCTGAATTTGAAAAACATAAGAAATGGGAAGATAAACAATGGAAAAAGCGTGGGGATGAATATGAATCTTTTAAGGAAACTATTTCACAAAGTTTATTAGAATCTTTATATAAACAATCCCCAAAAACCAAGGGCCATGTAGATTATTATGAGTTGTCTACACCGCTAACCAGTAGAGATCTTGCAAACTATAAAGAAGGTGAATTGTACGGTATCAATCATACACCAAAACGTTTTCAACAGAAATGGTTAAAACCCCAAACAAATATAAAAAATTTATATTTGACAGGTCAGGATATTGTTACTGCCGGAGTATCCGCAGCGATGATGTCAGGAGTGATTACTTCATCTGCTATTTTAAAGAAAAATTTGATGAAACAATTTCTCCATTGATATATTCTTTTTCTGAATAATATTTTAGATATTCGGATCAAGTTTAACCAAACCTTATTTACTGTAGTCTATAATATTGAATAATAGAAAGGAAAAAATGAACGTCACATTTAAATTTATTATATACATAATTTTGATATTTTCAACTATGCTTCTATCTCAGCGTGGTGGAAGAGGAGGTTTCAATCCTGCAAATATGCCAAAGATTGGAGTATTGCAAGGGATGGTGGTTGATTCTGCATCAACAAATCCTATCCCATATGCCTCTATTTCTATTATAAATATGCGAAGCAATGAAATAGTTACTGGAGGAATAACAGACGAAACCGGTACATTTAATATCAAAGAAATCCCTATGGGCATGTATAATGTAATTGTGGAATTTATTGGCTATGAGAAAATTAATATTGGTCCCATAAAGCTTTTTCCAGGTGATGGGGGAGGCGTTGAACAAGATTTAGGAAAAATTGCCATGGAATTATCAGCGGTACAAATGAAAGAAGTGGATGTTTATGGTGAAATACCCACTATGATATACACCGTTGATAAGAGAATTTTTGATGCAAAGAAAGATATGACCTTAGTTGGAGGAACGGGATCTGACGCATTAAAGAAAATTCCTTCAGTTGATGTAGATATTGATGGAAATGTAACCTTAAGAGGGGATGGGAATGTCACCATTCTTTTAGATGGACGCCCTATGCGTGGTGATAGAAGATCAATGGTAGAGGATCTTCCTGCAGATATGATAGATCGAATTGAAGTGATCACAAACCCTTCGGCAAAATATGATCCAGATGGCATGGCAGGTATTATTAATATTATTTTAAAAAGAGGACGATTTGAAGGAATGAATGGATCTGCAACAGTTACTGCAGGTGAATATAGTCGCTATAATCTTTCAGGAATGTTTAATTATCGAAGAGATAAATTTAATTTTTTTACAAATGGAAGTTATCGATTATGGAATAGCTCTGGTGGAGGGAATAGATTATTTCAATATATTTATCCAACAGTTACTAATGAAACAAGACAACGCACGGAAGGCCAAAGAGAGCCTATATCAAATAATATCAAATTGGGAACAGACTATTATTATGATAAAAATACTATGTTTACTGTTGCAATGACATACAAAACATATGATAAACAAAATGAAGAAAGAGTATTTTATTATAATCCAGAATACTTGTTTGAATCAGAGGAATTTGATAAAGGGACAGATTTAGATTTTGAATTTGGTTATTACAAAGATTTTGCTCAAAAAGATAGAAAGCTTGTTTTTGAAGCAAGTAGCACCATTAATGAAGATGAAGGGTATGAGCATGCGTTTTCTAACTTAGCTTCTTCAAATTTCTATGCGGATGATCATGTGCATAGTGAAGGAGATCCATTTCATAAAGAAGAAAATAATAACATTATCATCAAAACAGACTATACGCATCCATTTGGTCAATCGTCAAAATTTGAAGCAGGCTTTAAGAGTACAATGAAACAGTTTAAGACAGATCAATATTATCTTCATTCAATATATGATTCGGATTATAAAGAAGATGTACATGCATTATATACTACATTGTTATATAACTTTACTGATCAATTTGGAGTGCAACTTGGCGCGCGCGCGGAGCAAGCGCTAACATCTGCAATTTTAGGCAATAGTCAACAGTCAGATGAAGATACTACAAATATTTTTCTGTATATGATGGATAACGCGATTAATCAATCGCCATTTAATAATGATTATTTTAAAATATATCCAAGTGTAAATATGTTATATAATTTGAACCCCACACAACGGGTTCAGTTTGGTTTTAGTAAACGGGTTAATCGACCAAGGAGAAGAACATTAACACCATTCCCTCAAAGCACAAATAACACATCATTCATTCGAACGGGGAATCCCTATCTTAAGCCAGAATATAGTGATGTAGTTGATTTGAATTTTTCTAGTAATTCCAGAAAACTTACACTGAATACAGGCGTCTATTATTCTCATTTAACAGATAATATCAGCTGGTGGGATAGAGATTATCTGGTTTTCCAGGATACGACTTATGAAGTAATGAATTCTGATAATGCCGGACAATCGGAAAGGAATGGTATTGAATTTTTTATTAATTATAGACCAATGCCACTCATAATGTTTATGATGAGTTTAAATACATGGAATTCCAGGACTTATGATTCTGGAGAATCTGATCTCAATGGAAATTCAAAAGGATATTTTGCATGGGGAAGTTCCATGATAACAATACCCATGATAGGCAGATTAGATATATCAGGTAGATACAGAGGGCCCATGGAAATAACAACTGGGAAAATCAATCCTTCTCTTACGCTGAATTTATCGTTTCAGAGAAAATTTATTGATAACAAACTCACAATGACAATAAAAGTACGCGATTTATTAGATAACAGTAAATTTTCTATTGAAACTGAAGAACAATTAATTGATCAAATTAGTTTAGAATCGTACACAAGAATAATGGAGGCTGATCGCCGTCGAGATAAAAGGTCAGTGTCTTTATCTTTAAGTTATAGTTTTGGAAAAATGCAACAAAAAAGACGCTCTACAGGCGATAGAGAAGGCTTTGGAGGTGGTGGAATGGATATGAGTTATTAATTTTAATAATTATAAAAAAGCCCCTTACGGGGCTTTTTTTGTGGCTCGGGACGGAATCGAACCGCCGACACAAGGATTTTCAGTCCTCTGCTCTACCGTCTGAGCTACCGAGCCCCCAAAAATGCCGTGAAAATTAGTTTGATGATATCCCTTTTGCAAATGATTAACCTATTTGTTTTTAATCTTTTAGTTTTTTATCTAATTATATATTTTTTGCCAACCTTTTATTAAATATTAAAATGAAGATAATTCTTGCAACCCATAACCGAGATAAAGAAAAAGAGTTACAGAACTCATTACAAGGGATAAATATAGAAATTTGTTCTTTATTTGACTTTCCTGAAATAGGAGATATTGAAGAGACTGGTACAACATTACTAGAAAACAGTCTATTAAAAGCTAGGACAGTATTTAATATAACAGGAATACCGACAATTGCTGATGACACTGGTTTGGAAGTAGATTTTCTTGATGGTGCACCAGGCGTATATTCTGCTCGCTATGCAGGTAATAATGTATCGTACCAAGATAATGTTAATAAACTATTGATTAAATTAGATGGGGTTCCTCGTGAAAAAAGAAAAGCAAAATTTCGTACAGTAGTAACATATATTGATAAAAATGAAGAATTATGGACTGAAGGCCGTATTGATGGAATTATTTCTGAAAGCATAATAGGAGATGGAGGGTTTGGGTATGATCCAATATTCTTTGTTCCCCATATAGGAAAAACCTTTGCGGAACTTTCATCGGCTGAAAAGAATAAAATCAGTCACCGTGGGATTGCATTACAAAAACTTCGTAAAATTCTTATAAATGTGCTAAAATAGGATAATTATAGTTAAAAATAGGAGAATTCTCTATAGACCTACCGCTATCGGATTGATGGTTCCCTGAGGGGGCCAACCGACATAAATAACAATACAGGAGAAACCCTTTGAGAAAAGGGCTTTACGTCATTCTTGCATTTTTCATGACCGTAATGTCGAGTCATTATGCTTACGGCCAACAGGAGGAGTCTGCCCTAACGTTACCTATTAGTTATCATATTCAATCTCCTTATGTGGTTTCTGCCTTCCCGGAAGTACCATTACCATTAAGTGTAATGAAAGACACCTTAGGACCACCAATAAACATATTAAATGTAAGCTATGGTGAACGGATTATTGATATCACAATAGATAGCAGTTGGAAAGTTATATCTTTCACAGAATATGTTGATGATGAAATATTGCGGATTCCTTTTACTTGTTCTGTTGATTGGTATTTTAAACATATGATTCAAGTAAATAGGGTTATGAACTTTATTGAATCATTTAATAAAGCAAATCAAGGAGATCAACGTTACACCGAACGTCAGGGTGGAAGATATTTGGAAATGGTTGGGATGGATATGGGAGACTTTGGAAGAGTTTCTCTTCGTGTTAATGGTAACATAAATATTAATGGAAAATTAGTCCAACAAGATCAAGAATTAGTTCGATCAAGCCTTAGGGAGACACAAAATACTCATTTGGAATTTGATCAGAAACAAGCAGTAAATATTGAAGGGAAAATTGGTGATCGTATAACAGTAAAAATGGACAGGGATTCTGAGCGTGATTTTGATTGGGAAAATAATATTCGTATTTCATATGAAGGAGAAGAAGATGATATTGTACAAAAGGTTGAGGCTGGTAATATTTCTTTATCCTTGCCTGCAACCCAGTATGTTACTTTTTCAGGACAGAATAATGGACTTTTTGGATTAAAAGCAATTTCTAAGCTGGGACCAGTGGATATCACAACTATTGCATCCATAGAGAAAACAAAAAAAGAACAACAAGAATACAAAGGGAGCAATGAATCTGCAGTTGTAAAAATCAAAGATAGTGACTATATAAAGAATCAATATTTTTTCATTCATAATTGGTTTCGTAATGGCATAGATACCACACTTAGTGGAACATATATTAATGTTCCGCCATTCTATCCATTATATGAAGGGTCTCATTTTGTTGGCAATATTATTATTAGAGATTTTGATTTATATAAGCTTGAATCAGCAAATGATGCAAGTACAGATCCGGGAATAGCATATGCAGATCTAAGTAATATTGATAACACCGAAAGTCAGGAAGGTAATTTCAAAAGATTAGAGCCAGGTCAAGATTATTCTATAAGTAATGATCTGGGGTTTATTCGATTACGTAATCGATCATCAAATGAAGCTTTTGGATGTACATTTGTGTTGGCGAATAGACAGACAGGGGATACGTTGTTAGCGGTTGGAAGCGGTGTAAACGCTACTGATTCTACATCAAGTTTAATTTTAAAAATGATCAAACCAATCTCGCTAACACCTAGTCACTCAACTTGGGATTTAATGTTTAAAAATGTATACTATATGGGCGCATCAAATATTAACAAAGAAGGCTTTGTTGTTAGGATCGTCAATCAACATCAAAATCCTCCATCTGAATATGATCTTGGAGGAACACCCTATATTACTCAGTTTGGATTAGATAGTTTAAATGAAACTGGAGTTCGACAATCAGATGAGTTAATTGATATGGAAAACAGCAGTATCATTAATATGGGAAGTGGCGAGTTAATGTTTCCAACTTACTATCCATTTGCATATGATTCATTAGATGGAGGTAATAAAAATATAGAACTACAAAGTGTGCTTGGTGAAGGAAAAATGTATACAACTACAACGCAAACTGAAATTAATAATGATAGTCGTTTTGAAATTCAGGTAGAATACACAAATCAGAGTTCAAATATTAATCTTGGGTTTATGATAGTCGAAGGAAGCGAACAGGTCTTTGTAGATGGATTAGAGTTAAAACGTGGCGTTAATTATCAGATAGATTATTTTTCTGGAACACTCATTATGAATGAAGAATTAAATCCTAATGCAGCTTTAAAAATATTGTTTGATAAACATGAAGTAGTATCCTTTGATAAAAAAACAATTTTTGGAACACGTGCTCAAATGGATTTTGGTGAACGGTCATTTATAGGGGCAACTGCATTATATTTTAATCAGTCAGTAATGAATGAAAAGATAGAAGTTGGTTATGAACCAACAAGAAATTTTATTTGGGGAGTTAATGGTCGTTATGATCAACCCATTGACGGACTTACCAGGTTTTTAGATAAACTACCAATTATAAATACGGAAAAAACTTCATCATTTTCTATTGAAGGAGAGATTGCACAGGTGATGCCAAACCCTAATTCAATTAATAACGCTGAAACAGGGGACCGCAGTGGTGTTGCTTATATAGATGATTTTGAAGGGGCCAAACGCACTACATCTTTTCCTGTTCAACGAAGATTTTGGAAAACCTCATCACCACCATTACTGGGCTCATTAAACACGACTCTAAGCCATCGAAACAGGGCAAATATGTATTGGTATAATCCATATGTTCAATGGAGAACAAAAGATATTTGGCCTAATCAAGAGACATCGATTCGAGCACAAAATGAAACAACAGATATTTTGGTAATGAATTATAAACCATTTAATCATCAATCAAATCTACCGAAGGACTCATTATGGGCAGGTATCATAACAACGTTGTACTCAGGGGATTATGATCAAACTCAAACAAAATTTTTTGAGATTTGGGTTCGCAATAAAAATGATGCAAAATCAAAACTTAGCATTGATCTTGGGAAAATAAGTGAAGATTGGAATGGAGACGGATCTCTTAATACAGAAGATATTCCAGTGGCGGGTATGATTGGCGATGGATTATTGGATGACTCTGAAGATATTGGTTTAGACGGATGCGCTGATGAGACAGAAGATGGTTGGGGGGGGTGTTTAGAGTTTGGAGGAACATATAATGAATATTTCTCATCAGGAGAATCAGAATTAATAAATACAGCTAGCGATATTGATCCTAGTGATCCAAATGGGGATAATTGGAATTATAGCGAGGGAAGCAATGATTATACAAGAATTAATGGTACGGAAGGTAATGCATTAGACGCAGGACGATATCCTGATACAGAGGATCTTGATAGGACAGGATTCTTGGATAAAACTAATGATTACTTTACAAAGACTTTTACGCTGGATGATACTGCATATTTTTCTGGTGAAACAGTGAATAATGGACAGGCTACAGGTTGGAAACTATTTAGAATACCCTTAAGTCACTTTGAAATGGCAGATAGTACCGGCAACCAAGAATGGAATGAAATTAAATTTTGTAGAATACGATTATCCGATACTACACAAACATGGATTCAGGTTGCTAAAATTGAATTAGTAGGAAATGAATGGCAAGAACTTGGAATTGCAGCAGACTCATCTGAAGTATATAGCAAAGCAAACTCGGATAGTGTGTTTTCAGTATCAGTTATTAATACTGAAGATAATGCCAACTATCAACCTCCAAAGGGAGTAAAAGGAGAATATGATCGTATAAATGAGATTCGTTCAAAAGAGCAATCACTCGTATTGAAATTTGAGAATCTTGCGCCTAAACAAAAAGGCGCTGCGTTAAAAACCTTACTTAATTTATCAGGGGATAGAGCAAAAAGTTATCTAACATATGATAAATTGAAAATGTATGTGTATGGAAATAGCCCATGGATTCAGGATTCTGAAACGAGAGTAGAGTTTTTTATGAGATTTGGTCTTGGGGAAGATTATTATGAACTAATCCAACCTGTATACCAAGGGTGGGATGAATCAGAAAATAGAAATACAATTAGTCTTAATTTAAATTGGCTCACCCAACTAAAACTCCACGACTTAACAAATGTGAAAAAACTTAATGAAAATGATATGATAACTGATTCATCAGGAATCAAATATTATACATTTTATGATGATGAGGGTGTGCCTACTGGTAAACAGATAAGAATTAAAGGCAAACCAGCATTATCAAGAATAAAATTTTTTATGGTTGGTATTAAAAATATTTCTGACGAATGGATAAACGGTGAAGTGTGGATAGATGAATTACGATTAAGTGGTGTTAAAAAAGATAGAGGGGTTGCAATGAGATTAACATCAAAATTAAGTGTTGCTGATATTGCAAATACATCAATTACTTATAGTAGAAAAGATGCAGATTTTCATGTGCTCCAACAACGGCTAGGAACAAATCAAACTGGAGAAAACTTTAACCTAAATACAAACTTTCAACTTCATAAATTATTACCAAAATCATGGGGAATAAGTATACCTTTGAATTTGTCAATGACAAATTCATCCAATACTCCTAAATACTTTCCTGGTTCAGATGTCTTAGTTAATCAAGGAGAGGCGCCAGACTCAATACTTACAAAATCAACTGGATTAAATTTTAGTACATCCTTATCAAAATCTAGTAAATCTGATAACAAAATTATTCAGTATACGTTAGATAAAATAAAGCCAAGTTTTACTACTAGTAGATCTTTATCATCAAATGAATTAAACAAGGAAGTATTGAATGAAAAATATTCAGGAAAAGTCAGCTATTCTCTTCCATTTGGCCGTGATAACTATATAAGCCCATTTAAATGGTTTAAACCAATTCCTTTATTAGGACAAAAATTAAGTGAAATACATTTTTATTATACTCCTTCAAACTTTAATACTTCATTGAACTTTAGTGAAAGTTTGAGCCAAAGAATTAAACGTGTTGGCGGGAAATCTCCTGATACATACAATTTTGGACTCAATAGAAATTTTTCAATGGATTATATGTTAACAAATGGAATAAAGACAAAATATACGCGAGCTGTTAAAAGCGATATGCAAGATTATAGAGGGTATGCATGGTTAGCAATTAAAGATTTAGATCCAGGTATTGTAGAAAATATTAGTGAAAATCTATCAACTTCTTTCAACCCAACAATTTTCTCTTGGTTTAAGCCAAATATGAATTATTCATCTGCATACTCATGGAATCAAGATAGAGAAAGCACTATAGGGGGAGCAAACATAGGAACGCAATTACGTTTTTCCTCTAGTATCGCATTAAGTTTAGCAAACATATTTGAGGTCATTTATAAACCACCTACAAAAGCTTCTACTGCGCCCAAAGGAAGATCTAGAAGAAGGAGGGCAAAACAGGAGGAAGAAAAAGTAGAAGAGAGGGTGCAAAAAGATATTCCTATCTTAACCTTTGCTCATGGATTTCTAAAGAAGATTAATCCAATTAATTTTAGTTATTCTGAAAATCTAACAAGGACGGGCAGGGGCGTTATTGGAGATATCCCATTAGGATATCGATTTGGTTGGGAGCCTGATCATGGTTTACCTCATTCTGAAAAAATAGGTTCCGATATCGGGGCGTGGGATCACAAGCGCGATTTTTCTTTGCGATCCGGATTTAATCTTACTAGGAGTATTAGTACAAGTTTTAATTATTCACAAAATGTATCAACGAAAAGGAGCGGATCAGGAACTGAACAGCGAAATATGTCGCGTGATTATTTTGCATATGGTGAGAAATTGGAAAATGGACTTCCGCTTCCTGGATGGAGTGTTCGTTGGTCGGGATTAGAAAAACTTCCTATTATTAAAAAGTTTCTGAGATCTCTTTCACTTGAGCACGGCTTTAGCGGAAAGGAAGTACGGGCTTGGCAATTTGAAAACTTTGCAGGTCCAAATATGCCTTTACTTGATTTAGAAACATTCATATCTGATTTTCAAGAATTTGAAAGATCATCCCGTGTAAATACTAATTTTTCCCCATTAATTGGTTTAACCGCAAGTTTACAAAAGGGTATCTCGATGAATTTTAGACATAACCTTTCAAGATCATTGGATCGTGTACCAACAGGTATAACAGTTCATCGAGATAAAAGTTATACATCCAGCGCTAATTATAGCCATAGAGGAGGGATTACAATTCCACTTCCTTTTATGGAAGATTATAAAATTCAAAATACTGTTAATTTTCAGTTTAACTTTGATATGAATGAGAGCGAAACTTTAGGTAGTAAAAATGGTGGTTTGGAATTTGGACAGACTGCATTTAATTCAGGTTGGAAAACCGGTATTAGAATCACGTATACATTTTCTGCCAAAGTGAGTGGAAGTATGATTTATGGATACCATGAAAATGAATCCATGACAACTGGAAAGAAAATTGATCGCGATTTTGGATTTGATGTGAATATTGCTATTACAGGATAATATATAATGAGATTATTAATTAAAAATTTTATATGCTGTTTGTCAATTGTAGTAATTATTACATGCAATGAGTCAGTGCCAGATTTTGATCAGAATAGTGCCTACCAATTTCTATTAGATCAATGTGATTTTGGTCCTCGTAATCCAGGGTCTGTGGGATATAATAATTGTAGAGAATTCCTGCTAAAAACGCTTGGTGGTTATTCGGATACAGTTTTTACGCAACCCTTTGTTATAAATGATATTGATGATAAAAAGTATGATTTAAGTAATATTATTGCTCAATATAATATAAACAGCAATTCCCATTTGTTAATTGGTGCACATTGGGATACAAGACCTTGGGCTGATAATGATTTGAATATCCAAAAACATAATCAGCCAATTATAGGTGCTAATGATGGAGCTAGTGGAGTTTCAGTTCTTTTAGAATTAGCAAGAATATTTCATGATAATCCTCCGCCAATTAGGGTGTCTCTTGTCTTATTTGATGGAGAAGATATGGGTAGATCTGGAATCCCTAAAAGCTATGCAAGAGGATCGCAGTTTTTTGCAAAAAACCTTCCAATAAACACGCCTGATGAAGCAATTATATTAGATATGATCGGAGATAAAGAACTACATATTCCTATTGAGCGCTATTCATATCAACAAAATAGAGATCTAGTCAAAAAACTTTGGTCTTTAGCAAAAGAATTAAATTTGGAAGCTTTTGAATCAAGAATTATTCACACAATATTTGATGATCACGTTCCTCTATGGCAAGAAGCAAAAATACCAGCGATAGATATAATCGATTTTAATTATCCTAACCGATATAGCAACTATTGGCATACATCGCAGGATACCCCACATAATTGTTCAGCAGAAAGTTTAGGACAAGTAGGCAGTCTTTTAGTTCATTATATTTATGGAAGCAAGAAATGAGTTTTATCTGTAAAATATTTAAACATTTTACCATTATTTTTACCTCCATCATTTTTTTTTATGGATGCCCTGGTTCTTCTGATAATAGCGATATAGATACCCCATTAGGTAATTTGCAATTTACTTATTTACAGGATGATCGCATTCTTTACTTTGCAATTGAGGTTGAACCAAGTATTAATAGATCTCCATTAGAAAGCACAGTATTATATTGGTATGGAACAGATACTACGGTTTCGCCAGATAATTTATTGTTAAATGATGAAGGAGAAAGTGGAGATATAATAAGAGGGGATGATTTATATTCTTTAAAAATTTTGAATGACACAATATTTTTAGCGAATCCAATCTCATTAGAAGATACAGGAAAAGTTCATATGAAATTTCAAGCTAATTATGGGAATGGTTCTTCATTTATGTTTAGAGATTCGTTCTTTTTAGGAAATATTATACCACAATTACAAGACATTATTGCTCCAAATACTATAGTTAGGCCGACGGATAATAGTGTAATATTTAAAGTTGTTAAAGCTAAAGCATATGATGCAAATGGACTAGACGATATACGAAGAGTAGGCTTTGTTTCATATCATGTTGAAGGCGATTCTTTTCTTAATAAAGGGGACTTAATTAATCTTTATGATGATGGCAGCGAAGTTATTATTTATGAACCAAATTTTACTAGCGGCGATTCAATAGCAAATGATGCAATATATAGTTTTCGCGTTCCCATATTTGGTTCAGGGAATGTAGATCCTTCTTTGCAAACGAAAACGGGCACTTTCAATTGGATTTTTGATGCCATGGATATGTCTAATTCTTATTCGGATACAGTTATTCATAGGGTAATTGTAGAATGAAGCGATTTATTTTTTATATAGTATTATTATTTAATACAGACCTTATATATGCTCAAAAGTTGTTTCCTTCTGATTATGCTTATCGTTCTGTAATTGCTGATTCTACAGATTCATTATTATTAAGTACGAATACAATGCTCAGCAATGTAGTTACAGAAGTAATACTACAGGCAGACAACTTGGTTTGGTTAGGCACAGGTCTAGGAATTAGCATTATTAGTGACTCACTTTCTGTTAAGACATTACAAGACACTTTGGATTTGACTAATGGCTCCTATACCACTAGGATTCCAAGAGGAGGAATATCTGCAATGACAACAGGCGATCAGGGTGGTCCCTATGAAAAATTTATGTTTGCAGCAGCAGCAGGTAGTGAAAATGATATTCCAATTGGAAAGGGAATAGTATTCACGACAGATGCGACCGATAGTACAATAAATTGGATCTATTACGATCAACCCATAGATGATGCCTTATCAGATACGATACCGTTTGGTGATATTGGTTTTGTGGCCGTTCTTCCTGTTACTGTGCCACAAGCTAATGTTACTTATGATATGGATCTTTCCGAAGAATTTGCATGGACAGCAAGTTGGGCAGGCGGACTACGCCGGTTCAAATTTAGTGATCAAGTATGGGAACGAGTTCCTCTTCCAATGGATAACCAGTATGAATTAACAACCTGCAAGGATACTTCCTATATACGAATAGGAGGAAAATACGTCTTAAAAGATTATTATTTGAATCCCAGAGATCCACTTGATGGCGGGAATCATAACCATAAAGCATTTTCAGTATTAAGCTATAGTGATACAATTTGGGTTGGTACAGCAAACGGCATAAACCGTGGAATTCTTGGATCCGGGAATTGTATTGATTGGAAACATTATTCATACCCTATGGATAATTTATCTGGTAATTTTGTTGTTGGATTAGAAATTCAACGATTGAATGGAAAACGAATTATTTGGGCAGCTACTGTAAATGCAGATGACCCAACGGAAAAGCGCGGATTAAGCTATACAATAGATGATGGTTTATCATGGAATACTGCATTATTAGGTGAAAGGATTTACAATATTGCTGCATTTGATTCTTTAGTGTTTGCTGCATCAGCAAATGGTCTTTGGAAAACAGAGGATGGAATTAACTGGGCTTTATATAAGCCAGCGCATCAGGCAATTCCTATTCCAAATACGGCTATATATGACCTAGATGAAGTATTGGCAGATGAAGTCTATAGTGTAGCATTTGATAATCGTTCATATTATGGTGACCGCTCAATCTGGATAGGAACAGGAGATGGTGCAGCTCATTCATATGATCTTGATGGGTTAAGCTGGAAAATCTTTCGAGCAGAATATGATATCAATGAGGATTATGCCTACCCAAACCCCTTTTCCCCATATACTCATAATGTACTTAATGATAATGGATATGTACGTTTTCATACGAATGAATGGTCCGGTACATTTGTTATTGATATTGATATATATAATTTTGCAATGGAAAAAGTGTATGCTACATCATTCGATAAACGTATTTCATCATCAGGCACATTAAAATGGAATGGTCGTGATCAACAGGGGGTTTATGTTCATAATGGTGTTTATTTTGTAAAGCTTACATATCCTGAAAACCAAAGTAGTAAGCCATCACCTCATTGGGTTAAACTGATTGTGGTAAAATAGATGAGAAGTTATATCATGATCGTCGTTATTTTATTTTCATCAATTTATGGATCAGACTATGCAAGTTATTCCGGTGCATTTTTACGGATGGGTACTTCTGCTAGATCATTAGCGATGGGAAGTGGTTTTACAGCAGAAATTGATCAGGGGTTTGCTGCGTATCATAACCCTGCGACTCTGGCGTTTATTAATAAAAGACAAATTGGGTTTTCTTATCATTCATTAAATCTTGATCGAAGGCTTATGATGTCAAGTATATCTACCAGCTTACCTCCTACTGCAGGGCTGGGTGTTGCTTGGATAAGTAGTGGAGTTGATAATATTCAAGGTCGCTCAACTTCTGGATATAAAACGCAAGAGTTGTCAACAAGTGAAGATGCAATATTTATCAGTTTTGGACAAAGAATTACTCCTTGGCTTTCACTTGGTATCAATGTGAAAATACTAAACCATCAACTTCCAATGAATGAGAGTCAATTAGCTGGAAAAGGGACTGGATTTGATATTGGATTTATGCTACTATCAGAAGAAAAATTAAACTTTGCTTTTGTTATTAAAGATTTAAACACTAATTATCAATGGAATACCGGACAAGTCCTTGAAGGAGAGGGACGTATTTATAAAGAATCTTTTCCAACTATGTATCATTTTGGAACAACATTTACTTTTCAACAAATTTATATTGTAGGTGATATTGGCGTTGTAGCTAATCAGAAAGAAATATTAGGCACTAAATTAAGATTGGGTGGAGAATATCGTTTTTCTGATAAATATTTTATTCGTGGTGGATTTGGTGATTCAAGATTTTCTTTAGGAGCAGGATTAAATTTTACTTTTTTGAAAACAAATGATGCATTTTTTGATTATGCTGTAGTAGCGGAACCTCATTCCGTTTCCCAAGGATTAATTCATGTGTTTACATATGCTTTTAATTTCTAGACATATTTTATATTTATTTATCTTTGTTAGTTTTGGATACAGCTTAGGCACACAATTTTTATCTGTTCCATCAAGTGCAATAGAATTAGCATTTGGCCCCAGTCCTCTTTTTGGTAGTTTAACGCTAAATAATCCTGCATTGCTTAATGCTCCATCCCAAGGAGTTGCATTGAATATTTCTTATGGATCTTGGTTGAATAATATTTCAAACTCATCTTTTTCTTTAGCATCAAAAATAGGTCGTGGAAATATTGGGTTAAATATCAGGCATATGGGGGTCAGCGATCTTGAGCTTAGAAGCAACCGGCCCACAGATCACCCATTAGCAACTTTTAGCTCAAGTTCATTCGCTGCGGCTAGCAGTTATTCCCAAACTTATGGGGCTATAACCATTGGAGCCACTGTTCGCTATATATTAATTCAATTATACACAGAAAATGTTTCTGGAATGACATTTGATGGAGGGATTACACGTTCTTTTGGCAAGAACATTGATTTAGGTTTTTCTATATTAAATACAGGATTTATTAATAATACAGATAGTTATAACCCAGTTCTTCCACTTCGTTTTTTATCAGCACTATCCTATCAATTTCCTGCATCAAAATGGGGACATAAAATTTGTTTATCAGCGGAAAAATCGTCGCTTGTTAATGGATCAATTATTCGAGTTGCCAGTGAAACAAAATTTGAAAAGTTTGATCTTCGCTTTGGAACGCAGTCTTCAAATGAAGTAACAGTTGTTTCTGGTGGTTTTGGGATTCGATTAGGATTATTAAATTTTCATTATGGTATTCAGATTGGATCTCAGCATTTAGGTCTTCCGCAAATGCTTGATATTTCAATAAAATTACCATAATGCTGTTTAATCGTTTAAAAATCCTTTTTGTTTTAATTATTGTATTATTGTCCGTTTGTATTCTTCTTGTATTGAAGTCACGAACTGAAGAAACAAAAACCCTTACGGTACCCCTTCCTCAATCAACGCCTATTATTGAAGAAATAACGCTTGGAAATATTATCATTATTATTGATGATTTTGGATATAGAAATGATGAAGTGTCTGAAGGGTTTTTAACTCTTGATGCGGATATAACCCTTGCCGTAATTCCAGGACACAAAAATAGTAAACTATTCTCCGAAAAAGCAAATAAGAGGGGTTATGAGGTTATAATCCATATGCCCATGGAATCTACTGCCGATACGCGTGGTGAGATAGAATACATACTTACTGAGTCTATGACTAGTAGTGAAATTGAACAAAGAGTAGAAAAAGTAATTTCCGAATTCCCAGAAGCAGTGGGGTTAAATAATCACCAAGGGTCAAAAGCAACTGCTGATAAAAGAATAATGAATATTGTAAGCAATGTATTAAAACGTCATGGAAAATATTTTGTTGATAGTCGAACTACTACCCAAACAGTTGCGGAGGACATTATGCGTACAAGAGGCGTCCCCACAGCAAGAAGACACGTATTTCTCGATAACGATGATGACATAAATAAGATTCGTGAACAACTATATAAGTTGGTTGATAAAGCAGAAACTAAAGGCAACGCGATAGGTGTTGGTCATGCAAAAAATTCAACTCTTCAAGTATTAAAAAATGAGATTCCAAAGTTGAAAAAGAATGGCTTTAAATTTCAATTTGCATCTTTCGCTGTAAAATAACTCATGCCAATACTATGTAAAGTTCATCGTGGAGATTTTATTGAAAGCATGCATGTTGGGTTTGTTGTAGTTGTTGATGCGAAAGGTGAAATCCTTTATAGCAATGGTGATGCACATTATTTAACCTGCGTACGTTCTTCATTAAAGCCCTTTCAGGCTTCTGCATCAGTGAAAGCTGGAGCTACAAAGCATTTTAATTTTACTAAAGAAGAAATTGCGCTTATGTGTGGATCGCATAATGGTGAAGATGTACATGTAAATACGGCAATGAGCATGTTGCAAAAAATTGGATATGATATATCGTATTATGAATGTGGCGCTCATTCTCCATATGATAAAGAATCTAAAAAGGCATTATTATATAATGAGGAGAAACCAAATCCTTTACATAATAATTGTAGCGGTAAGCATGCGGGTATGCTCTCCTTAGCTAATTATTTACAAGAAGATCCCAAAGGATATACTGATGAAAATCATCTTGTACAAAAGAAAATAATAGAGCAAGTAAAACGTTTTTCTGAACTAGAAGAATTTCCTATTACTATTGATGGATGTAGCGCTCCTGTTCCCTTTCTTCCATTATATAATCTTGCTCTTATGTATCAAAAATTTGCCAGCACTGATTATGATGAATTAAATATATTGTATGATGCTATCATATCTAATCCATATCATATTGCTGGTAAAGATCGATTTGATACAGATTTTATTAAAGCAATGAACGGGAATGCTGTTACCAAAGTTGGAGGAGAGGGAGTCCGCGGACTTGGAATTCGAACTTCCAAAGGCGATGCATACGGGATAGCAATAAAAATAATAGATGGGAACCAGCGATGTAATCCAATAGCTACAATAGCAATATTGAAAGAACTAAAGTTGATTAGTGAAGAACAAGTAGAAGCTTTACAGATTTATGATAATATCAAATTACAAAATCATCGAGGGATTGAAGTCGGATCGATTCAGGTAGAATTATAATAATGTATATAAAATATTTTTTTATAATATGTTATGTTGTAGTAAGTAGTGTTTTATCGCAGTCCAATCATACAATTTTGACATACAATCTTTTGAATTATGATGATGAGGATGATCGAGAACCCTATTACCAATTAATTATTAATGAGATTCAGCCAGATATTATTGTTTGTCAAGAGGTGAATACGGATAATGGATTTAATCATTTTTTAAATGATGTATTAAATATTGCCCAACCAAATGAATGGATGGGAGCTGAATTTACTAATCAGTCTGCAAGTCAAGATATTGCACTATATTATAAGTCACAATATTTTAATTACATTAGCACATCACTTGTTAATACAGCCCAAGGATCAGGCACAAGGAATGTGGTGGAATGGGTTCTCGAACATGTAGAATCTTCTGTTCAATTCCGCGTGTACGGAGTCCATTTGAAGGCCAGCTCTGGACAAAGTAATGCCCAGGAACGACTTGCTGAAACTACAATCCTACGTAGTTATTTGAATAATTTGTCATCAGGGGCTCATTTTATTGTATGTGGTGATTTTAATATTTATAGCAATAGTTCCACATCAGAACCTGCATTTGATATGCTAACAGTTGCTGGAGATAATGTTATTGGTCAACTATTTGACCCTATTAATCGTATTGGTGAATGGCATGCGCCTACAAGCGAAACAGGTTCAGAATGTGAATTTGCAGATGTACATACTCAATCTCCTAGAACTACGCAATTTGGAGGTGGAGCAAATGGAGGAATGGATGATCGGTTTGATTGGATATTTGCTTCCTCTTCTGTGATGGAAGAATCCTATGAAATGACATATATTGAAAATACATATACTGCTTTTGGTAACGATGGTCAGCATTGTAATGAAGCAATTAATAGTGGTACCAATAGCGCTGTAAGTGAAGAAATGGCCAATGCTATACATGCAGCATCTGATCATTTACCTGTGTTTGCTGATTTTCAATTTCCAAGCGGAGATGAATCAGATTATCATGTAGTTATTTCGGAAGTAATGCCAAATCCTTCTGCCGTATCTGATTCGTATGGAGAATGGTTTGAAATTATTAATATGGATTCTATTACAATTGATTTGAATGGATGGACTGTTATGGATGGAGAAAATGACTCGCATGTAATCAGTTCTAGTATTGAAATCCAACCAGGTCAGTATATGGTGTTAGGCCGAAATGGAAATGAAAGTGTAAATGGTGGTTATGTTTCTGATTATACTTATTCATCATTTGCATTAGCAAATAGTGATGATGAGATTATATTATTGGATCAAGATGAAAAGGTTGTAGATGATATTTCTTATGGAGAAACATTTCCCTATTCAAGCGGTGTTTCCATGTATCTGATCGATCATACTAGCGATAATACTATCGATTCTAATTGGGTAGCATCATCAATGTTGTATGGTGATGGAGATTTGGGTACACCTGGAAGAGCTTGGAATGATAGCATTGTAGTTTCTACAATAAATGATCATTTATTGCCTAATGAGTTTGAATTATACGCACCATATCCTAACCCATTTAATTCAACTACTCAGATTTCATTTTTAGTAAATCATACAACTTTTGTTTCACTAAATATCTACGATATTAATGGAAGATTAGTGCAAAATATTTATCATGCAAAAACGACTCCTGGATATTATCAATCCATATGGGAAGCAAATAATGCACCAAGTGGTATATACTTTCTTTCACTTGAATCTGAAAAGAAAATAATAACACATAAATTGATGTTAATGAAATAATCCATCCATCCAATCCATTGGTAAATTCGAATACGTTTCATTAATTTGACTTAGAGTATTAGTAGTCCAAAACCGGGGAGAGGGTGAATAGATTTTTTTATATTATAATTGTTGGTATTGTATTGCCATATTTTATTGTGGCACAATCAGTCTCTGATGTGTATGATAAATATACTTCGGTTGGTCAATTAGGCCTTACGGTAACTAACTTTGGTGTATTGGGAAATGGGTGGAATAAAATTGATGGAAGAATTCTACCTTCTTGTCAATACAAACAGAATACGGAAATTCTAAGAGATCAGGTGGAGCATTTTTCTTATGCTGGTTTATGGGTGGGAGGCATTGTGAATGGACAACGCCGTGTTTCATCCGCAATTGTGGATGGTGTATTTGAATCAGGTCAGGAAGGGTTTGAATTTTCCGCAGTTAAAAATATTGATATTGAATCTTCTATATCTTCGACTTCTTTGGATTCTATCGCTCAATATTTTTCTCCTTATGCCACATCGCATCAGGATTTTAAAACTATGTTTCGTGATTATGGTGCCGAACCATCCGATGATATGAATATTCCAAATCATACACCGCTAGGAATTGATGTTAAACTTACATCCTACGCTTGGAATTTTTCTTTTGCTGATGCATTTGTTATTCTGAGCTATACAATAAAAAACCAATCAGATCAGACTATTCAAAATTTACATGCAGGCTTATGGACGGATGCTTCTGTTGCTAATATGAACTATACGAATATATATGAGCCTGGAGGAGGTTTTACTTGGTACGATAATTTGGATGGCTATGATGTTTCAAGCGATGATTCTCAATTTAATCGAGATATTGCATATCAATATGATGTCGATGGTGATGATGGCTGGGCGCAAAGCTATATTGGAATAACTTGGCTTGGAGGGAATGTTCCCCGTCCGTATGTGCGATCAAATTATAATCAATGGGTGTGGACTAATTCCAATAATTCATCTTATCCAGTATACAGTATGCCATTAGATGATAACGAAAGGTATCAAAAATTATCTAGTTCCGTACCACAGGGAACTGGCCCTGAGTACGGACCAGATGGATATCCAAATGAATCAAACAGTTGGATTTTCTTATTTTCAGCGGGACCATTTGGAAGTATTCCGACTGAGGCTGATTCATCATCTTGGGAATTACCTCCAGGTGACTCTTGTAATATTGTAATGGCAGTCGTTACTGCAAAATGGAATGGTACTGGGGAAGATTCACCGGAACGAAGAAAAAATTTATATGTGAATGCAGACTGGGCTCAACGAGCCTATAATGGGGAAGATAAGAATCGTAATAATATTCTTGATCCCGATGAAGATTTAGATGATAATGGCATAATTGATCGATATATACTTCCGGAGCCACCTCCAGTACCAAATATGGCAATCGATGTAGATGATCAAATGGTTACTGTGTACTGGCAAAAGAATGCGGAAAGTTTTATCGATCCGATTAGTCGTGAGATGGATTTTGAAGGGTACCGCGTATACGGTGCTAGAAAAACAATGAATGACTCTAAGGATGAATTTACTTTATTAGGAGAATATGATTTATCTCACCCAAATCATATGGATATTGGATATAATACAGGCTTTGAAGTTATAGAGATTATCAATGAATTTGGAGAACCTGATAGTGTTCAAATTAATGGCTCATTTTATCATTATAAGTTCGTAAATGATCATGTGAAAAATGGTTGGCTAAATTATTATACTGTTACTGCATATGATCGGGGTGACACAGATGCAAATCTAGAAAGTTTGGAAAGCTCTATTTATGCAAACAGAAGATATGTATATCCAGGAGTAAAACCTGACCCTGATGATTGGGATGGAGAACCTAGTGTATATCCAAACCCATATAAAGGACAGGCGAAATGGGATGGGTATGGAAGCAGATCACAGATGATATGGTTTACTAATTTGCCGGGCAAAGCAGAAATACGGATTTTTACACTTGCAGGTGATTTAGTAGATATACTTGAACATAATATTGACTATAAAGGAAATGATGTATATAATATTGATGAGTACAAAGCCCCACAATTAAGCGGAGGAGAACATGCATGGGATTTGATAACAAAAGACAATCAGGCTATTGCATCAGGATTATATTTATTTACAGTGAAAAATTTGGATAAAGAAACTTTATCTTATGGAAAGATAAAGGAAGGTAAATTTCTTATTATAAAATAATGCTAGGTAGGAGGAGTTTAATATGAGGAAAGTTCTATTTATACCCTTGTTCATTACAGTCATAGTTGCGCAAACAGTAGACTATGATACTCAAATTCAACCATTATGGAATGGTAATTGTACCAGTTGTCATACGTATGGACATAGCTCTTTGTTAGATTTAACATCTGGACAAAGTTATAATAATTTGGTAGATGTGTCCTCTTCTGGGAATGACTATGGTAGTGCCTTACGAATAGCAAGTGGAGATCCTGATAATTCAGTACTGTATGATAAGATAACGAATGGCGGAACCTATGGTGGGCAAATGCCTCCAAGTGAATTAATGTCTTCTGCAAATAGAACGTTAGTACAAACATGGATTTCACAATTAAGTACGTATATGACAATTGCTGAAGCACGGACCCAGGATGAAGGTGCTAGTGTTACAGTTCGCGGTATAGTTACTACACCGAACTTCCAAACATCTAATACAGAATATGGTTTGCAAGATGGTACCGGAGGGATGGTTATTTTTCACTTTAGCGCACCGTATGTTGAGCTTGCTGTTGGTGATAGTGTAGAAGTAACTGGAGAGTTAGATATTTATAATGGCAAATTAGAAATTATTCCTGGAAGCGCTGATGACATAACATTAATTAGTCAGAATAATCCTCTCCCAGCTTTCCAAGTTGTAACCGTTGCTGATTATGTTGCGAATGGAGAGGATTATGAATCTGAATTAATCAAGATTAACGGTGTTAGCATTTCAGAGGGCACCTGGCCAACAGGAGGCAGTTCTAATCTTACCATAACTGATGATGGAGGTACTTCTACTGTAACCATGCGTATTGATAGTGATATGAATATCATTGGGAATGATGAACCAGATGCACCGTTTGATGTAAAGGGGATTGCTGGACAGTTTGACTCTACAGATCCTTTTGATTCAGATTACCAAATCCTCCCAAGATATTATACTGACTTTACTCCAGCGGAAGATGTAGTGGAAGCGCCAGAGCTTGTTATTAATGAATTTCTAGCAGCTACGGATTTATGTTGTGATGATGGCAATGGTGAGATGGA
>JAPYRG010000005.1:0-112730 GCA_029936965.1 Fidelibacterota bacterium
CGGGAATGTTAGAATCAAGTAATATAAAGCCTGATGGTTTAATTGACTCAATTGAGGATATAGCAAAAATTATTGGTCTTTGAAAAGAAATTATTAAACTATAAAGCCCCACATTCGTGGGTTTTTTTTGTTTGTACTATAATTCGACATATGCCAACTTTACCCACCCCCCATCAAAATGTATTATCAGATGTATTACTTATAGAAGAACTAAATAAGGAGAATAAAATGAAACATGAGAAATGGTCATGCCCTAAATGCAGTCATAGAGAGTATGATTTGGATGAAATGCGAGTAGCTGGCAGCTTTTGGACAAAGATATTTAATATACAAAATAAGAAGTATAGTGCAGTGTCGTGCACAAAGTGCTCTTATACAGAATTTTTTAAGGACCAGCCAGCTTCAAAGCTTGCAAATATATTTGACTTTTTTACCAACTAAAATAGAATGAAACACCTCTGGCTCAATCAAGCCCCCATTAATGGGGTTTTTGTTTCTAGACATTTAGGACTACTGCTTTATAATATTGCAATCCTCAATCTTAGATGAATAAAGAACTAAAATTTATAATAACTTCTATTTGGATATTATTTACAAGATGGTTTGATGCATTTTCAACCTACCGACATACACCAGATTTAGGCAAGGAAGCAAATCCATTAGTTTCAATTTTTGGTTTTGGTTGGACTCCTTTGCTTGTTGTTATTGTAGTTTTGAGTATATATGTGATTTACGCCTACTATCTTGCAACCTTTCAAACATTTAATTTAGTGCCAAGTGAAAAGGGGTATAGTTTTAGTCATTTTATAGGATATGTTTACACTGGGAAAAAACAAAGCTGGGTTTCATTGTTTTATAAATTCCCAAAAGACTTAAATAGGTTAAATCATTTTGTAGGTCAACTACTTTCTGGATGTTTGGTCTTTGCAGGTTTTTTATCAACTATAATGTGGTTACTGATAAATTACACAGAATTCTATAAAAGCATTCATAGTGCTCCAATGATATATTTAATACTCATAATTGGAAGTATTTATATATCTTATAGATGGTTCAAAAATATATATAATGAATATTTAACTTTTGTCCGGTAAGGGGATTTTTTGTTGATAAAATCGACGCCCCTTCGCCTTCCGGCCAATTTAAAATAGAAGAAGATGCGTGAGGCTCATAACCTAATCGGAGAGTTTTTGATCTTAATCGGGATTTTTTGTTTATGGAATGATAGGTAGATTTGAGGATGGTACAACATGAACAGCCAAATCCTTCCGATTCATTTACTTTTAATCGTACAGGTCATAGTACACGCAATCGTGCTGTTCTTGCCGCAATGACAAATAAACAGAGTCATTCTGATGGTACTATTTCTGATAAGGAGATGAGGTGGCTAATACGTCGTGCTAAAGGGTGTTTTGGAATCATTACAACTGCAGCAGCACATGTTTCCAAAGACGGCCAAGGATGGGAGGGAGAGCTTGGACTTTTTGATGATATGCACATTGATAAACTAACTATACTTACAGATTCAATTCATACTTATGGAAGTCTGATTTTCGCACAATTATTTCATGGTGGAATGCGTGCGCCACAGTATTTGACAGGAAGAGAACCTTTATCGGCAAGCAAGGTTCGTTGCGATGAGTCAGAGAGTGGGTTTTCCCGCTCTGCATCTGGGAAAGAAATTAAAAAAATTATCCGAGATTTTACTTCCGCGGCTATTCGTTGTGTTAAATCAGGTTTTGATGGTATTGAGCTACATGGAGCCCATGGTTATCTAATATCACAGTTTTTGGGCACAAAGACGAACAAGCGAACGGATGAATGGGGAAGCGATTTAAAGGGCAGGTCGAGATTTTTAATCGAGATATTTCGTTCAATAAAAGAAAATGTTCCAGATTCATTTATTATTGGCACTCGAATTTCTCCCGAGATTGAAAACCTGGGAATAAATCTGAACGATAGTATTAACCTTGCAGGTTTTCTTAGGGATGAAGGAGTAGATTTTCTACACCTTTCATGCTGGGATGTGTTTGCCAACTCAAAAGAGCATCAGGATGATCCTAGAAGATTGACTGAGTGGTTTACCCAAAGTTTTGATGATTTGCCTCCTATAATTAGCACAGGGAGTGTTTGGTCTAAATCAGATGCTCAGGAATTAATTAATCAGGGTGCAGATCTGATTGGAGTAGCGAGGGCTGGAATACCTTATCCTGATTGGGCCAAAAATCTTTCTCAAGAAAATTATAATCCACCACGAGCTCCTTTTACTGTTAAGCAGCTTAGGAAAGCAGATTTGAGTGATAGTTTTATTAATTATATGCGTAAATGGAAAGGATTTGTACAAAATTGAGAATGATTAATTAATGAGGCGTGCTGCCATATTGATTTTTTACGATATCACCCTTTTTAATCAATAACAACATAACAAAGGGCGCTAATGGTGTTAGAAGGAGTATACTCCATTTTCCACTCATATTAATATCATGCAGTCTTCTAGTTGCAGCTGCAATGCTTGGTATAATTGTTAATGGTCTATAAAAGAGTATAAGAGGACCCACCTCCCCGGAAACTTGCGCTAAGGGGATATATTCAGAATACGGCAAATCATTTAGATTTATAATATTATATCCAATAGTTCTATCAATTAGAATTATTACTCCATATAGAATAATCCAGTATAGAATAAAATACCAAAACTCTGGCCTATTAGCTCTTCCTTTAAAAACTGCATAATTTTCCATGCATTTGATAAAATAATTGATTTTTATATCCATTATATTTGTCGATGTCTTCGAAGCATACAATCATCCATAACAACAATTAAACCTGAATTATTTGCTAATTCTGCTGCTTCATGATTAATGACTCCATCTTGAAGCCATAATGCTTTTGCCTTGATGTTTATTGCGCTCTCTGCAATCGGTAAAATATATTCTGAACGACGAAACACATCCACAACATCTACAGGCTCACTAATCTCTTTTAGAGAAGGATAACATTTTATTCCAGCAATTTCATCGTGTCCTGGATTAACAGGAATAATATTATATCCTTGCTCCTTCATATACATGGAGACATAATGACTAGGGCGTTCAGGCTTAGGGCTCATGCCGACCACTGCTATAGTTTGCATTGAAAAAATTTCTTTGATGTCGACTAATGAACTCATCGTTTAAATAAGTTAGCAAGAACGTAAGATATTATCTTAGGATTTTCCTTTAATCGGCGTAACGAATAATCGAACCAATCTGGTCCAAAAGGAATATACTGTCTTACAGTATATCCTTTACTAAGCAACCTTTTCAGTTTAAAACCCATAGGAACTCCATATAAGACCTGAAATTCAAATCGATCATTTGAGATATTATTTTGTTCAATCCAACTTTCAATCCGATCAATAAGAGGGATATCATGTGTCGCGATTGCAGCAAACCCTTCTCCTGAAAGAATTTCTTTAGTAATTAGAAAGAAATTATCCTGTATTTCTATTTTCTCTTTGAAAGCAATATTTGAGGGTTCATTATAAATGCCTTTGCAAATTCTTGTATTAAAACCGGGAGCATTTAACGCTTGAGCATCTTCTAGCGAGCGCTTAAGATATGCTTGCAATACAATTCCTATCTTTTCGTAGTTATGAATATTTTTTTGATATAAATCAATTGTCTTTTGTGTATATGGAGAGTTCTCCATATCTATTCTTAGGAAATTATTATGAGAATCTGCCTGCCGTAAAATCATTTGAAAATTATTTTCAACAAGCTTTTCATCAAGCTCAAGACCGATGTGTGTCAGCTTAATTGAAATATTGCAATTTAATGTTTCTTTATCAATTACCTCATATAGACTACAATAGTCTTTTGTTATTTTTTCTGCTTTAGAAGGAGATTGTATATGCTCTCCTAATATATCAAGTGTACAAGTATAACCAAGTTGATTCATTCTTTTTACTACTTGAACTGTTTTTTCAATTGTTTCACCAGCAACGTATGCTTTTGCAAATGGATGAACAATCCATCTAGGCAAAATACTAATGAGGGACAGGATCCCTATATTTATCCAAGACATGATCGTATAATTTAGGATAATGCTATTAATGTTGCCAATTGCTTTGCTGACGAAAAATATAGTGAAGTTTGGCTTGACTACGGAAAAGGCATTCCGCTAAATTCAGTGCTTGCGAAAAGCCGTATTGATATAATGTACCGAGACTTTGGAACTGTTTTAATTTTTGCTATGCTAGCAATAGTTTTAGTATACGTTCCTCTATTTATACAAAGTTTAGTAGCCCCTAGTCAAAAGACACCAGATAAACTTGATAATTATGAATGCGGTGAAGAACCCGAAGGCTCTGCTTGGGTGCAATTCAATATTCGTTTTTATGTTATTGCACTCATATTTTTAATTTTTGATGTTGAAGTTGTATTCTTGTTTCCATGGGCCATGGTTTTTAAAGAAATGGGTATGGTAGCATTTATTGAAATGGGAATCTTTCTACTTATATTGATTGTAGGCTTAGCATATGTTTGGAAAAAAGGTGATTTGGATTGGGTAAAATATAATGTGAAGTATGGTAGAGGACGATATCGTCAAAAAGCTTCGCAAACGGAAGGAGAAGCTGTTGGGAGTATTTGAAAATAAATTTCAGGATAATATAGTTGTTGCGTCACTAGATAAGTTAATAGGATGGGCAAGATCAACATCTCCTTGGTTTTTTCAATTTGGTTTAGCTTGTTGTGCAATTGAAATGATGGCTACGGCAGCTAGTAGGCATGATTTGATGCGTATAGGAATGATCCCAAGATCATCTCCAAGACAAGCCGATGTGATGATTGTTGCAGGTACCGTTACTTTAAAAATGGCTCTAAGAGTAAAGAAACTCTATGAACAGATGGCGAACCCCAAATATGTTATTTCCATGGGTAGTTGTGCTACAAGCGGAGGACCTTACTGGCAACATGGATATCATGTCTTAAAAGGAGTTGATTTGGTAGTGCCAGTGGATGTGTATGTACCAGGATGTCCACCAAGACCAGAAGCATTAATTGAAGGATTATTAAAACTTCAAGAAAAGATACAAAGCGAACGACCTCTTACACGGAAGACTGCATGACGGTTAATTTAGAACAGCTAATTAAAGAAGCTGTTGAAAAAGCATTAGAAGGAGATATGGATGCGATCAATAATATTGAGGATCGTGTAACACGTTCGAGAGCGAAAGCATCTCTTGTAAAAGCAAAACGAGAAGCTACTAAAGAAAAAACAGAAACAAGTCTTGATGAAAATTCAGATGCTACATCAGATTCTAAAAAGGATAAAACATCTAATGAGCATATATCTGAATTACTTATCCAGCAATTTCCAGATGACATTAATAAAGAATTATCTTCTAAAAAACATATCCAAATACAACCTAAGAATTGGTTGGTTATTTCTAGGTATTTGCGTGACGATCCAGCTTCATTATTTGATTCTTTACAGTGTATAACTGGAGTAGACCTAGGTGAAGAATCTGATCTTGAAGTTAGATATAATTTGCATTCTATGACCCATCTCCATGCAGTTGAAATAAGAATTTCCTGTCCACGCAATAAAGCAAAAGTTCCATCAGTTGAATCAATATGGCGAATTGGAGATTGGTTTGAAAGAGAAACTTATGATATGTATGGAATAGAATTTGAAGGACATAGAAATCTTAAACGGATTTTACTTCCTGAGGATTGGGAAGGATGGCCATTGAGAAAAGATTATGAAGTGCAGGAAACATACCATGGCATTATAGTTCCAAAGGTGAAAGAAGGATGGGAATAGTTAAAGGCGACCAAATGGTTTTAAACATAGGGCCTCAGCACCCTAGTACTCATGGCGTCCTACGTTTAAAAGTAGTGACTGATGGTGAGATTGTTTCAGATATAGAGCCTATTATTGGTTACTTACATCGATGTTTTGAAAAACATTGTGAGAATTCAACCTATGAACAAGTGATTCCATTTACAGACCGTTGCGATTATATCGCGTCCATGAATAACAATTTTGGATATGTTGTGGCAATGGAAAAGCTAATGGAAATTAAAGTCCCTGATCGAGTAGAATATATTCGAGTAATTATGGCTGAATTGAATCGTATTGCTAGCCATCTTCTTGCTCTAGGTGTTTATGGTCTTGATGTGGGTGCTTTCACTCCTTTCCTTTATATGTTTAGAGATCGTGAACGTATTCTTGATATTTTTGAACTGACATGTGGCGCAAGATTATTATATAATTATATGTGGGTAGGTGGTCTTTCTCATGATCTTCCTGTTGGATTCGTTGAGACTGTATATGGGTTTTTAGATTATTTTGAACCCAAATTAAAAGAATACAATGAAATATTAACCTATAATAAGATTTTTATAGAAAGAACTGCAGACGTAGGAGTGTTACCACCAGAAGTTGCCATTAGTTATGGAGTTTCAGGCCCTAATTTGAGAGGGTCTGGTGTTAAATGGGATTTGCGCAAAGACGAACCTTATTCGGTTTATGAGCGTTTTGACTTTGATATTCCTATTGGAGAAGGTACCGTTGGCACTACTGGTGATTGTTGGGATCGATTTTATGTCCGTATGCTAGAAATCACTGAAAGTGCAAAAATTTTACGTCAAGCATTAAAAGATCTTCCGCAAGATGGGGATGTACATCAGGCGATTCCTAAAAAAATTCGCCCGCCAAAAGGATCAATATACCAGAGGACGGAAAGCCCTAGGGGTGATTTAGCGTACTATATTATTAGCGATGGTTCGCCACAGCCATACCGGTTAAAAATGCGTTCCCCTGCCTTTACTGCCCTCAGTGTCCTTAATGAAATATCTAGAGGATGGATGCTCTCTGATGTAATTGCCATCTTAGGAAGTCTTGATATTGTTTTAGGAGAGATCGATCGATGATTGTTGATAATCTTATTGATTGGTTCCCAACGAGCGCAGCCTGGCCTGGTCTTACATTTATTGTTGCAGTCATTTTATGCGCAGTTCCAGTATTCATTTTTATTGCTGTATATGCATTAGTTGCTATATATGGCGAATTAAAAATTTCTTCTTTTATTCAGGATAAGGTTGGTCCCATGGGGCAAGGCGTTGGTCTACATGCTTGGAGGTGGGGATTGCTTCAACCTGTTGCAGACGCGTTAAAATTAATTTTAAAAGAAGATATTATTCCTTCATCCGCTGATAAGAAATTATTTATCCTAGCTCCTTTTATTGTTTTTATTGGGGCATTTATTGCTTTTTCAGCATTGCCTTTTAGTCAGACATTAATTATAGCAGATATGAATATTGGCATATTTTATATCTTAGCTGTTAGCTCATTGGGAGTTATTGGTATAATATTAGCTGGATGGAGTTCAAATAATAAATGGTCTTTATATGGTGCAATGCGTTCTGCTGCACAGATTGTTAGTTATGAAATCCCAGCTGCTTTATCTATTGTAGTAGTAATTATGCTAACTAGCACAATGAGTATGCAAGGAATTATTCAATATCAGAGCGGTTTGGTTTGGGGCTTTCTGCCAAATTGGTTGCTATTTAATAATCCATTTACCTTTTTAGCTTTTTTTATTTTTTTTATTAGTGGTGTTGCAGAATGTAATCGCACACCTTTTGATATTCCTGAAGCAGAATCAGAACTTGTAGCTGGAGCGTTTACTGAGTATTCGGGCATGCGATATGCGTTCTTCTTTTTAAGTGAATATGCAAATATGTTTGTAGTCAGCGGTGTAGCTGCAACTGCTTTTATGGGAGGATGGCAAAGCCCTATCCCTGGAATGTTTAATACTCCAGGTTGGGGTTTATTTTGGTTTATTAGTAAGAGTATGTTTTTGATATTTATGATGATATGGTTTCGTTGGACTTTTCCAAGATTAAGAGTTGATCAGTTAATGGATGTATGCTGGAAGGGATTTATACCTATTTCATTATTTAATATTTTTGGTGTTGGCATTTGGTATTTATTAATAGGATAAGCTTATGGGTAATTATTTAGGAAATATTTGGGAAACTATAACAACGATGCTGACTGGTATGAGAGTCACTTTACAGCATTTATTATCCATACGTCGTAACAATGTCACATTACAATATCCTGAAGAAAGATGGCCTCGCCCTGAAAGAAATATTGGTTTTGACCATAGTAATTATAATGTAATTAGATCAAGATTACATGTAGATATTGATGATTGTATTGGATGTTTAAAATGTGAAAGAGCATGCCCAGTAGATTGTATTAAAATTGAAACAGTAAAAGTCCCTAATAGAGGGGAAGATATACGTAGTATTGGACACACTGGTATCACAGCAAATGGGACAAAGAAAGCAATGGTTGTCTCAAGGTTTGATATTGATATGACTGAATGTTGTTATTGTAACCTATGCACATATCCTTGCCCAGAGGAATGTATTTATATGACGGGTGGACCAAATTCCGAGAAACATGAAATTGATTATGAGTTTTCTGAGTATGATCGCAATGATTTGATATTTCGGTTTGCAAAAAAAGTTTCTGATGAAGAAATTGAAAGTGCGACATCTGTTTCTTCTGGAGAAGAAAGCTAAATGGAGAATATTGCTTTTGGATTAATTGTAGCAATTACGCTTGGCTCAGCATTGATGGTAGTGATGACGCAACAGTTATTATACTCAGCAATTGCATTATTATTTACACTTTTCGGTGTTGCCGGTTTATATATATTCATGTGGGCAGATTTTATGGCAGGTGTTCAAATTGTAATATATATAGGGGGCATTTTGGTCCTTTTGATTTTTGGTATTATGTTAACGAATAAGATCAGTTCTGTTAATATATCTCATACAAGTTTGCAAAGAAGAGTAGGTGCTGTAATTACATTGGGTGTCTTGGGTTTTTTAATTCCAATGATTACAAACACATCCTGGTTACAGCTTTCTTCTGAAGAACCAGCTCAGACAGCAGATAGCATAGGAAGATTATTAATGATGGAATACTTACTTCCCTTTGAAGTTGCATCTTTGCTTTTATTGGGTGCTTTAATTGGTGCTGCAATGCTTTCAAGAAATACGAATTGATGGATAATCTTCAAACATACCTCTATATAAGCGCCATTTTATTTTCTTTAGGGTTATATGGAGTCATTACTCGAAGGAATGGAATCGCTGTTTTGATGGGAGTAGAGTTAATATTGAATTCTGCAAATATTAATTTTGTTGCCTTTGCTCGTTTTGGAGGAATGAACTTCAGTGGGCAGGTTTTCGCATTGTTTGTAATTATAATGGCTGCAGCGGAAGCAGCTGTTGCGTTAGCAATTATTATAAATGTATTTAATAATCTGGATACAGTAAATATTGATGATGCAAGAGAATTAAAATTATGACTGGAGACATGTTAATTAATTATGCCCTAGGGATATTATTCTTTCCTCTAATCTCATTCATAATTTTAATATTTGTTGGCAAGCGTTTACCTCGACAAGGTGATGTTGTAGGAATTGGTACAATCATACTTACCTTAATTTTATCGTTGGCTATGTTTGGTAGTATGCTACTATCACATGATCCTGGATTCAGGCATGAAGCTTCTTTTACATGGATAGATCTAGGAGATTTTGAAATTAGGCTTGGTTTTTTAATTGATAATATCACAATAATTATGCTTCTTGTAGTCTCCCTCATTTCAACTATGACACACATTTTTTCAACTAAATATATGGAAGGTGATATACGGTATTCTAGATACTACGCTTATCTTGGTTTATTTACGTTTAGTATGAATGGTATTGTATTGGCAAATAATCTTGTTTCCCTATATATCTTTTGGGAATTAGTTGGAGTTAGTTCTTATTTATTAATTGGTCATTGGTTTGAAAAAGATTCTGCTGCTGATGCAAGCAAAAAGGCTTTCCTAACAAATAGAGTAGGCGATATTGGTTTTTTTATTGGTTTAATGTTAGTGTTCACTGCTTTGGGAACCTTTAATTATGCGGAAGTTTTTGAAGGTGTAGCCAAGGGGGCTATATCGGGTACACTATTGACATTTGCTGGAATTGGATTATTTATGGGTGCCGTAGGAAAATCATCTCAGTTTCCTTTGCATATTTGGTTACCAGATGCGATGGAGGGACCAACGCCAGTTTCTGCATTGATGCATGCAGCAACAATGGTTGCCGCTGGTGTATATCTTTCTGTAAGGCTTTTTCCATTATTTACACCAGAAGCTTTACTCTTTATTGCTTATACAGGAGGATTTACTGCTATTTTTGCAGCAACAATAGCAATAACGCAAAACGATATAAAAAAGGTTTTAGCCTATTCAACTATTAGTCAATTAGGGTACATGATTTTGGCAGTGGGCACAGGAGCATATGTAGCAGGTTTTTTCCATTTAGTTACGCATGCAATGTTTAAAGCATGTCTCTTTTATGGCTCAGGCAGTGTTATACATGCTATGCACCATGCTTTACATAACTTAAAAGATCATGATACTGATCCGCAGGATATGAGAAATATGGGTGGTTTCAAATCAAAAATGCCAATTACATATTGGACGATGTTAGTTGCCACACTTGCAATTTCAGGAGTTCCTTTATTTTCGGGATTTTTATCTAAAGATGCTATTCTAGCAGGAACTCTTTCATTTGCTAGTCATCACCCTCAACATTTTCTTTTACCAGTTTTTGGTTTTTCCGCTGCTTTAATTACAGCTTTTTATATGTTTAGACTAATTTTTATGACCTTTCATAATCAGCCAAAATTGCCAAATGTTTATAGTGATATACATGAATCTCCTAAGCCTATGGTTTTCCCCTTAATTCTTTTAAGCTCGCTCAGTGTATTTATTTTTTATACTCTACCTTATTTTAATCCTTTATCAGATCATGGTTGGTTTATGGAATTAATAAAAGCCAAAGATTCTATGGTTCCAGGGAGTCCAAGTGCTCATGATATAGCTGAAGGGATGCACCATAGTCACACTCTTACAATGATTCTATCTATTCTTGTTGCATCATTAGGTATTTTACTTTCATGGGCCGTATATATTAAAAATAGTGTATCTGCTGATAACTGGTCTAAAAGATTGGATCTTTATTATAATCTATCCCTAAACAAATATTATTTTGATGAAAATTATAATAAATATCTTTATCAACCTTTTTTACGTTTAGCAAATCGTGTTTCTTATATCGATTGGGATTTATACGATAAATATTTTATTAATGGTTTTGGCCATATTACAAAATGGCTTTCAAGCGTTACTGGCCGGATAGATTATGATGGCCTTGACCAAACTATTGTAGATGGACTCGGTAGATCAATGGGGAAAGCTGGATCTTCTTTGAAAGAAATTCAGACTGGTCGTTTGCAAAACTATATGCTATTCGCTCTTTTTGGAGTAATTATTATTATAATTTTTCAATCTTTTTAACTATGAAATGATTAGGACAATGGTATGGATAATATTTTAAGTTGGATTATATGGATTCCTGTTTTAGGAATGGTTGCAATAGCCTTTATCCCAAGGGAAAAACAAGATCTTATTAAACAAGTAGCTGCTGTTACAACTGGTATTCAGTTGCTTGTTGCAATTGTATTATGGTCAACTTTTGATGCAACTAATGGAACCTTTCAATTCATGGAAAGAGCTGAATGGATTCCATCTCTAGGAATCAGTTATATTCTTGGAATAGATGGTCTTAGTTTGCCAATGGTAGCCTTAAATGCATTAATTATATTTATTGGCGTTTTTGTTAGTTGGAATATTGATCGCGCGGTAAAAGGATATTTTGCTTTATTTCTTTTACTTGATACTGGTATTATGGGTGTCTTTTTATCATTGGACTTTTTTCTATTTTACGTTTTTTGGGAGGTAATGTTATTGCCGATGTATTTTTTGATTGGAATGTGGGGCGGTCCTCAAAGAGAATATGCTGCAATAAAATTTTTCTTATATACTTTATTTGGTTCAGTTTTAATGTTAATCGCATTACTTGCCTTATATTTCGCTTGTGGTGAGACTTTTGATATGCAATTGATGATAGAACGTGCACCTTTTGCTCTTGATGGAGTGGTTTGGTGGGGAATGAGTGCTATAAAAGTAATATGGGTGTTATTATTTATTGGTTTTGCGATTAAAGTACCAGTATTTCCTTTCCATACATGGCTTCCTTTAGCCCATGTTGAGGCACCAACGGCTATATCGGTTGTATTAGCTGGTATACTTCTAAAGTTGGGAGTCTATGGTATGCTCAGAATTAATTATACTATGCTTCCTGATGCAGTTTGGTGGTTTTCTGGTGCGCTTGCCTTTTTAGGTATGATTAATGTTATTTGGGGAGCAATGTGTGCTTTAGCTCAAAAAGACTTAAAGAAAATGGTAGCTTACTCAAGTATCAATCATATGGGATACTTATTATTGGGTATGGCTGCTGTTATAGCTGGCGGATCTGCAAATGGTTCAAATTTAATGGCTGCACAAGCTGGAATGAATGGTGCTGTATTCCAGATGTTTAATCATGGTACTATATCAGCTATGTTATTTATTCTAGTGGGAGTTATTTATGATCAGGCTCATCACCGAGACATTGAAGGTTTTGGTGGTCTTGCATCACAAATGCCTATCTATACAGCTATTGTAGCTTTAGCATTTTTTGCTGGTTTAGGCTTGCCTGGTCTTTCAGGATTTGTAAGTGAAGCCATGTGTTTAATTGGAGCATTTCCTGTTTTTCGTACTATTGTAATTATTTCTACAATCGGGATTTTATTGAATGCTGCATATTTTTTATGGGCATTTCAAAGAATGTTTTTTGGCAAACTGAATGAAAAGTATACAAAACTAGTTGATATTAATAATCGAGAATTGTTTACAGTTATACCTCTTTTAGTAATTACAATTTTTCTTGGTATATACCCCCGGCCTTTCTTAGATATGATTAAAGAAACAATGAGCATCTTAATAGATCAAGTTGTAGTTGTTGGAGGGATTGCTGGTATATTTTAGCTAGCAAAGCTTTAGATGAATAACCTGTTGAGTATATCATTATTTTTGCCGGAACTTGTGTTAACTGCCACAATAATAATTGCTATTATTGTTGATATTTTTTCAGTATCAAATAGAACAAGTAAGGTAAGCAACTATGTTATTATTGGTCTATTAGCAACCTTAGCTGCAGTTTTTCTAACTAACCATTCGCCAACCACTTTGTTTATGGATTCATTGGCTTTTGATCCATTTGCTAGTTTTATCAAATCTGTGGTTTTGGTAGCTACATTACTTATTATTATTTTTACTAGATACAGTAATGAGTTTAAAGGGTATCATACTGGAGAGTACTATGCTCTATTATGTATTATGGTATTTGGAATGTTTTTGATGGCAAGTGCTATTGATTTGATAACGGTTTATTTATCAATTGAAGTTGTATCATTAATGTCATTTATCTTAGCTGGGTACCTTAAAAATAATCCCAGATCAAATGAAGCTTCATTAAAATATGTTATTTATGGTGCATTTTCATCTGGGATTATGTTGTATGGATTAAGTATTATTTTTGGCCTCACAGGTACAACCAAATTTTTTGCTATACGAGATGCAATTACAACTTTGGACTCATCATCGAATCTTGCATTAACATTATCAACTGTATTTGTATTAGCGGGATTCGGATATAAAATATCAGCCGTTCCATTCCATTTTTGGACACCAGATGTATATGAGGGATCACCAACTCCTATTACTGCATATTTGTCTGTTGCACCAAAAGCAGCAGGTTTCGCTTTAATGATACGTTTTTTTAATCAGGTTTTTGTTGATGGTGATTCTTTAAGTACTCTAGGATGGTATGCCGATGTTAGCTTTGCCTGGCCAGAAATATTAGGTGTTATTTCTGTAGTAACAATGACAATGGGGAATTTGGTAGCTATTCAACAAAACAGTGTTAAAAGAATGCTGGCCTATTCAAGTATTGCACATGCCGGATATATGTTAATGGCGTTTCCCACCATTTCTTCTGAAGGTGTTTTTGCTGTAATGATTTATCTGGTCATGTATCTTTTTATGAATTTAGGAGCATTTTTTGTTCTTATATATGTTGCGCAAAAACAAGGAGGAGAAAATTTTGAGCATTTTAGTGGATTAGGATGGCGAATGCCAATTGTTGGTATTGTTATGACAATATTTATGTTTTCCCTCACAGGTTTGCCACCCACAGTTGGGTTTATAGGAAAATTTTACTTATTTGTTGCTGTTATTAATGCTGGTTCAGCCTTTTACTGGATTGCTTTTTTTGGAGCGATTAATACGGTAGTGTCTCTGTATTTTTATATGAGAGTAGTAAAAACGATGTATTTAGATGGAAACCCAAGTGAGGAAATTATTGTGCCGCCTTTATCAGTAACTCTAATATTATTGGTTTTAGCAGTTCCATCTGTATTTTTTGGAATTTATTGGACCCCTATACTTAATTGGGTAAATAATAGCTTATTATTTTTTGTACAAATATAATTATTAGCCACCTAGGAAACATACTTGACTCATATTAAAATTAGAAAAGGACATAATATTCGGATATCGGGCTCTCCAGTAAATGAATATTATAATGTAGAAAAGACAAAAACCGTTTCTATTCAACCACAAGATTTTAGATATGTAAAACCTAAACTTTTAGTTAAGGTTGGTGATAAAGTGGATATTGGATCTCCATTATTTTTTGATAAAGTACAACCAGATATTAAATGGGCATCACCTGGAGGTGGAGAAATAAAAGAAGTGATTTTGGGTGAAAGAAGATCTATTCAAAATATAATTATCGAATTAAATAAAGAAGAAAAGTCAATTATTCATTCACCAATCAAATACCAAGAAATATCTTCTCTTGGTAAGAGTAAAGTAACAGATAGAATCTTGGAAGCGAATTTATGGCCTATAATTAGACAGCGCCCGTTTAATAAAATTGCAGATCCAAATGATAATCCTAGAGCAATATTTGTTTCAGGCTTTAATTCTGCCCCTTTGACTGTTAATCTTGATTTTGCTTTACGTTATAAACAATCAGTATTTCAATCTGGGCTTGATATTTTAAATCAATTATCAGAGGGAGGTGTGCATCTTACATTTGAAGCTGATACGAATTGCGAAGCATTAACTTCTGCAAGGAATGTTAATCTTCATACAGTTATCGGACCCCACCCATCAGGAAATGTTGGGGTTCAAATTCATCATATTGATCCTTGGAAACCGAATGAAGTTGTCTGGGTTGTAAATGCTCAGCATGTTCTTACCCTAGGAGATTTATTTCTTAAAGGTATTTATGATCCCTCAATTGTGGCGACCATTGCTGGCCCGGGAGTAAAAAATCCTGCGCATATAAAAACACGTATCGGTGCGAATGTTGAAACATTTCTATCCAACAATCTTCATTCTGATGATAATCGAATTATTTCTGGTGATGTTTTAACAGGAAAAGTGACCAATATAAATGGATTTTTAGGTTATTATGATACAACTATATCCGTTGTTCCTAATTCTGATGAAAGAGAATTTCTTGGCCTATTAAAGCCTGGTAATGAACAGACAAGGTATAGCGTAACAAATGCGTTTCTATCTCAAAGTAAAAACACATTTAGTTTTACTACACAACAGTCAGGATCTCTGAGACCGATGGTGCCAATTAATTCTTGGGAAGATGTGCTTCCGATGGATATTTACCCTAATGCATTATATCGTTCTATCTTAGCGGAGGATTTTGAAGAAATGGAAGGGTTAGGGTTGTTAGAATGCGATGAAGAGGATTTTGCTCTTTGCTCCTTTGTTTGTCCAAGTAAAATTGATGTTGGATCAGTAATACGACATGGATTAAATCTAATGAAGGCTGATGGATAATATGGTAAATGCTCTACGAAAATTAATTAAAAATATTGAACCAAAATTTACTGATGATGGACCTTTACAAAGATTTTTTCCAATCTTTGAAGCAACGGAGTCCTTTTTATTCTCCTCTGATGAAAAGACGAAATCTGGTCCTCATATCCGCGATAGTGTCGATATTAAAAGAGTGATGATCCTAGTTGTTTTAGCATTAATACCTTGTTATATCTTTGGTGCGATAAATATTGGTGTACAAGCTGGAATAGCATCAGGAAAAGAACGTACCCTTTTTGATAATTTTGTTTTTGGTATGGGATATATTATTCCTGTTATAATAGTAACTTTTATTGCTGGAGGGTTTTGGGAAGTGCTCTTTGCAGTTATAAGAAAACATGATATTTACGAGGGATTTTTAGTTACTTGTGCTCTTATTCCTTTATTAATGCCCCCAACTATACCCCTTTGGCAGGTATTTGTTGCGACATCATTTGGAATAGTAATTGGAAAAGAAATTTTTGGTGGTGTAGGTTATAATATTTTTAATCCAGCATTAGTAACTAGAGCATTTATTTATTTTGCATATCCAACAACAATAGCTGGCGATAAAGTCTGGCTAGTTGGTCCCGATGGATATTCAGGAGCTACGGCTTTATCTATTCCTGCTGCTACTGAAAATAGTAATGCATTAGATTTATTAAATAATGTTAATCAGTTTGATTTTTCATGGATTAATATGGTTATGGGATATATCCCTGGATCTATTGGTGAGACAAATAAAATTATTATTCTACTTGGAGCATTATTTCTCATCTATGTTAAAATTGCTTCATGGAGGACGATGTTAGGTGCAATCCTTGGTTTATTTTTTACAGCTATAGTAACAAATACACTGGCGCCATTTTCATCAAATACTATGTTAAGTTTACCTCCCCATTATCACTTAGTAATGGGGAGCTTTATGTTTGGCGTAGCATTTATGGCTACTGAGCCCGTTACATCTGCTCATACAAATAGGGGCAAATGGATTTATGGTTTTCTGATAGGATCATTAACTGTAATAATTCGCTCTATAAACCCAGCCTACCCTGAAGGTATAATGCTAGCAATATTATTAATGAATGCCTTCGCACCACTTATAGATTATTTTGTTGTGCAGAAAAATATAAATCAGAGGAAATTTCGTTATGCAAAGTAATGCATACACTTTGATATTTACTTCAATTACGACAATAATTCTTGGATTTCTTTTATCTTTTGTATCTATATCATTAAAAGATACTCAACAAATCAATGAAGATATAGATATCATGAAAAACATTTTGTATTCATTAGAATTCAGTGAAAAAGATAAACCTTGGACAGGAGAAGAAGTAAAAATATTATTTGATTCATCCATAATTCAGAAAGTAGTAAATGTTGATGGTGAAGTTATTGCTGACTTAGTTCCTTCTGAAATACCTATAGATAAAATGGAAACACAATTTCCTCTGTATATTAAAGTTGTCAATAATTCTATTGATGGTTATGCCATTCCTATCTCCGGTAAAGGATTATGGTCAACTTTATATGGGTATTTTGCATTAGAAAATGATGGATCAACTGTAAAAGGAATACGATTTTATAAACATAAAGAAACACCTGGTCTTGGAGGGGAAGTAGAGAAGGATTGGTTTACAAATAATTATGTTGGTAAAAAAATAATAGACAAGAATGGTGGATTGGTAAGTATTCAGTCTATTAAAGGACAAGTAGATTCCTTATCTCCAGATGCATATCATCAGGTTGATGGCATATCGGGAGCTACCATGACAACAAAAGGTCTAAATGAATTTTTAATGAATGATTTAAAAAAATACGATTCTTTTTTCCAAAAGGTTAGGATGGAGTTAAAGGGTTAATGTCATTATTTGATAGCAAATCCAGACAAGTCCTCAAAGACCCCTTAATGCAGGATAATCCTATTACGTTGCAGGTATTAGGAATATGCTCCGCATTGGCAGTAACCGTAAAAATGGATACGGCCATAGTAATGTCTATTGCGGTGATTTTTGTTCTTACGATGTCTAACACAGTAGTATCAATTTTTAGAAATATGATTCCCTCACGTGTACGAATTATTTTCGCTCTCTTAGTTATCTCTTCTTTAGTTACCTTAACGGATCAATATCTAAAAGCATATATGTATGATATGAGCAAACAATTAAATGTGTTCTTGGCATTAATAATTACAAATTGTATAGTTTTGGGAAGAGCTGAAGCGTTTGCTATGAAAGAAGGTCCTTGGAGGTCATTCTTAGATGGACTTGGGAATGCATTGGGTTACGGTATAATATTGGTTGCAGTTTCTGCTTTTCGCGAATTCTTTGGTAGTGGTTCCTTGATGGGTTATCAAATAATATCAGAAGAAATGTATGCTTCTGGATACCAAGATAATGGGTTAATTGCTTTTCCGCCAGGCGCATTTATTATCCTTGGATTAATTATATGGGTACAGCGTACAATTGGTAAAATAGAGGAAGAATGATTTGTTAGAACATTATTTAAGTTTAGCTACTAAAGCAATATTTATTGAGAATATTCTACTAGCCTATTTTCTTGGTATGTGCTCATTCTTAGCAATTTCTAAACGTGTAGATACAAGTATTGGACTTGGATTTGCGGTAACTTTTGTATTAACTATAACAGCGCCTGCAAACTGGGCAATCCATCATTATTTTTTGGAAGATGGTGCGCTTTCCTGGGCAGGGTTGCCTGAAGTAGATCTAAGTTTTTTGAATTTTATTGTTTTTATTGCTGTCATTGCAGCAATGGTACAGCTAGTAGAATTGATTCTAGATCGGTTTTCAGAGAAATTATATCATAATCTAGGAATATTCCTTCCGTTGATTGCAGTGAACTGTTCCATATTAGGAGGTTCATTGTTTTTAGTAGAAAGAGATTATAACTTTATGGAATCTACTATTTTTGGATTTGGTTCAGGTTTAGGTTGGTTTTTAGCGATTGCATCAATGTCTTCAATAAGGTATAAACTCCGTTATTCTAATGTGCCATTAAGATTAAAAGGTCTTGGTATAACTATGTTGTTAACTGGTTTATTATCAATGGCTTTCATGGCATTTTCTGGAATTGATTTATAATGATTATTGCAACTACTATTTCTGGAATTTTAGTATTTACAGGTGTCATACTAATATTAGTCCTTATATTGAATTTTGCTCAATCAAAATTATTGCCGCAGGAAGAGGTCTTTCTTACTATAAATGATAAATCTGATGAAGCCATTAATGTTGCACCTGGATCTACCTTATTATCTGCGTTATCTGGACAAAAAATCTTTTTACCTTCAGCTTGTGGTGGAGGCGGCACATGTGCTTTATGTAAATGTCAAGTATTGGATGGGGGTGGAGATATTTTACCAACTGAGACAAGTCATATTAATAGAAATGAAGCAAAAGATAATTGGCGACTTTCTTGTCAGGTAAAAATTAAACAGGATATGAAAATTCGTGTTCCTGATGAAATATTTAATATACAGAAATGGGAATGCACTGTTAGATCAAATGAAAATGTTGCCACTTTTATAAAAGAGTTGATTCTTGAACTGCCTGAAGGAGAAAATCTTAATTTTACTGCAGGGGGATATATTCAAATTGATATTCCTGAATATCATAATTTAACCTATTCAGATTTTGCAGTTGAGGATCAGTATCATCCAAATTGGGATAAATATAATATCTGGGATTTGGTTGCAAATAATGATGAAGAATGTTTTCGAGCCTATTCCATGGCAAACCACCCTGCGGAAGGAAATAAGATGATGCTAAATGTCCGTATTGCAACCCCACCCCCCCCACTTTGGGATACTGTTCCTCCTGGAATAGCCTCATCATTTATTTTTAATCTCAAAGAAAATGATAAAGTAACTATTTCAGGTCCTTATGGAGATTTTTTTGCTAAAAATACTGATAGAGAAATGGTCTATATTGGTGGTGGCGCAGGAATGGCGCCAATGCGTAGTCATTTATTTGATTTATTTCATTCTAAAAAGACAAATAGAAAGGTCTCATTTTGGTATGGAGCAAGATCATTAAGAGAAATGTTTTATGAAAAAAACTTTAAAGATATTGTTGAAAAATTTTCAAACTTTTCATTTCATGTTGCAATGTCAGAACCTCTCCCTGAAGACAATTGGAATGGGCCTACTGGATTTATTCATCAAGTTGTTCTAGATAATTACCTTAATGAACACGAAGATCCTACAGAGATAGAATATTATCTATGCGGTCCTCCATTAATGATTGATGCATGTCAAAAAATGCTTTATAAATTAGGTGTTGAACAGGAAATGATTGCTTATGATAGTTTTGGATAATAATTCAATTTAGATTTTATTAGTATCTGATAGCTGTCCTTCACATTTATTAATATCGCCACCACATACAGAGCATGATCCATCCGGATTTCCTCCACAAGACCCGCTTAATGGTTTATCATTAAATATTACTCCTATTGACATTAATAGAATAGCAAATAATAGAATGATTATTCCGATAATAATATCCATTTACAAATTTAATCTAAATCAATCAATTCTGTAAAAGATGATTTTATATTACAATATTTATTATGATTTAATTATGAAAAGAGTAATTTTAGAACTTATTTTTAATAAAAATAATTATATAAGAAATGAAATATTTGAAATATATCTATTTGTTATTTCTTTTTCCTATCCAGTTATTTGGAGCAAGTGGAGAGATGTCCAATCATTCCCCTCATCTTGACGGGTCAATATTAACTATTTATTGGGTTATTCCTTTTGCAGGTATTCTTTTATCGATTGCAATCTTTCCACTTGTAGCACCGAACTTTTGGCATAAAAATTTTGGAAAAGTTTCATTGTTTTGGGCTATTTCTTTACTTATACCTTTATTATTTAGTCAGTATATAGGCTTTAACGTTACTTTATATGAAGTACTTCATGTAGGCCTATTAGAATATGTACCATTTATAATCCTTTTACTGGCATTATTTACTATTTCTGGCGGTGTTCGACTTAAAGGGAGCCTTGTTGGAAAACCTATTGTTAATGTATCAATTATTTTAATTGGCACATTACTAGCTAGCTGGATGGGGACAACAGGTGCCGCAATGTTATTAATTCGTCCTATTATTCGTGCCAATCAAGAACGTAAATATAAAGTACATACCATTGTATTCTTTATATTCTTGGTTGCCAATATTGGGGGTTCTTTAACTCCTTTGGGTGACCCTCCTTTATTTTTAGGATTTTTGAAAGGGGTCTCTTTCTTCTGGACAACTTCTGCAATGTTTTTGCCCATGTTAATGGTTGTATGCTATCTAATCATTGTTTATTTCTTAATTGATAGTTACTTGTATAAAAAAGAAGATATTTCAGCTATAGAAAATAATGATAATACAAATGCCGAAAAACTTTCATTAGATGGATCATTTAATCTGTTATTACTTTTAGGTGTCATTGGTTCTGTTTTGCTGAGTGGTTTTTGGAAACCACATATACATTTTTCAATTTATCATGTACATGTAGAGTTGCAGAATTTAACTCGTGATATTCTACTTCTATTATTAACATATTTGAGTTGGCAACAAACACCACAGAGCATAAGGAAGAAAAATGAGTATACTTGGTTTCCCATTGTAGAGGTAGCAAAATTATTTGCTGGGATATTTATTACTATTATACCTGCAATTGCTATATTAAAGGCGGGCGATAAAGGAGCTCTTGCTACCATTATTCAATCTGTATCCAATGAATCTGGCCCTGTAAATTTCATGTATTTTTGGTTAACAGGTATTTTATCTAGTTTCTTAGATAATGCTCCAACATATCTAGTATTTTTTAATACTGCTGGGGGTGACCCTACGTTACTAATGAATGATAATTATAATACACTTCTAGCAATTTCTGCTGGTGCTGTATTTATGGGGGCTAATACATATATTGGTAATGCTCCTAATTTTATGGTTAAATCGATATCTGAATCCTCAGGTATTGAAATGCCAAGTTTTTTTGGTTATTTAGTCAAATATTCTTTACCTATTCTACTTCCTATTTTCATTATTGTTAGCTTGGTCTTTTTCTAGTGCGTATTACAAAAGTTACTACGAAAACCGGCGATAAAGGTAAAACAGCCCTTGGTGATGGCAGCCGAGTATCGAAAGACAGCTTGCGCATTCATTGTTTAGGCGCTATTGATGAGTTAAATGCTTCTATTGGGTTAGCAGCTGTATTATTACCAATAAAACCAGAAATTGATTTTAAATCCATTCAGAACGATCTATTTAATATTGGCGCAGAGATTTCGATTCCTATTTCTGAAAAAGTATTCCTTAAAAAAGATCGTATCATTTATCTTGATCAAGAGATTGAATTAATTAATAATGATTTGCCTCCTTTAAAAGAATTTATTTTACCTGGTGGTAATGATATATGTTCAAGAATACACCTGGCCAGATCTATTTGTCGAAGAGCAGAACGCGATCTTGTCTCGTTAAATAATAAGGAACAAATTTCACCTGAAATTCTTCAATACATTAATAGATTATCAGATTATTTATTTGTTGTTGCTAGATTGCTGATTAGAATCAGTGACAGCGATGAAATTCAGTGGAATAGAAGCTAGCTAAAAATACTATTAATGGTTTATTAATTAATATCTAATAATTATAAATTCTATCTTGAATCAAGTATTAAAATGATTGATTGGAAACATATAAATAACTACATAAACGAAGCAGATACAATTTTGCTTACAATGCATGAAAACCCTGATGGCGATGGCCTAGGAAGCGCTACGGCTATGTATCATTATTTGAAGGAAATTAAAAAAGACTGTCGAATACTTAATGTTTCTTTGTTGCCTGTTGAATATGATTTTCTAAATAAAGATGATATTATTGAAACGTATGACCCAGATGTTCATAATTCCTGGATTTCTACTGTAGATTTAGCAATAATTTTTGATGTGGGAGATTATAAAAGGATTAGAGAACTAAAAACGCAAATTAAAGATAATAAAATCAAAACGTTAAATATTGACCATCATCCTCATCCAAAAGAACATCCATTTACCTATAATATTGTTGATTTAAATGCTGCTTCAACTGGTGATATGGTTTATGATTATATAAAGAGTGTTAGAAAAGGAAAAATATCTAAGTTAATGGCTAAAGGTATTTATACTGCTGTAATGACAGATACAGGGTGTTTTCGATATTCAAATACAAATACTCATTGCCATAATATCGCCATTGAGTGTATTGAAGTGGGTATAGATACTACAAATATTTATCAAATAATTTATGAATCAAGCTCTCAATCAAGAATTGCTTTATTAGGAAAAATACTGCAAAATATTCATTATGAATTAGACGGTGAATTTGCATGGTTCATCATTGATCAAAAATTGTTATCTAACGTTAAAGCTTCAAAAGCAGATGTTGAAGGGTTTAGCGATTTTGTTCGTACTATAAGAGGTGTTGAGGTGTCAATGATGGTCATGGAATATGAAGATCGGAATTGTAGACTAAATTTTCGTTCTACTGGAAAATATACTATTAATGGCGTTGCTATTGAACTAGGTGGAGGTGGACATAAATTTGCTTCAGGAGCCATTGTAAATGACCCCTTGGATTCTGTAGTAAAAAATGCAGTAGAAAAAATGAAAAAGTCTATACTAGAACAACGTTCAGGTGTTGTATGAAAATATTATTAGCAAAAGATGCAGGATATTGTTTTGGAGTAAGAGACGCAGTTAATCTCGCGCATCAAACTGCAAAAGAAGAAGGTGAAGTCTTTATGCTTGGTGATATCGTCCACAATGAAAATGTTGTAAAAGAACTTGAAGAATCAGGTGTTAAAGTTGTAAAAAATCTAGATGAAGTACCGGATAATAAACCAATTTTATTTCGCGCACATGGTACTGTGCCAGATATATGGAAAGAATCGAATGAAAGAGCGATGGATGTTGTAGATGCAACTTGCCCATTAGTTATAGAAATCCATGAAGAAGTAAAAAAATTAGATTCTGAAGATAGAAAAATTATAATAATTGGTGATCATGGGCACGATGAAGTAAATGGAATTAAAGAACAAGTCAAAGATGCTTTAGTAGTCTCAAGTTCAAAAGAAGCGATGAAATTAAGAAAAATGAAGAAAGCTGGTGTTGTTTCTCAGTCAACTCAAAGGATAGAGAATGTACAGGCAATAATAAATATTTTGATGACGAAGGTGTTTGACTTACGGTTTGTAAACACAATTTGTTTTCCTACGAGAAGAAATCATGAACAGATAAAGAATTTATCTGAGATTTGTGATATAATGATTGTTATAGGATCGTTTACAAGCGCTAATTCCAAACGATTAACAGAATTAGCTAAGATGAGAAACGAAAGGACATTTCAAGTTACGAGTGCAGAGGATTTAGATATTGACTGGTTTCAAAAATCTGATACAGTTGGTATATCTGCCGGAGCCTCAACACCTGATAGCATTATTAATCAAGTATTAGATGGAATTAAATCAATAGGAAAAATAACAGAGGAGGAGTTGGTTTATGAGTAAAGGATCTTTTGAAGTGAAAGTTGGGTTGGCTGAAATGCTAAAAGGTGGCGTCATTATGGATGTAACGGATTCTAAGCAAGCAAAAATCGCTGAAGATGCTGGGGCAGTTGCTGTAATGGCACTTGAGCGTATACCAGCTGACATAAGAGTTGATGGAGGTATTGCTCGTATGAGCGATCCTTCAATGATAAAAGAAATCCAAGACACCGTATCTATACCAGTAATGGCAAAATGCCGTATTGGTCATTTTGCTGAAGCTCAAATATTAGAAGCGCTGGAAATTGATTTTATTGATGAAAGTGAAGTCCTAACACCTGCTGATGAAAAAAATCATATTTGGAAACATTCTTTTAAAGTTCCTTTTGTTTGTGGGTGCAGAAATTTAGGTGAAGCTCTTAGAAGAATTGGAGAAGGCGCTGCATTAATTCGCACAAAGGGTGAAGCTGGAAGTGGGAATATTGTTGAGGCAGTTAGACATATGCGGGAAGTTCAATCAAATATAAAAAAACTATCAAAAATGGATGATGATGAATTAATGGCTGCATCAAAAGATATGGGAGCACCTTTTGCTCTTGTTCAACAGGTTTCAAATTTGGGTAAATTGCCTGTTCCAAATTTTGCAGCTGGCGGAATTGCTACACCTGCTGATGCTTCATTGATGATGCAGCTTGGCGCAGAAACAGCATTTGTTGGTTCGGGAATATTTAAATCAGAAGATCCTGCAAGTCGTGCAACAGCAATTGTAGAAGCTGTAACATATTTCGAGGATCCAGATAAATTACTTAATGTATCAACCGGTTTGAAATCAGCAATGAAAGGTTTAGATATATCAGAAATTCCTGAGGATCAATTGCTACAGGAGAGAGGGTGGTAAAAAAAATAGGTATATTAGCCCTACAAGGGAATTTTCAAAAACATAAGTTGATACTTGATCAATTAGGTGTGGAATCAACTTATGTACGATATAGTTCAAGCCTAGATGATGTAAATGGGCTAATTATCCCTGGTGGAGAATCAACTACAATGACAAAACTGCTTGATCGCTCAGGATTATTTGAATCCATAGTTTCATTTGCAGATAAAAATCCAATATTAGGTACTTGTGCAGGATTAATTATGATGGCTAATAACGCAATGGATGATCGCGTAAATACATTTAAGTTATTAGATATTGATATAGAAAGAAATGCTTCAGGAAGACAAATTGATTCATTAGTTGAATCTTTGACTGTTAGCTATGATAATATTCAAAAAAGAATTGATGCAACTTTTATAAGAGCCCCAAAGATTATTCGCCATGGTAAAAATGTGAATGTAATAGCTTATTATAAAGGAACGCCATGTGCGGTTAAGTCTGGTAAACATGTTGGGCTTTCATTTCACCCTGAGCTGAATGGAGTTTCTCTCTTTCATGAGATTGCATTTAATAATATAATTAATAATAAAGAAGGACTTCATGCAGCTTAAATATCTAAAGAATATTCATTCGCCTAAAGATATTAGAGATTATTCGTTAGAAGACTTACACAAATTATCTGAAGAAGTTCGTAATTACACAATTGAAACTGTTACGCAAGTAGGTGGGCATCTAGCTTCTACATTAGGAGCTGTTGAACTAACAGTAGCTTTGCACTATGTATTTAATACTCCAAAAGATAAACTGATTTGGGATGTAGGCCATCAGGCTTATGCGCATAAGATATTAACGGGTAGAATGAATCAAATGAATACAATAAGACAATCTGGCGGATTAAGTGGTTTTTTAAAAAGATCTGAAAGTGAATATGATGTTTTTGGTGCTGGGCATGCCTCTACCTCTATATCAGCAGCTTTAGGCGTGGCTGCGGCTCGAGATCATAAAAATCAAGATTATAAAGTTGCTGCAATAATTGGTGATGGGTCATTGACAGGAGGTTTAGCATATGAAGGCTTAAATAACTCTGGTATTTTAAATACACAGATTCTTGTAGTATTGAATGATAACGAGATGTCAATTAGCCCTAATGTGGGCGCAATAAGCAAATATTTGACTCGAATCACAACGAACCCTTTATATAACAAAATCAGGAATGAAATTTGGAATATTACTGATTCTTTCCCTTGGGGAAAGAGATTATCTAAAAAAATACTCCAAAAAATAGATGAAAGTTTAAAAGCCCTTTTGGTTCCAGGTGTGTTATTTGATGAGCTTGGTTTTCGTTATTTTGGCCCTTTAGATGGTCATGATATTAATGAACTAGTAAAAACATTGAAAAATATTAAGAATATTGATCAACCAGTCCTTTTGCATATAATAACGAAAAAAGGGAAAGGAATGGTTTCCACTAGTGAAACTAATGGAGAATATTATAAAGATGCAGTAAAATTTCACGCGGTTAAACCTAATTCAAGCAATGGTCAATCAAAAAATCCGCCTATTAAAACGACACCTTCTTTTCAAGATGTTTTTGGATATTTATCCTGCGAGGTTGCTCGCAATCGCGATGACACTATTTGTATAACTGCAGCAATGAGAGAAGGAACTGGTTTGGTTCCATATGAAAAAGAATTTCCTAATAGGTATTTTGATGTAGGTATTGCTGAAGGACATGGTGTAACCTTTTCAGCAGGGTTTGCTACTGAAGGGTTAAGGCCAATAGTAGCTATTTATTCAACATTTCTACAACGTGCTTTTGATCATATTGTACATGATGTTGCTCTTCAACATTTGCCGGTTATATTTTGTATGGATAGAGCAGGAATTGCAGGAGAAGATGGGCCTACACATCATGGTTCTTTAGATATTGCTTATTTGCGTTGTATACAAGATATGGTTGTTTCTGCACCTAGAAATGGAAATGAGTTTCGTCACTTACTTTATTCTGCGCTGAATCAGAACGAAGCACCCTTTTCTATTCGCTATCCTAAATCAAGTGCAATTGATTTTGATGAAAATGGACAAGCAGAGCTTTTACCTATAGGAAGTTGGGAAGTTTTACGCACAGGTTCAGATATAGCAGTTTTGACTGTGGGCCCAATTTCTTATGATGTCGAAAAAGCTGCTAAAGAACTGCACAATGACGGTATTTCAATCGAATTAGTTAATTGTCGTTTTATTAAGCCAATGGATGACAGTTATCTAAGATCTATAATAGATCGATTTCAAGTTGTCCTAACAATTGAAGAAGGTGTAATTGTTGGTGGATTTGGTGATGCTGTATCTTCATGGCTATTAGAGAATAATTATCAAGGCAGTATAAAAAGATTAGGCTTACCAGATAGATTTATCCAGCATGGAAAGCGTGAACAACTTCTTTCGGATATTGGTTTAGATGAAAATGGAATAATTAATACAGTTAAATCGATGATAAATGTTACTAGTAATACCTTCATAGAATAATAAAAACTTTTTATGAATAAAAGAAAAGAAGAATTTCTCAAAAGAGAAAAAAAATGGAAGGAAGACATAGACAGTTATCCTAAACGAGATTATAATTTTAATTCCATAAGTGGAAAAAATCTTGAAGAATTATATTATCCTGATAATCCAAATGATGAATATATTGATAAACTAGGTTTTCCAGGTCAATATCCTTACACAAGAGGAGTACATGCAAATATGTATCGGGGGAAACTTTGGACAATGCGTCAATTTTCAGGATACGGTAGTCCAGCAGAATCTAACAAACGATATCATTATTTATTGAGCCAAGGGCAAACTGGGTTATCAATAGCATATGATTTGCCAACACTAATGGGTTATGACCCGGATCATCCAATTTCAAATGGTGAAGTAGGTAAGTGTGGAGTAAGTGTTGCAACTTTGAATGATATGGAAATATTATTGAAAGATATTGATCTTAGTAAAGTTTCTATTTCACAGACCATTAATGGCCCAGCTATAATCCTTTTAGCTTTTTACATTGCTCTTGCTGAAAAGCAGGGAGTACCATTAAGTAAACTTCGAGGTACTCTACAAAATGATATATTAAAGGAGTTTACTGCTCAAAAAGAGTGGATATTCCCCCCAGTTCCATCGATGCGAATTATCACAGACATGCTATCATACTGTACAGAAAATATGCCTCAATATAATACTATTTCTATATCTGGCTATCATATTCGTGAAGCTGGTGCAACAGCTGCTCAAGAGCTGGCATTTACTTTAGCTGATGGTTTTACATATATTGAATATGCATTAGAGGCAGGATTAAGAATTGATGATTTTGCACCCAGATTATCTTTTTTCTTCAATTCTCATTTAGATTTTTTTGAGGAAATAGCAAAATTTAGAGCGGCTAGAAGAATATGGGCGAGGCATTTAAAAGAAAAATATGGAGCAAAAAAAGAAAGTTCGTTAAAATTAAGATTTCATGCCCAAACTGCAGGATGTTCATTAACTGCCCAACAACCTGAAAACAATATCTCTCGTACAGCGTTTCAAGCAATTGCTGCTGTATTGGGTGGAGCACAGTCATTGCATACAAACTCTATGGATGAAACTCTTGCTTTACCATCAGAAAAAGCCGCGGAAATCGCTTTGCGGACTCAACAGTTAATTGCCTATGAAACAGGCGTCGCGAACGTAGCAGATCCCCTAGGTGGAAGCTGGTTTATCGAATCTTTAACGGATCAACTTGAAAGAGATGCTGAGAAGTATTTTGAAGATATTGAAAAGAATGGAGGTGTAATTCAAGCTATTGAAGATGGATATTTTCAAAGAGAGATTGCAAAATCAGCTGAGGATTATCAAAGATTAATTGATGAGAAAAAGTTATATACTATTGGAGTAAATAAATTTATTAAGAATGATGAAGATATTGATATTCCAATCTTAGAGATTGGATCTGAAGTTGAAGGTGAGCGTATAAAATACATAAATAATTTGAGGAACAATCGTGACGAAACGATGGTACAGCAGTCACTTAATACGATACAAGAATGTTGTAGAAATGAAAATAATATTTTGCCAGCAATTATTGAAGCTGCAAAATCGTATGTAACGCTTGGCGAAATTGTAACTGTGATGAAAGCTGAATTTGGCGAATGGCAGGAGACTCCGGCCTTTTAAATAATCTTTTATAGTCTTATATGTCACAAAAATATAAAGTAATCTTAACTGTAATTGGACTTTCTATAATAACCACTTTCTGGATTTTATGGTCGTCATTCAATCCTGTAAATGAAAAAGCGTTGGTAAAGTTTATTTCAGTTAAAGAAATATTAGACTCTAATAATATTGAGCGTGTTCGTATAGGTGGAATTGTTTCTGATAGTTCTATTATTGTAACCCCATCAAATAGAATGGAAGTTTTTTTTAACATAAAGGAGGGTGTTTCCATATTGCCAGTTAGATTTGTAGGTGCAAGGCCTGATCTTTTTAAGCATGGAGCTGAGGTTATTGTGGAAGGTGCATATTCTAATGGTTTATTCAATGCAGATATGTTACAGACTAAGTGTGCCTCCCGTTATGAAGGAGATTTAAGAGATGTCTCATCATATAAACTTGATGAAATAAACATATGACCTCTGTATTTGGTAGCGTTTCAATTAGTCTTGCTGCTGGTTTTTCCATTTTATCAATCTTTTTATTGTTATTGTATATTCGTAAGGGCGATTATCGCTTATTCCTTTCTGGTAGAAGGATGGCGATCGTTGTTTCTTTTCTTGTAATAATTGCTACTTTTATTTTAGTCAATGAACTTATCTCTGGTAATTTTAATATAGATTATGTAGCTCATCATACAAGTCATGAAACACCTACTATATATAAGTTTAGCGCCTTATGGGCCGGTCAATCTGGATCTCTATTGTTTTGGTTGTTCATCCTATCTATTTTTAGTTTAATAGCTATTTATCAAAACAGAAACAGGTATCATAAAATGATGCCTTGGATATTAGTAGTAATTCAAATGGTGCAACTTTTTTTTCTAATTCTTACAACATTTATTACGAATCCTTTTGAACCAACAAAAGCTGATTTTGAAGTTATAAATGGACTAGGGCTTAATCCTTTACTGCAAAACTTAACAATGGCAATACATCCTCCAATATTATACTTGGGATTTGTTGGATTTACAATTCCCTTTGCCTTTGCATTTGCTTCACTTATGACAAATGAAAGTGGATCTTTATGGATAAGATCAATTAGAAGATGGTCTTTAGTCGCTTGGTTAGCGCTTAGCTGCGGTATTATTCTCGGTGGTTGGTGGGCTTATCAAGAATTAGGATGGGGAGGATATTGGGCATGGGACCCTGTAGAAAACGCATCATTTATGCCCTGGTTAACTGGAACAGCTTTGTTGCATTCTATAATAATACAAGAGAAGAAGAATATGCTTCGCTTATGGAATATGATTCTAATAATGTTAACATTTATCTTAACTATTTTTGGCACTTTTCTTACTCGAAGCGGGGTAATGTCGTCAGTTCATTCATTTACACAATCACCTTTAGGTCCTTTCTTCCTATCATTTGTTATAATCTTATTGTTTATATGTGCTTTTCTTATTATTAAAAATTTATCTAATCTTAAATCAGATAAGCGTATAGAATCTCTAACTTCAAGAGAAAGTGGATTCTTATTTAATAATGTAATTTTTGTTACACTTTGTTTTGCTGTATTTTGGGGAACAATTTTCCCTGTAATAACAGAAGCTGTCCAAGGAACAAAGATTACGGTTGGAGCTCCTTTTTTTAATCAAGTAACCATTCCCATTGGTTTGTTTTTATTATTTCTAACTGGAGTTGGTCCATTACTAGCTTGGAGGAAAACTTCAACTCAAAACTTTAAAAATAATTTTACTTTACCAGTAATTTTATCTCTTAGTTCTTCATTAGTTTTTTTACTATTTGGACTCAGGGGTTATGTTGTTATCTCTCTTATGCTTTCAGTCTTTGTAATTGCTTCAATCTCTATGGAATTCAATCGTGGTATCAAATCACGGGTTAGACGCTTCAATGAACCAATATTATCTGCATTTTTAACATTAATTAAGAAAAATAGAAGTCGATATGGTGGCTATTTTGTTCACCTAGGTATTGTTCTGATGTTTATTGGTTTTACAGGGCAGGCTTTTAATTTGAAAAAAGAAATAGGATTATCTATCAATGAACAAAATCATTTGGGTGATATTAATTTAAAATTAGTCAAATTGTGGTCAGAAGAAAGGTCTAATCATTTTTCATGGATTGCTGAGTTATTAGTAACTGAAGATGATGGAAATATCATTACATCATTAAGACCTGAAAAAAGAATATACTTTCATCTTGATCCTAATCCCGATAGAAGACAGCCACATAGTGAATTAGATATTTATAGTACACTTAAAAGAGATATCTATTCTGTTTTTTCAAGTATAGACACTAATAACAATATTGCTTTCTTCCAAATTATGATAAATCCACTAGTAAGATTTGTATGGTATGGCGGTTATATCCTTGTTTTTGGAACTTTTATTGCACTATGGCCAAGTAATAGAAGGAAATTGTTATTATAATGAGTTGGCTTCCAATGTTTTTATTATTTTTAATTTTTTCGGGTTTATTTCTTTTTTCGATTTGGCCTTTGTTTTTGGAAGAAATAATCAATGATAAAGAGGATTATGATTTACTTAATACTTTAGAAAGAAGAAAATCAATATTATACAGAGAGATTCAATACCTTGATAATGAATATTTTATTGATAATATAAATGTAGAAGATTACAACTCATCTAGAGCTGAAATAGTAAGTGAAGTATCTAAGATAATTGATCAAATTAATTTACAATCATCTAATCAAGATATTTAACATTGTATACTATTAATAATATATATAAAAGTTTTTACCATAGAGCAATATTAGAAGATATTTCATTCAAAGTTAATCAAGGTGATATGATAGCTTTATTAGGCAAAAATGGTATTGGAAAATCGACTTTATTAAGAATATTAGGAAAAATTAGTCAACCTGATAAGGGAACAATATTATACAATGATGCAAATATATATAAAGAAAAAGCAATTGCCAGAAAAGGGATTTTATACTTAGGTCATGATGTAGGTCTGTATCCTTCTTTATCTGCTTTAGATAATTTAAAGTTTGCTTGCGCTATTCATGGAAAGAAAAATAAAGATAGTAGTATTATCAGCACTCTGAATCAATTAGGGCTTTCAAATAGAATGAATGATCAAATACAGATTTTCTCAAAAGGCATGTTACAAAGTCTAAAATATGCTTTAGCTGATCTAATAGAATGGAACATTTTATTTTTTGATGAACCTTTTTCATATTTGGATTTAAAAGGAAGAAAATCCGCACAGGATTATATCGATAAATGGATTGAAAATTCCAAAACAATGATTTTTGCAACACATGATGCTCAGTGGAGTTTATTATACTGTTCTAGATTATTATTATTAGATAATCGCAAAATATTATTTGATCAAAAGACCAATGATATTGATATTAACAAAATAGTAAAAATATTGCGATAATGATGTTTTATACATTAGTACGTAAAGATCTTCTACTTGAATTTCGGGCTAAAGAAATTATTATTCCAATGTTTGCCTTTGGTTTAGCAATTATTATGATTTTTGCTCTTTCTTTTAATGCTTCACAAGCGATAAATCATGCTTTTTCACCTGGATTATTATGGATAATTATTCTTTTTATAAGTTCCTTAGGATTAAACAGAATGTTTGTTCTTGAAAAAGAATTTGATGCATTTACATTAACTTTGGCTGCGCCAGTTGATCGAGGTATAATCTTTTTATCCAAAGCAATAAGTGGAACAATACTACTTTTAATTGCTGAAATTTTGATTATTCCGCCATTTATAATTTTTATGAATCTTACTATACCTAGTGATTGGCACATTATGGTATTAATACTTCTTATTGGTGATTTAGGCATTATGTCTATAGGAGCAATTGTTAGTGGTTTATCCATGAGAGCAAAATTAAGTGAAATGCTATTGCCGATTCTTTTTTTCCCTTTAGTTTCTCCCCACATAATTGCTTGCGTTAAATCTACAAATTATTGGTTTAAAGGATTGAGCTTTATTAATTGGCAATTTTGGATTTTTTTGATGATATCTTTTGTTCTAGTCTTTTTTTTATTAGGGTTCATGATATTTGAATATATAACTGAAGAATAATGGAATTATTCTTTTCAAAAAGAATAAATGTAATAGTTGCTGTTTTCGTATTTACTTTAATGGTATTTAACATTTATAACATTGTAAATAATACACCAATGGTACCAGACCAATTTTGGGCACAAAAAATTTTCTATTTTCATGTGCCTATTGCCTGGATAGGGTTTTTATCGTATCTGATTGTAATGATTGCTGGGATTCTTTACCTAATAAACAAGAAGACGGTTTGGGATCATTTAGGTTTTGCTGCTGCGGAAATTGGAACTTTATTTGTTGTTCTTGTATTAATTACAGGGCCTATATGGGCTAAACCAATTTGGGGAACTTGGTGGACATGGGAGCCAAGATTGACTACAACTTTAATCTTATTTTTAATATATGTTGGTTATTTTATGTTAAGAGCATTTGGAGGTCATCCTGAACGCACTTCACGATATGCAGCTGTGTTAGGCATTGTTGCGTTTTTCGATGTTCCAATTATTTTTTATTCAGTACGCTTCTGGGAAGAAAAATACCAATCGCATCCACAGGTAGAAATAACAAAACAGAACCCCGAGATTGTTTTGCCATTTTTAATATCACTAGTGATTATTACAATATTATTTTCTTTTATGTTAAAATATAGATTACATGTACTTAAAGTCACTCATAATCGCAAAATTGATTAATGGAAAATTATTTTTTTAATAGTTTTCTTAGTGCTATAGTTATTGTAATTATTTCTATAATTATTTGGTTTATTAAACAGATAATTACTGAAAGAAAACACTTATAAAATTTTTAACTAAACTTGTTTAATATAAAATAAAATATGTCAGATAGAAAAATCATACACGTTATAGGGACTGGGACAATTGGAGAACCTTTAATTGGACTATTGACAGATTACAAAGATAAAATTGGGATTGATCAAGTTACGTTTCACAAAAATAGTGCATTAAAAGGTGATTTTACTAAAGTAATAGATTTGCAAAAACGTGGAGCACATTTAGCTGTTGATAATGATAAAATAGAAGATTTTCGTACTCTTGGAATGAATCCTGAGTTTGAAACTGAACAAGCTATTGCCAGAGCGAGCGTAGTAATTGATTGTACACCAAAAGGCATTGGACATAAAAATAAAGAAAAATACTATTCTAAATTTTCAGATAATGTAAAAGGTTTTCTTGCCCAAGGAAGTGAATCGGATTTTGGTAAAAAATATGCCCTTGGGATCAATGACGAAGCATTAAATATTGATGATGATCAATTCATCCAAGTAGTCTCATGTAATACGCATAATATTTCATGTATAACCAACACTATTGCTTTAGATGGGAATAGTGCAGATAATCTAGTTGAAGGTAAATATCTATGCGTTAGAAGAGCGAATGATATGCATCAAGAAGATGGTTATATTCCTTCACCTTTAGTAAATGAACATCTTACAGAACAATTTGGGTCGCATCATGCTGAAGATGCGGCTAACTTATTTAAGACTCTAAATTTTGATTTAAATCTTTTTTCTTCAGCCATGAAGGTAAATAGTCAGTATATGCATGTCCTTTGGTTCTCAATAAAAGTGGATGAACCAATTAGTTTAGATGATGTGAAAAATAAACTATATCAAAATCAACTTGTTGCTTTTACATCAAAGAACTTAACTAGTCGTGTATTCTCATTTGGCAGGGATCATGGTCATTATGGAAGAATTTTAAATCAAACTGTAGTAGTTGAACAAACTTTGAATGTTAAGAATGGTAACGAAATAAGTGGTTTTTGTTTTACACCTCAAGATGGAAATTCTATTCTTAGTAGCTTATCGGCATCATTATGGTTTCTTTATCCTGATTCATATAAAGAAAAAATTAAAGCCCTATCTCACTTATTTTTTGAAAATATTTGAAACTTCAAGTTCACAGTCTAATTACTGGTCCTTTCCAGGAAAATAGTTATATCCTAAGTGAAATGTTATCTAAGGATTGTATATTAATTGACCCTGGAGATGAAGCAGAAAAAATTTGTTATTTCATCGATAGTAATAAATTCAATCCTATCGCTATAATTAATACGCATGCCCATTTAGATCATATAGGAGCCGTACAAGAAATAAAAAATAAATATAATATACCTTTTTATCTTCATTATTTAGAGAAGCCTATACTGGAATCGTATCCTATGTCATGTAGATTGTTTGGTATTACAGCTAAACCAATACCAACAGTAGATAATTGGATACAAGAAGGCGGTGAATTAAATATTGGCATATTCAAATTTTCCATTATTGAGACACCAGGTCATACCCCTGGAGGTTGTTGTCTTTTAATTGAAAAGTTACTTTTTGTCGGGGACACACTTTTCCATGGTTCTGTTGGAAGAACTGACTTGCCAGGAGGAGATTGGGATATGCTAGAAGAATCACTTTTATATCTTATGGAGAATGTGAAATCTGATGTAACGGTTTATTCAGGACATGGTATAGAGACTAATCTTAGGATTGAGAAGGAAAAAAACCCTTTTTTAATTTCACTTAAATCCAATTTAAATTAGTATTAATTACTTTAAATTTATGTTTTACAGTATTTTGTGAGTTTAGATGAAAATTTCAGATAAAATAAAAGAATATAAAAAACAAAAAAAAGTATTCTATAGTTTTGAATATTTTCCACCCAAAACTGATTTTGGTATGGATAATTTATATAGTAGAATTGATAAAATGTCCTCTCTTGATCCAGCTTATATTGATATTACTTGGGGTGCAGGCGGTAGTACAGCAGAAAGAACATTAGATATGAGCAAAACAATTCAAAAATACTTTGGATTGGATGTTATGATGCATCTTACTTGTACAAATATGTCTGTTAAATTGATAGATGAGGTTCTTTCTGAAGCTAAAAAAAATAACATTTCTAATATATTGGCCCTTAGAGGAGACCCACCGGAAGGTAGTAATGAGTGGCGAAAAGAAAATCAGGCATTTAATTATGGTGTAGATTTAGTTCATTATATTAGAAAAAATTTCGGTGACACATTTTTTTTGGCTGTAGGGGCATATCCAGAAACGCATCAAGAGCAATCTGATCCTGACTTAGATATTACTTATTTAAAAGAGAAGGTAGACGCAGGTGTTGATATTATCGTTACTCAGTTATTTTATGATATAGATAAATTTCTCATATTTAGAGATAAATGTTTATCCAAAGGAATAGATATACCCATTATTCCAGGAATTATGCCAATTCATAATTATTCTAGATTTAGAAAATTTACTCAGTTTTGTAAGGTAAATATTCCTGAAAATATTCTTAAAAAACTTGAACCAATAAGAAATGATGATGCAAGTGTAATTAATTTTGGTATTGAGGAGGGAGCCGATATGTGTGAAAAGCTAGTAAAAGAAGGGGTGCCAGGATTGCATTTCTATACGCTCAATTTAGAGCATTCGGTAAAAGAAATATTAAACTCAATTGGATTGATTTCAGATAACAAAGCTAATAGAGAACTACCTTGGAGACAATCTTCAGATGAAATCAGAAAATCATCTGAAGATGTTCGTCCAATATTTTGGAGTAATCGTCCAATAAGCTATCTTACTCGCACTGAAAACTGGGATGATTTTCCGAATGGTAGATGGGGAGATATAAGTAGTCCTACTTTTGGTGAATTAAACCAATATCATGCAATAAGAGCGGGATCGCAGAGTAATGAAATTAGAGATAAAAGAAAAAAGATTTGGGGTCAGCCACAGTCTATAAAAGATATATCAAATGTTTTTATGTCTTTTTGCAAGGGAGATATTAATGCTTTGCCTTGGTGTGAAACAAAACTTGCAATTGAAAGTAAGCAGATTTCTAATGAATTAATCAAATTAAATGAATCAGGATATTTTACTATAAATTCACAACCTAATGTTAATGGGGTCCCATCTGATGATACTCATTTTGGATGGGGAGCTGAAGGCGGAAGAGTATACCAGAAAGCATATTTGGAGTTTTTTACTTCAAAAGAAAATCTTGATATATTAATAACCAAGATTAAAAAGAATAATAATATTTCATATCAAGCTGTAAATGTATCTGAGGATCTAATTTCAAACGTAAGAAAAGATAGCGTAAATGTTGTAACATGGGGAGTGTTTCCTGGTGAGAAGATAAAACAACCAACTATAGTGGATGCACGCTCGTTCATGATCTGGAAAAATGAAGCGTTTAGCCTATGGATAAATGATTGGGCATCTATTTATGAAAAAGATTCTATTTCTTACTTATTATTAAAAAAAATATATGAAAATTATTATTTGGTAAATATTGTAGATAATAACTTTATTAAAAGTAATATGATAAAACAGATTATAAAATAATGAGACAACAGAAATTACATAGTTTTGAAAAATCCTTATTAAATAGTATATATACAATAGGATATGTTAAGAGCAATCAGAGTATCATTATAGCTGTTTCTGGTGGTAAAGATTCTATGGCACTATTACATGCCATGATAAAATTAAATCATTTACTGAAACTAAATCTAATTGCTGTACATATTAACCACCATATAAGAAAAAATTCTACAGCAGATGAGTTATTTGTTAAAGAATTTTGTGATCTCAATGATGTAGAAATTATTATTGATCATCTTGACCCAGATATAAAGTCAAAAGATATGAGTATTGAAGAATGGGGACGAGAGTTACGCTATAAGTCATTATATAGAATTTCATCCAATTTTGATTCTTGTCATATTATGACTGCACATCATGGAAATGATCAGATAGAAACAATTCTATTTCATTTATCACAAGGAGCCGGAGTTTCTGGATTAAGAGGTATACATTCAAAAAGAAATAGACTAATAAGACCACTCTTATCATTATCTAATAATAAAATAGACAACTACATACAAGATATTGGAATTCCATGGATTGAGGATCAATCAAATAGCGATTTATCTATTCCACGTAATTTCTTAAGACATAAAATTGTTCTTCCTTGGGAAAAAGAAAATCCTAATTTGGTTTCAGCGTTTAACCAAATTAGTAAGAATGCTAATGATGTGCATGAATCATTAAAGTTTTCTGCAAGTATTCTAATTCCACAATTAATTTGCAATAAAGAGGATGATCAAATTTTCTTAGATGAGCAACTATTAAAAGCTATCCCTCCATACTTATTATCAATTATTTTTCAGGAACTGACTTTGTCAAATGGGCCATGGAGAAGACATATCCATTATGAATTATATAATTTTGTTACATGCTCTAAAATTGGTCAGATATATAATATAGATAATAGCTGGAGGTTACTTAAAGACAGGAAAAAATTTATACTAAAATATGAAGATTATATTAAAAAAAATTCAATACCTGTTAATCCAGATACAGAAATATTAATAGATAATTTTATTTTTTCTTGGAAATCAAGTACAACAAAAGAGCAATTCAATAATTCGTATAGTTCAGAAATAATTGATGCAAATAAAATAAGGAACAAGACCCTAAATCTGAGATTATGGGAAAAAGGAGATAGGTTTAAACCAATTGGCATGAAAGGGTCAAAAAAATTAAGTGATTTTTTTATAGATGAAAAAATTGATATTTTTACTAAAAACAAACAGTGGTTATTATTAGATGGTAATAGAATAATTTGGGTTTGTGGTAGAAGAATCAGTGATGATATAAAGATCACTTCTAAGACTAGAAAATTTGGAAAATTTATTTTTAAGAAATGATATATTTATAATGGAAATTAATAAAATAAAACTAATAAAAATTATTGATGAGACTGCTATACAAAGTCGGGTAAAAGAGATAGCTACTGAGTTATCAAATAAGTTTGATAATAAAAAACCAATATTTATTGGTGTATTAAATGGGAGCTTTATTTTTATATCAGATTTGGTTAGAAATCTTAGTATTAATTGTGAAGTAGATTTTATTAAAGTATCAAGTTATAAAGGACAGAATACTACCGGCACAGTAAAGCTATTAAAGGATATATCTGCTGATATTACAAACCGACATGTTGTTATTGTAGAGGACATAATTGATTCAGGATTAACAATTGAATTTCTTGTGAAAAGACTAAAAGGGGCTTCGCCACAAAGTATATCAATTGTAACTTTATTGCTAAAGCCTGATATTGCAAAATTAAGTTTACCAATAGATATAATTGGGTTTGAAATTGCACCAGATTTTGTTGTAGGATACGGCTTAGATTATGATCAAGACTTTAGACACTTACCGGCAGTTTATAGATTGGAAAAATAAAATATGACAAAACAAAATGGAAAAATTGATCCTTCAAATAGTAAAATGAAATATAAGGATAATAAAGATAATAAGAACAACGAATTTCAATGGAAAAGAGCTGGGAAGACATCTTTTATTTGGGTGTTTATACTAATCGCTGCAATCTTTTTTTCAGGACTATTTACTTCTGCTCATCAAAAAACTATAGAAATTCAGTATTATCAATATAGAGCATTTTTAGAAGATAAGCTTATTAGTAAAGCAACAGTAATTGAGGATGTTTTTACAGGAGAGTTTGAAACACCACAGACAATAATATCTGATGTAGGACCCATTGAAAATGTAACAAAGTTTAAAGTTATTATTCCTTTTATTGATCGCGAAATAATGTCAGAATGGAACAATTATGGTGTTGATTATAGTTTTAAGCAGCAGTCTATAGACTGGACAGGATACTTTTTAAATATGCTTCCTTGGCTATTAATTATAGCAGTATGGATTTTTATTCTAAGAAGGATGCAGTCAGGTGCAGGTGGAATGAAGGGTATTTTTAATTTTGGTAAAAGTAGAGCAAAAATTTGGACGTCAGATATGGAAAAAATAACATTTGATGATGTTGCTGGCTGTGTTGAGGCTAAAGAAGAATTAAAAGAGGTTATAGATTTTTTAAAACATCCTAAGTTATTTGAAAGATTAGGGGCAAAAATTCCAAGAGGAGCGTTATTAGTTGGACCACCAGGAACGGGAAAAACTCTTCTTGCAAGAGCTGTTGCAGGTGAGGCTGATGTGCCTTTTTTCAGTTTAAGTGGTGCTGACTTTGTTGAAATGTTTGTAGGTGTTGGAGCATCACGGGTACGCGATTTATTTGAACAAGGAAAAACAAATTCTCCGTGTATTATATTCATCGATGAGTTAGATGCGGTTGGTAGACAAAGAGGAGCCGGTCTTGGTGGTGGACATGATGAAAGAGAACAAACCTTAAATGCTTTACTAGTTGAGATGGATGGTTTTAATTCAGAACAGAATGTCATAATTATAGCAGCAACTAATAGGCCTGATGTTCTAGATCCGGCACTTTTAAGACCAGGTAGATTTGATAGACAAATAATTGTTGATCCCCCAGATTATCTGGGTCGTTTAGGTATTCTCAAGGTTCATACAAAAAAAGTTATTATTAATAAACGTAAAGTAAAATTGGAAGTATTGGCTAAAGGTACGCCTGGATTAGTTGGTGCAGATCTAGCAAACTTGGTAAATGAGGCAGCGCTGTTAGCAGCTCGTAAAAAGAAAAAATCAGTTGATATGGATGATTTTGATGAGGCCAAGGATAAGGTTATGATTGGAATCCAAAGAAAGAGCGTTATTCTATCAGATGAGGAAAAGAAAGTGACTGCTTACCATGAATCAGGCCATGCGCTAGTTGCATCTTTAACTGCTGGAGCAGACCCAATACATAAGGTAACAATTATCCCAAGAGGTAGAGCTCTAGGCGTAACAACGCAATTACCAATTGATGAAAAACATACTTACTCAAAGGACTACATTGAAGGACGCTTAGCTATTTTACTTGGTGGGAGAGCTGCTGAAACAATTATTTTCAATGAATTGACAACAGGAGCAGGTAATGATATTGAACAGGCAACAGAGATAGCTAGAAAAATGGTTTGCGAATGGGGTATGAGCGAAGATTTAGGCCCTATGACTTTTGGAAAAAAGAATGAAGAAATATTCTTGGGTAGAGAGATACAGTCTCATCGTGATTATAGTGAAACAACTGCAAAATTAATTGATGAAGAAGTTGTGAAAATTATAAGAAAAGCAGAAAAATCTGCTGATAATATTTTAAGAAAGAATGATAAAATTTTGCATGCAATGGCAAATGCATTACTTAAGCATGAGACAATTGATCATAATGATGTTCAAAAACTCATTGATGGCAAAATATTGCGTAGGAGGAAAATGAATGGATCTGCTAAAACAGTCAAAAAGGATTCTAAAGTTAAGACTCCAAAGAAAAGTTCAACTAATAAACCATCTAAATCTTAATATGGATCTTCAGTATTTATTATCTGTATAAATTGATATTTTTTATTATTATTTATATTGATTAATTCATCGCTAGTTAAAAATATTAATAATCCTCTGTCACCCACATTAATTATGGGTATACTAAATGTAACACCTGATTCTTTCAGTGATGGTGGTAAATATTATAATTTAGACAAGGCTATTGAATATTCTTTAGAATTAGTTAATCAAGGGGTTGATATAATTGATGTGGGGGGAGAATCAACTCGTCCAGGTGCTAATGCAATATCTTTTAATGATGAAATCGAGCGTGTTATCCCCGTAATTAAAGGGATACGATCTGTTTCTTCTATACCAATCTCTATTGATACCTATAAATCGGAAGTTGCAAAAGAAGCATTAGACTCAGGTGCAGATATTGTTAATGACATTAGTGGACTTAATTTTGATCCAAAAATGATAAGTGTAATAAAAGATTATAATGTTCCGATAGTTATAATGCATATTAAGGGGACGCCAACGAATATGCAGCTTAATCCTAAATATGATAATATTATTGATGAAATAATGTCTTATTTTGAGAAACAAATAAACCTTTGTTTGGATTATGGTATACCGAAATCACATATTATTTTAGACCCTGGTATTGGTTTTGGTAAACAGTTGAATGATAATTTTATTTTAATTAGAGAATTAAATTCTTTTGCAGATTTGGGTTATCCAATATTAATTGGTCCATCGAGAAAATCATTTATTGGGCTTACTTTAGATTTGCAAGTTGATGAAAGGTTAGAAGGGACAGCTGCTGCAATTACTGCTTCAATCATAAACGGAGCTCGGATTGTTCGAGTTCATGATGTTCTAGAAATGAAACGCGTTCAAATTATATCAGATAAAATAAGAGGAGCAATCGCTTAGATGTATCTTTTTGATTTATGGTTTATACGTGTTACTCTAATTGATATAATTGACCTTATATTAGTTACATGGTTGTTTTATAAAGTCTATAAATATTTCCATGAGACTAGAGCAGGACAGATGTTATTGGGTCTTGTAATATTATTAATAGCCTCTGTATTATTTAATTCTGTGGGTTTGAGTGCATCATCTTGGGTTGTTAATCAATTTCAAACTGTTTGGGTAGTTGCATTTGTAATTCTGTTCCAGCCCGAAATTAGACGTTTATTAATTTATGTTGGACAGACTGGATTTTTTAGACGAATCTTTCAAATTGGTTCCTCTCGAACAATTGAAGCAATAGTGGAAGCATCTATTCAATTAACAAATAATAAATGGGGAGCGCTTATTGTAATCCAAAGGGAGACGGGCCTAAGATTATATAAAGAAGCAGGAACTGAATTAAAGGCTGAAGTTACAGCGCCTTTATTGCTTTCAATCTTTAATCCTGGATCTCCTTTGCATGATGGGTCTGTAATTATTAATAATGATATCATAGATGCTGCTGCATGCATTTTACCATTAACTGAAAGTACAATGGTGGAGCCTGGAATGGGAACACGTCACAGAGCAGCCTTAGGAATTTCTGAAGAAACTGATTCAATAGTTGTAGTTATATCTGAAGAAACATCTAAAATATCTCTTGCTGAAAATGGTAGATTTGTAAATATAGGCATGGATGAAATGGATTTACGTCGTTATCTTAATGAACGTATGTTTATTTCTTCTGGTGATTAATATTTAGTTATAATTTCAATATCTTCTATATATTTGATATGTAAATTTCCCAATGGAATTGGTAGCACTAAAAGGCAGATTTTCATCATCGAAGTCAAAACACTTTGAACTTAGGGGGTATCTTTGACCTTAATTCACAAGAGTCGAAGTTAGAATCCTTGAGAAAGGAATCTCTAGATCCTGATTTGTGGAATAATAAAAATAATGCCAGTAATATATTAAGGAGTATTGGTCGTTTAGAGAATAATATAAAAATTTGGGCAGATCTAGAAAAAAGGCATAGTGACATTACTGTATTATTCGAATTTGCCGAAAGCGGTGAAGTTGAAGAAAAAGAAATTATTGATGAGTTAAATCAATATGAAAAAATTATTAATGATTTAGAATTAAAATTAATTTTAGGAGATGATCAAGACATCCAAGATGCAATCTTAACTATTCATCCTGGAGCTGGTGGTACTGAGAGTCAAGATTGGGCTGATATGTTATTTAGAATGTATTCTAGATATATTGAAAGAAAATCTTTTAATAAAATGATTTTAGATTATCAACCAGGCGATGAGGCCGGCATTAAAGATATTACAATGGAGATTAAAGGAGACTATGCTTACGGCATGCTTAAGGCTGAAGCAGGTATACATAGATTAGTTAGAATTTCTCCATTTGATTCTAATAGTAGGAGACATACAAGCTTTGCTTCAGTTTTTGTTTATCCATCGGTATCTGAAGAAATTGATATTGAAATTAATCCTAATGATTTAAGAATTGATACTTATCGGGCTAGCGGAGCAGGAGGGCAGCATGTTAATAAAACAGATTCTGCTATACGTATTACTCATTTACCAACAAATATTGTGGTTCAATGTCAAAATGAGCGTTCTCAACATAAGAATAAATCGCAGGCGATGAAAGTTTTGAAGGCTAGGTTATATAAATTAGAAATCGAAAAAGAAAAAGAAGCGGTTCAAGAACTTGAAGATCAAAAAAAAGATATTGGTTGGGGCAGCCAAATTAGGTCTTATGTTTTTCACCCATATAATATGGTAAAGGATCATCGTACAAAAGTTGAGTCAGCTAATGTCCAAAATATTATGGATGGTAATTTAGATAATTTTATTAGAGCTTACTTAATGGAAAATATATCAGATAAAGAGTTAAAAAATTAAAGTAGTTATATATGTCATTAGAAAAACAGAGCTTAAAAGAGATTATTAACTTTAGATTGCAAAAACTTAAAAAATTGCGTGAATCTGGAATTGATCCTTATCCGCATAATTTTAAACCATCTAATTATAGCAATGAATTAAAGAATGAGTTTAAAAGTTATGAAAACAAGGATGTAGTGATTGCAGGTCGAATTATGGCTGTGCGCAAAATGGGTAAAGCATCTTTTTTTCATTTAAAGGATGCTGGTGGTAGAATACAAGTTTATATTAAAAAAGATGTTATCGGGGAATCGCAATATGACATGTTTAAATTGCTAGATATAGGTGACTTTGTGGGTGTGAACGGGTTTGCGTTTAAGACTAAAACAAAAGAAATATCTGTGCATGCAAAATCGATAAAAGTTTTAGCTAAGAGTATACGTCCTCTACCAATTGTTAAAGAAAAAGATGGTGAAACATTTGATTCTTTTGATGATAAGGAACAGCGTTATCGAAATCGCCATTTAGATTTAATTGTAAATCCAGAAGTCAAAGAAGTTTTTAAGAAAAGAGCATTAATTACTTCAGCTTTGAGAGCCTACTTAGATAACGAAGACTTTTTGGAAGTTGAAACTCCTGTTTTGCAACCATTATATGGGGGAGCAAATGCTCGTCCTTTTAAAACGCATCATAATTCTTTAGATCAAACATTTTATCTGCGAATTGCAGATGAATTATATCTTAAAAGACTGATTATTGGAGGTTATGATAAGGTCTATGAGTTATCAAAGGATTTTAGAAATGAAGGAATGGATAGAAATCATAATCCTGAATTTACTATGTTAGAATGGTATGAAGCCTATAGCGATTATAAAGACCAGATGAACAGAGTAGAAGATATTATCAGATTCGCCGCTAAATCAATTGGTAAAGTGAAGGTTGATTGGGGAGATATTAAAATTGATTTAAGTAAGAAGTTTGATAGGAAACCATTTTTAGAATTACTTAAAGATGCAACAGGAAAAGATTTGTTAGATGCTGATGAAAAAAAGTTACGTTTAGTATGTAAAGAAAATAAAATTGAAATATCTAATAAAGAAAATTATGGACAATTATTAGATGAATTAATGAGAAAATTGGTTGAGCCAAATCTTATTCACCCTGTATTTGTTATTGATCATCCAAGGGAGATTTCTCCTCTCGCAAAATCTCATCGTTCTGGAGAAAAAAAATTAGTTGAAAGGTTTGAGTTATTTATTGGTGGTGCGGAATTTGCAAATTCTTTTTCTGAATTAAATGATCCTTTGGATCAGCGGGTACGATTAAAAAATCAAGTAAAGCTTAAGGAAGAAGGTGATGAGGAAGCTCAACCTATAGATGATAATTTTATTGAAGCAATGGAATGTGGTATGCCACCCACAGGTGGTGTTGGGTTAGGCGTGGATAGATTAGTAATGTTATTAACTGATAATAGATCAATCAGAGATGTTTTATTTTTTCCTGCTATGAGAAATAACTAAATATATACCAATATGAAGTTAAGCTTACATTTAGCTTTACGTCATTTAAATTCATCTGATAAGTCTAATTTTTCTTCTTTTGCGGGTAAATTATCCATAATTGGTTTATCATTTGGTATCGCATCGTTAATCCTAACAATGTCTGTCTATCAAGGTTTTGAAAATACTATTTCCAATAAAATAGCTAGTTTTGATGGCCATTATAGATTTCAGGATATTCTTGGAAGACCTATTGATGAAAACTCAGATCTAAATAGTACTTTAGAAAATATCCTAAGAGAAAGAAAAGATCCGATCATTAGATCATTTGTTCAGGGTCCAGCTCTAATTCGTAAAGGAATCAATGCTGAAGGAGTTATTATTGAAGGAATCAGTGGCAATGGATTAGTAGAACCATTGAATAATCTTTTAATTGGCGGAACGGGTATATTATCTGATAATTCGATAATAATTGGCAAATCTCTTTCAGATAAATATGGATTAGTAATTGGAGACCCACTAGTTATTTTTGATTTAAGTTCTATTTCTGATATTTCTGGGATGTATAGATTGAAACAATTTACAATTGGCGGAATCTTCCATTCAGGGTTAAGTGAGTATGATAATAATATGGTATATACATCTATTCAAAATGCTCAATATTTATTAGGGATCGAAGAAAAGATTTCTGGCAAAGTAGTATATTTTACTAAAAATAACTTTTCATCAATTTCTAAATTAATAGATGAGAAACTGAGATATCCTTATTACTCTAGTTCTTGGAAAGAAAAACATCATACCTTATTTAAATGGTTAGAAGTTCAAAAATTGCCTATTATTATTATTTTTGGAATGATTTCATTAGTTGCTATTGTAAATATTATTTCTGCATTAACTATGATTGTGCTAGATAAAATCAAAACTATAGGAGCCTTACAAGCAGTTGGATTTCGTAAAAAACAGATTAACCTAATATTTCTTTCAAAAGGAGCAATTATTGGGATAATAGGTTCATTGATTGGATTATTTATTGCCTTAGTTCTTGGTTGGATGCAAATGAAATATCACATCCTTTCAATATCGGAGGATATATATTTCATGGATCATTTGCCTATATCATTCAATATAAATAATATATTATTAATTTTAATTCTAGGGATTATATCTTCTCTAATAGCAAGTTATTGGCCTGCAAGAATCGCAGCAAATATTGAACCAGCGGATGCGATGAGATACGAATGAAATTCCAATTATTAATTGCAAGAAAGTTTATGTTAGGTGGCTCTGGATCAGGACCAAGCAGGCTAAACGGATGGCTTTCAATTATTGGTATGATTATTGGTACTTTTGCCATTTTAATATCTTTATCTGTTATGAATGGTTTTGAGGAAAGGGTAATTAAAAAACTGATTGGGTTTGAAGGAGATATAAGAATAGCATCAAACTTTAATGCTAATCTTGAGCAAATCTATAGTCAGATCGCTTCTAACCCTTTAATTGATGAAGCATTATTATATAAAGAAAGGATTGGATTGATATTAGCTAAAGATGATTCCAAAAGAATAGTAACATTTAAATCTATTAATATGGAAAATCTCAGCTCATTTTATAATATTGACTTTATTAATAACGCAACAGATGTATCGGAAGATGGGATAGCAGTTGGTTACTTATTAGCTCAGAGATTAAATATAGATATTGGCGATCAATTGACAATTATGAGCCCTATTGATCAATCAAATTCTATTGGGCTCCCAATTCTTGTGGATGTTACAGTAAGTAAAATATTTAATTCTGAAGTTTTGGATTTTGATGATAGAGTAGTTTTTATTAGTAAAGAAATTGGAAATAGAATATTTTTGCGTAAGAAACATTATGATGGAATTGATATCCGTTTAAAAAATAGAAACGATTTATCTCGTTTAAAATTAAAGTTACAAAATGATTATAAAAATTTATCTATTAAGAGTTGGGAAGATTTACATGAAGCATTAATTACAGCTATGCGACTCGAAAGATTGGGCGCATTGGCAGTACTTTGTTTAATTATTTTAGTATCAAGTTTTAATCTTATTTCCACATTAGTTTTAGTCATTATACAAAAAATTCGCCAAATTGGAATTCTTAGAGCTATAGGATCTTCTAATAAGGATATCAGAAAAATAATTCTTATTCAAGGGATCTTAATTGGTGGAGTTGGAGCATCTATTGGAATTATAGCCAGTCTTTTACTAATTACAATTCAAAATATTTATGGAATTATACCCATCCCATCTGATATATATTTTATAAGCCAATTACCTATGACAATAAAGCCAAATGATGTAATGATTGTTGTGTTAATATCATTAATATTTATTACTGTTTCTAGTTTAATTGCTTCAAGACAAGCTATAATTATTGGAATAAGGGATTCGCTACAATGGGAAAAATAATTTTAGAAACAAAAAAACTTACCAAATCATATTCTAATGGAAAAAAAAAATTAGATGTTATAAAAAATCTAAATTTAAAAATCGATACTGCTGAAATTATCACTATTGTTGGAGAGTCTGGTTCCGGGAAAACAACATTGTTGAATTTGCTTGGAGGTCTTGATCATCCAGATTCAGGCGAATTAATTATTCTAGGTAAAAATATTTTAGAATTGAATAATAATGATATATCAGAATTTAGAAATAAAGATTTAGGTTTTATTTTTCAATTTCATCATTTGCTTCCAGAGTTCACTGCCTATGAAAACGTTTTAATGCCTACGCTAATAAATGATGATGTGCATGATAAAGAAATTATGGCTGATGAATTGTTTGAATATGTTAATCTTTATGATAGAAAGGGCCATTATCCTTCTGAACTTTCTGGCGGAGAAAGATTGCGTGTAGCAGTTCTTAGGGCATTAATAAATCGGCCAGCTTTGATATTAGCTGATGAGCCAACAGGAAATCTAGATGCTGATAATTCAAAAAAATTAATGAAATTATTCAAAAAAATTAATTCTGATTTTAATCAAACGTTTATAATAACAACACATAACCCTGTAGTTGCTAAAATTGGAACGCGTTGTTTAAAAATGATTAATGGCCGATTAAGAAAAAATAATTTATAATTAATTTATTAGCTTTATATCATACTAAAGCTTTTTTAATATTTGGTTCGATATGAAGGAGAATTTTTCTAAACGCGTTCAGTTAATTATAAAAAATGCTAAAGAAGAAGCTATACGACTTGGGCATAGCTATGTAGGTTCTGAACATCTTCTTTTAGGCATCATTAAGGAATCTTCAGGCCTTTCTATAAAAATATTCGAGATTTATGATTGTAATATTTTAGATCTAAAATCTATGATTGAGGATATGATTAAAAGTTCAGGCGGAACACTAACATTAGGTCATTTGCCTTTTACAAGAAGATCTGAAAGGATATTGCGAAATTCATATAATGAGGCTACTGCACTAGGAGCATCATTAGCTGATGATGAGCATTTATTATTATCGATGCTTAAAGAGACTGATGGTATCGCCTATGAAGTACTAAATGCATATAGTATAGATTATGATAGTGTTTTAAGTCTGATGGAGAATGAAGAGATTGATGATAATGAAGAATATGACTCAACAAAAGTTTCAAAAAAGTCTAATATTTCAAAAACTCCAGCATTAGATCATTTTTCTAGAGATATTACTAATCTTGCTAAAAACGGGGATCTTGACCCTGTAATTGGTCGAGACGAAGAGATAGAACGTGTTGCCCAGATATTAACACGTAGAAAAAAGAATAATCCTGTATTAATAGGTGAACCTGGTGTCGGAAAAACAGCAATTATAGAAGGATTGGCTCAAAGAATTATTGGTAAAGAGATTCCAAGATTATTACATAATAAACGCATTTTATCATTGGATTTGCCTGCCATAGTTGCTGGAACTAAATATAGAGGGCAATTTGAAGAGCGTTTGAAAACAATAATGCTTGAATTAGAGTCATCAGAAAATATAATTATTTTTATTGATGAACTTCATACTATTGTTGGAGCAGGTGGGGCTTCAGGGTCTTTAGATGCATCTAATATGTTTAAACCCTCTTTAGCTCGAGGAGATATCCACTGTATTGGCGCTACTACATTAGATGAATTTCGTAAATATGTTGAGAAGGATGGTGCGTTAGAACGTAGGTTTCAAAAAATAACGGTTAATCCGCCAAGTATTGAAGAATCTATAGAGATATTAAAAGGGTTGCAGGATTCATATGAAAATCATCATAATGTTTCCTATGAAGATAAAGCTATTGAAGCATGCGTATATTTATCACACAGATATATTTCAGATAAATTTTTACCTGATAAAGCCATTGATATTTTAGATGAATCTGGTAGCCGAGCACATATGTTAAATATGGATGTGCCTCAAGAACTAATTGATATTGAGTTGAAAATAGAAAAGTTGCGTCGTCAAAAAGAAGATGTCATTGTTGCGCAGAAATATGAAGATGCTGCAGCTATTCGAGATAAAGAACAAAATCTTCTATCTAAGCTTGAAACGCTTCAAAAAAAATGGTATCAAGACGACTCTAAAAATCGGTTTGTGATTACGGAAGACAATGTTGCTGATGTAGTGAGTTTAGTCTCAGGAATACCAGTTAATAAAGTTGCTCAGTCCGAATCTCAAAAATTGCTTAAGATGAAAGATGAACTACACAAATTAATTATTGGGCAGAATGAAGCAATTGATAGCGTTACAAGATCAATCCAAAGAGCAAGAACAGGTTTAAAAAGCCATAAAAGACCAATAGGTGTATTTATGTTTCTTGGACCCACAGGCGTAGGAAAAACTGAACTTGCAAAGGTTCTTGCTAATTATTTATTTAGCCATACAGAATCCTTAATAAAAATTGATATGTCTGAATATGGGGAGAGATTTTCTGTATCTCGTCTAATTGGTGCTCCTCCTGGGTATGTCGGATATGAAGAAGGGGGAGAATTAACTGAAAAAGTTAGACGTAACCCCTACTCAGTTATTTTATTTGATGAGTTTGAAAAAGCACATTTAGATATAACAAATATATTACTGCAGGTATTTGATGAGGGAGTTCTGACTGATGGTCTTGGTCGCAAAGTAGATTTTCGAAATACGATAATAATAATGACTTCTAATCTTGGTACTAAAGACATAAAGAGCGATAGCAGATATGGTTTTATTGAAAAATCTAACGCTTTTGATTATGAAAACATTAAGAGTATAATAATTAAAAATGTAAAAAATGTATTTAGTCCAGAATTATTAAATCGCATAGATGAAAAAATTGTATTCCATACATTGGATGAAAATGATGTACTAAGTATTGTGGATTTACAATTAAAAGAGCTTGTTCATAATCTTGAAAAATTAAATTATGATATTAATGTAACTAAGCGCGCGCGGAAGCTACTAACTAAACTTGGTTTTCATAATGAATATGGCGCAAGAAATTTAAGAAGAACAATTCAGAATTATATCGAAGATTCAATATCTGAGTTGCTTTTGGAAAATAAATTTGTTCAAGGCGATAAAATTACTGTTGATGTTAAACAGAATGAATTTACTTTTTCCTCAAATCAAAAAAAAAACGTCCACAAGCGTAAAAAGAGTAAAAACGAAAACCCCCAAAAAGTATAGCTATAGCTGTCATATTGGTGTATAATATTCATATATATGCCAATAAGGCACATATAGTGCTTTGGCATAGATATTGTCTTAATATTTATAATACATTAAAAAATAAAAAGAATATGCAAAATATTAGAAATTTTATGATTAAGTATCCGTTATTATCTATAGCAATGCTTTTTCCTATTTGTTTAATAATAATAACTGGAGTTATGTCAATCATTATAAAATTTGTTTTACCTATTGTACTAGCATTTTGGTTATCTAGTATAATTTATACTTCAATTATAGGTAAAAATTCTATTAAATATTATTCTAAACCATTATGGTTTATAAGGTATAGATAAAATTTTCTAATTAGTACAGTAAGGAGAAATATATTATGAGCAAAATTATTGGAATTGATCTAGGAACAACAAATTCATGTGTAGCTGTTCTTGAAGGTGGAGAACCATCAGTTATAACAAGCCCTGAAGGAGGACGTACTATGCCATCAGTTATTGCATTTACAAACAATGATGAAAGACTGGTAGGTCAACCTGCTAAACGTCAAGCTGTTACTAATCCATTAAATACAATTTTTTCCATTAAAAGATTTATGGGAAGAAAATTTGGTGAGGTAGCAAATGAAATAGATGAAGTTCCTTACAAGATCGAAAAAGGAACAAATGATGGAGTCGTGGTTAATATAAATGATAAAAAATATAATCCTCCTGAAATCAGTGCTATGGTTCTGCAAAAACTAAAACAAATGGCTGAAGAACATCTTGGATCAACTGTTACTGATGCAGTAATTACAGTTCCAGCATATTTTAATGATTCTCAAAGGCAAGCAACTAAAGATGCTGGCAAAATAGCCGGATTAAATGTACGTAGAATAATTAATGAACCAACAGCTGCTGCACTTGCATATGGACTTGAAAAGAAAAAAGATGAAAAAATTGCTGTATTTGATTTAGGTGGTGGAACATTTGATATATCCATCCTTGAATTAGGAGATGGTGTTTTTGAAGTAAAGTCTACTAATGGTGATACGCATTTAGGTGGAGATGACTTTGATCAAAAAGTGCTTAATTGGATAGCAGATGAATTTAAATCAAGTGATGGTATTAATCTTAAAGAAGACCCTATGGCCCTTCAACGATTGAGGGAGGCTGCTGAAGCAGCTAAAAAAGAATTATCTAGTTCTAAACAAACTGAAATTAATTTACCATTTATTACCGCAGATGCTTCAGGTCCAAAGCATTTAAACCTAACTCTCACCAGGGCAAAGTTCGAAGAATTAGTAGCTGATTTAGTCCAAAGGATTATCGATCCATGTAAAACAGCATTAAGCGATGCTGGTTTAAAACCTGATGAAATCGATGAGGTGATTCTAGTGGGAGGTTCGTCAAGAATGCCTAAGATACAAGAGAAAGTGAAAGAAATTTTTGGAAAAGAATCAAATAAAAGTGTAAATCCGGATGAAGTTGTTGCTTTAGGAGCATCAATTCAAGGTGGAGTTCTTGCTGGTGATGTAGATGATGTATTATTGCTTGATGTTACACCCTTGTCTCTTGGTATTGAGACTCTTGGCTCTGTATCAACCAAATTAATAGAAAGAAATACAACTATACCAACAAAGAAATCCCAAATATTCAGCACTGCTGCAGATAATCAGACTACTGTAGAAATACACGTTTTGCAAGGTGAGAGAGAAATGGCAGTTGATAATAAAACTATAGGAAGATTTCATCTTGATGGCATACCTGCATCTCCACGTGGCGTACCTCAAATTGAGGTTACTTTTGATATTGATGCAAATGGAATACTAAATGTAGGCGCAAAGGATAAAGCAACAGGAAAAGAACAGAGTATTAGGATCGAAGCTTCAAGTGGCCTAAGTGACTCAGAAGTAGATAAGATGATAAATGAAGCAAAGCAACACGAACAAGAGGATAAACAGAAAAGAGAGCTTATTGATTTACACAATCAAGCTGAACAATTAGTTTATCAAACTGAGAGTAATATTAAAGAGTTTGATAAAAAAATGGGTGATGAAGACAAGAAGAGCATAAATGATGCACTTGAAAATTTGAAAAAAGCAAATGCTAACTCTACCAAAAGCGATATTCAATCAGCTATAGATTCATTGAATAATGTATGGAGTGGTTTAGCAAATAAACTATATGATGAAACCAAACCCCCTAATGAAAATAGTGATAAGAATGCAAATAAAGATAAGACAAAAAAAGGCGTAAAAGAAGAGGGTGAAATAGAGGATGCAGATTTTGAAGTTGTTGATTAGTTAGTTTGTATTAATTGTCAATTACATAAAAACGAAAAGAGCGTCTATATAGACGCTCTTTTTGTTTTTGGAACATGACGCTTGTATATTCGTTAGCTTAGTATAACGTATACAATATGAAAATTACACTTTCTATTATATCTATTATTACTATAACAATAATATTTGTGATATTAACTCCCTCTTTTTGGAAAAACCGAATAGAAGATCAGTTGAATAAGCAGTTATCTCAAAGAGGCGATTGGGAAGTTAAATTTCATAAGTTAAATGGACACCTACTATTCAATGTGTCTATTGATTCTTTATATCTAAGCAATCCCAATAGTTCTAATGTTTCAATATCAAAGGTTGATATGAAACTTAATTTTTTTAAGTCATTATTCGCTTATCCAAGTCTCAAATATTTAAAATTGACAGATCTAACTACAAATCTTTATAGATCATCTAAATCTATTGATTCAAAATCGGACCCTTTTGAATTAAAATCTATTCTAGAGCAAAAAATGTCTATAGATCTATTATATATTAACGGAATGATTTCAATTCCCGAAATTAAGATTATTAATGATTTTGTTTTTGATTTTGATGGAAAATTCCATATTGATAAGAATTCAATTGATCTAGATGTAAATAGATTATTTGTTTCGTTAGATAGCACGGAATTTGATATGCAATTAAAAGACTCTAAAATTTCATTATTACCAGCTAAGATTATTTGTGATGATTTAAATGGATATATTGATTCTTTGGGTATTTCAGGACAATTTATTTATAGTTGGATTGATGAAGAAGAAATGAAAATGGATCTTTTCATCGATAAATACGAAATACCTAAAACATTTTTTGAGAGATTACCCCTTCATCCAAAGTTTTCAGCATTAGAGACTGAAGTTCATATTCAATCTGATTTAAAAACATTTGAAGGAAATATTACACTCTCTAATGATTTAGGTCTAAATACATCTGGGAATATCTCACTTACTAACTTTGAAAATTTTATTTCTATTGATGAAGTAAAGTTAGAAGGTGAAAATGCAAGTCTATCAATGAATGGTATTTACCAAAAAAATGGACAGTTTAATTCTTCAATAAAATTGACAGACTTTGATATTAATCAATGGATTGTTGATGATATGCCAACTGATCTAAATGGGCAGTTAGATATAGAAGCGAATATAATTGAAAGTAGACTTCAGGAAATAATTCTAACGATGGAACTTATTGAAAATAAATTATATAAAGATCGTCAGATTTCTATATTTGGTACCGTAGACTATGTTGATAATTATTTAAATATTGAAGAGCCTCTTCAATTATCCATTGGTAAAAGTAAAATTATTGTTACTGGTTCTAGTAATTTTAAAGATAAGATATATGATTTAGATTTTGATTTAGATAATGCAGATGTTTTTATAATAAATAATTTCTGGTCTGATAGCCTAGAAAGTGGTAAGGCTACAGGCAATCTTTCTGTTTCAGGAACTTTTGAGGATCCAGATTTAAATGCTGAATTAGTATTAGATGATATAAAGTATAAAAATTTTAATTTAGAGAGTTTTGAGTTTTTTGGAAATTTGAATAAAAAAGGTGATTATACTATTGGTAATTGTCAATTAAGAATTGGTAATGGTAAATGGAACGATGAAAGTTTTGAAAGTGGAGTAGTTGATTTATCATACTCAAAAGAAGGCATAGAGATTCAGAGTGCTGAGTTTAAAAACAATATGGATTTTTTCCAGTTATCAGGTTTTTTGCACAGTGATGGTAATGGTATTTTTAATCGATTACAAATAGCAACTGGTCAAAGATATATAATTAACACTAAACCAGTAGAATTTACACTTGGAGAAGGCGTTGACCTTCTCCAAGTGGATCTTGGTGAAAATGAATTAATCTTAAAGCCGTTTGAATTCCATGTAAATGATGGAATCATTACAGGACATTTATCACTTACTGATGAGGTTGATGGTCGATTAAAAATATCAAATGTTGGAACAGATATAATCGACTTTTTAATACCTGAAAATTTAATAATTAATGGACAGGTTTTCGGTGAGTTTTATGTTTCAACTGTTGATCATTCTTTAGATTACTCCATAGATGTTTCGATAAAAAATGGTGAAATTGCCTCACAAAAATTTGATGAATTGATTATTTCAACATTCTATAGTGATTCAACTCTTCATATAGAAGATATTACCCTGATTCATGGCGCTGAAACCGGTATTCAGATTTCTGGTATAGTCCCTCAATATTATGAATTAGACAATCCTAAGGAAATTGACGCTAGTATAAATATGAAAAATATTGATATCTCAGTATTTACACAGTTTGTTCCCAATTGGTTTGAACTTGATGGATTAATTTCTGGAGATATACATTTAGGGGGGGTTCCCAATATGACAAAATTCGATTTTAGCTTAAATATTAATGATGCAATGTTTGAAGGTCTCCATTTAGGATCTGTAGCTGCTTTTGGCCTTTATGATTCTTACAAACTTTATTTTAACAAATTTTCAGCAATTAGAAATTTTGACCACTCAATTTCTGGCGTTGCTTATTTGCCTTTAGATTTAAACTTTAGTTCGGATAATTTTGGTCAATACTTTTTTTCTGATTCTATGATTGTTGATGTATCTGGCGAGTTCAATCATCTTGAATTTTTAAGTCATTATTTATCTGATATTGATTCTATAAATGGTGATCATGATATCTCATTAACTATATATGGAACACCTAATAAATTGTATCGAGATGGAAAAATTTTAATAAATGATGCAACAATTTATACTATTTTACTAGATAACCCAATTGAAGGTATAAAAGGATCAGGGAAGCTTCATAAAAATTTGCTTACTATTGATAATTTATCTGGAGATATAATAAAAAATAATGAAAATAAAACTGACAACATTTTAGTTAGTGGGAATTTAAATATGAATAAATTCTTTGATCCTTATTATAACTTAAATATTATTGGTGACAATGTTTTTTTTAAAACTTTATTAGGAGATATTGAAGGCATAGTAAATCTAGATCTCGATATTTATGGTAGAGATACAATAACAATTGCCGGTCAGATTGAAGCACTAGATGCAATCATGTATCAAGAATTCAAAGTAAATGATTTACCGTCATCTGAATTAGATCAAGATGAATTAATAATTAATTACAAGTTAAATTTTCCTATATCTGGCAATTTTGTTTTAAGGAATAGTCAAATTGATGCTCAATTAGGTGGAGAATTAAGTATATCAATGTTTGGAAATCAAAATGCTGATTATTCTGGAGAATTATTTGTTCGAGAAGGTAAATTTTATTACTATGGTGATATATTTACTATTACGAGTGGATACTTATCTTTTGATACAAAAGGATTTAATCCATATCTTGATTTATCTGCTTTTACTAAAATACAAGATGAAAATATAACTATTAACTTAGTAGGTCCTTTAGATAACCCAAATTTAGGATTGGAATCATCAAGTGGATTCACTGAAAGTGATATCCTTGAATTATTAACTATAAGAAGTAGATTTGAAGATCAAGAAATTAGTTCTTCAGGTATAGGAAGTCAGGCACAGTCAATATTTGTTGCATATTTAGAAAAAGAGTTAGAAAGAAATTTTATGCAAATAAGTGGCCTTGGGAAATTAGGCCTCATTAAAGATGTAAGCATATCGGGTTCATCTGCATTGATAGACCCCTCAAGGTCCAAGGAAGACTTAGTAATAAAGGCACAAGTATCAAAAAATTTATCACTAAATTATTCTTACAAACGGTCATTTTCTTTTTCTAATGCACCATATAACCAGGTAGGAGTTGAGTTGAAGGTTAATCCATATTTTTCTCTAATTGGTAATGTTGATGAATTAGGAAATATGCATGTAAAATACCGTTTGCGCTATTCATATTAAGTTTTTAAATATAATATAATGAAAATTTATCAATGGATAGTTATAGGCTTAATTAGTCTTAATATAATATTTGCCATTTCTGATGAATCTACACAGATAAAAAGTGTAACATTCATTGGTAATAAGAATATTAAATCTAAATTTCTTCTAAATATAATCAATATTCAGAATAAAACATTTTTCACTGATCAATCATTTGATCGTAGGGTAATAAAACTAGATGCTATAAGTATAAAAAATTATTATCTCACAAATGGATATTTAGATGTAGCGGTTGTTGATTCGTTTCGGATTAGTGAAAATTCAGCTGACATTTATTTTCGTATTATGGAGGGGAAACAGTATTTTTTAAAGTCAATTAATATTTCTGGTAATTATTCACTTAAAGATGAAGAAATTTCTTCAATACTTAATTTGAGAAAAAATAAACCATTTAACCCCGTATCTATCCAAATTAATAGAAATAGACTAGACGATAGATATTTTGAGCATAGTAAGTTATTTACGAATATTAAAATTGAACCTTTAGTTTCTGATTCAGTAATCATAAATATATCTATTGAGGAAGGTCCAGATATTCTTATTGATAAAATATATATTGAAGGAATGAATGTAGATCTAGATTCAAATCTAGTTTATAGAGAACTATTATTTTCAAAAAAAGAAAGATATGTAAAGAGTAAAATAGATTTGAGTCAAAGAAAATTAATGGAGATTGGCATTTTTTCTATGGCTGCAATAACCCCTATAAAAAATACAACTAATGATTCTACAGTGAATCTTGTAATTGAATTAAGAGAGATGAACCGAAGAGAAATTTTATCTTCTGGCGGATACTATCCAATAACTGTTAATGAAGGTGTCGATCAGGTAATTGCTCTTGCTGGAGATATAGCATGGAAAGATAGAAGGGTGCTTAATTCAGTTTCTAGTTTCCAAGTTAAATCCTCACTTGCTATTCCTTTTGAAGCTGGATATCAATATCCTCGATTTGCTTTTGATATGCTTTTATCTAATCAATGGATATTTGGATTTCGTATTCCTTCTGAGTTGAAAGGGTTTTTTCAATCATTTAGAAATTACAATCAAGATGATGGTATTTATCGATATGGTTTTCAATTAGCAAATATTTTGCGATTAAACGACAGATCATATATTAGAGCAATTTTACGATGGGAATTATTTGATGATAATAAGAGAGATAATAAAAATGATATTGAAAATCGTTCATTTAGATTAGTTGCGAGATTTGATAAATCAAATAACCCTATATATCCATCTAAAGGATATGTGCTAAATACAGAAATGATTAGTGTCGGGGGTGTCTTAGGTGGTAACAGAACATATCAAAAAATAGATGCAGGTATTCAAAGTTATGTTACTATACGAAAAAGGTCGGTTTTCGCTTCTAGGATAAAATATGGTATGATATTTAATTGGAAGGATAATTATGATATTTATGAATCATTATTGTATGATAAATTTTATCTTGGTGGAAGTTCAAGTTTAAGAGCATGGGATCCGCTAAAATTTTTAACAGAAATAGATCCAGGAACTGATTTAGTTGGCATTGCTGATGATAGAGTTATACCAAAAGGTATGCTAACAAGGCTATTAGTGAATTTTGAAATTCGTTTTCCTATATATGGGCTATTTGGTGGGGAAGTTTTTATAGATGGCGGACAATTAACAGATAGAAAAAGTAATATTTCTATTAATGATATCGAATGGGGAAAAGGGTTTGGTGTCACCATTTCTTCACCTTTTGGACCCATTCGACTTGATTATTCGAACCATTTAAATAATAAAAATATTAATAATGGAAAACTAAACCTTGGTTTATTGTATATTTTTTAGAAACATTTTTTATTATTAATAGTAGTTCTTTCTTGATGATAGATATGCTTCCATATAAATTCGACAGTTTTTTAATAAAGGAAAATTATAAATAATGAATAGAATCTTAATATATATAATAATTATTTTTATTTCTAGTTGTGTTAATAATCAGACGGCAGATGAACTATATAGTAATGCTGAAGTTGCTAGAAATGATAAAAATATAAAAGGTGCATTATCAAATCTTGATTTAATATTAATAAAATATCCTAATCATAATCTTGCAGCAAAAACACAATATTTGATTGGAGATATTTATATGAATGATTTGCGTGACTTTAATAATGCGATTAGTGCATATAGCGATGTTGTGCATAAATTTCCTGATACTGATCAAGAAGCTCAAGCACAATTTATGATAGGTTATATTTATGCAAATATTTTAGGTGATAAATCTAAAGCAGAAAAAAATTATAAGACCTTTTTGGAAAAATATCCTGATCATGAATTAGCCCCATCTGTAAAATTTGAATTAGATTATTTGGGAAAGGATATTAATGAGATCGATGTGCTTAAGCATATCACTTCTTAACATATTATAAACCCTATGTCAGATTTTAGTCTTTCAGAAATAAATGAACGGATTTCAAGAGAATCTGAATTTATAGATATAATTAGAGATGAAATTAGTACAGTTGTTTTTGGACAAACAGACCTTATAAATAGATTACTTATAGGGATACTAGCTAATGGACATATTCTAATTGAAGGAGTTCCAGGATTAGCAAAGACACTTCTAGTAAAGACTATTGCACAACTTATTGAAGCTAAATTTCAAAGGATACAGTTTACCCCTGACATGCTACCTGCTGATTTAATTGGAACTCTTATTTATAATCAAAAAACAGGTGTTTTTGAAACTCGAAAAGGCCCAATATTTTCAAATATTATCTTAGCGGATGAAATAAATCGTTCACCAGCCAAGGTTCAGAGTGCTTTATTAGAGAGCATGCAAGAGAGGCAGGTTACCATTGGGGAAGAAACATTTACCATGGATAGGCCGTTTCTTGTACTTGCTACCCAAAATCCAATTGAACAAGAAGGAACTTATCCGCTACCAGAAGCTCAAGTTGATCGTTTTATGTTAAAGTTAAAAGTCTCATATCCTTCAATGGATGAAGAAAAATTAATCTTAAGGAAGATGGCAAAAACCACAGTGGATAATTCTTTAAAACCAGTCACGCATCCAAAGCAAATATTAAATGCGCAAAAAACAATTAATGATATCTATGTAGATGAAAAAGTTGAAGAATATATTTTGAATTTAATTTTTGCAACAAGAGACCCAAAGTCTTTTGGTTTGAATGATATAACAGGATTAATTGAATATGGCGCCTCACCAAGGGCTTCGATAAATATTGTATTGGCATCAAAAGCTAGAGCATTTATGGAGCATCGTGGTTATATCACGCCGGAAGATGTTCGTTTTGTAGGAATGGATGTATTAAGACATAGAGTGATTCTAACTTATGAGGCAGAAGCCGAAGAACTATCATCTGAAGATATTATTCAAAGACTTTTTGAAACAATAGAAGTTCCCTGATTATTATTAGTAATGATCCCAACTGAGATCATAGAAAAAGTTCGCCATATTGAGATAAGAACCAGAGGTTTGGTCAATGATCTTTTTGGTGGAGAATATCATTCTGTTTTTAAAGGAAGAGGAATGTCATTCTCAGAGGTTAGAGAATATTTTCCAGGTGATGATATTAAATTGATTGATTGGAATGTTACTGCTCGGTCAAATCTTCCTCATATAAAAATTTTTGAAGAAGAAAGAGAATTAACTGTATATCTTATTGTTGATATTAGTAAATCAGGAGATTTTGGAACATTAGATAAATATAAAAATGAAATTGCTACTGAGATTGCTGCAGTATTAGGATTTTCTGCTATAAAGAATAATGATAAAGTAGGATTAATTATGTTTAGTGATAAAATAGAGAAATATGTTCCTCCAAAAAAAGGAAAGTCGCATGTACTTCGAGTTGTAAGAGAGCTACTTTATCATAAGTCTAAAGGTCAGAATACTTCTATTCATAATGCTGTAGATTTTTTATTAAAAGTTGCTAAGAGAAAAAGTGTAGTTTTTCTTATTTCAGATTATATAGATAATGGTTACTGGAAGTCGCTTAAGATTGCAAATCGCAAACATGATTTGATTGGGATTAAAGTTTCTGATATTGCTGAGTCTTTAATACCAAACTTAGGTTTTTTAAAAATCCATGACCCTGAAACGAATAAGGAATTTTGGATCGATACAAGTTCTGAATCTGATAGATTAAAATTTAGCAATGATCAAGAAGAAGCTTCTAATAATTTTAAAAAGAAGTGTGATAAAATTAATTTTGATCTGATCCAAATAAATACTAATGAAGATTATGTTGATCCCTTAATGAATTATTTTAAACGGAGGGAAAAGAGGATTTAGTATAAGATGCTTTTAAATAGACTATTACTTATCTGTTCTTTAATAGTTTTAGCAAACTCTTGTAAAAATAGTGATCAATTGGATGGGTCATTTCAATTATCTGTAACTACAGATACAGCTAGCGCTTCAATTGGAGACCTCATTACTTATAAGATTATTACTTATAATATTGGAAATAAATATTTTGAGATTGCAAATCGCCAATTTTCAGAACCATTAGAATTGCGAAACTCAAAATTATTATATGATAAAGTAAATAAAGTAACAGGAGCAGAGTTTATTTTTTCTGTGTGGGATACTGGTATGGTAACTATCCCTCCAATTACTATTAATCTATTTAATTCTGATAGTGTTTTTGATTTTGCGATGGCGACTGATTCAATCTCTATTGAAGTTATATCTATAGTTGATGTTACTGGTGATCAAAATATGAAACCTATTAAGGGCCCAATTCCTATTGAAAATGTGTTACAAATAAGAATATTTCTTCTAATGATATTATTATCAATTATTTTATATGGATTATATTTTATTTATGGAAAAAGAAATAAGAATATATATGATGAGGTTAAAGTAGAGACTAATATAGACCCAGCTGATAAAATCGCACTTAATAAATTAGAATTATTAAGCAAAGATTCTTATGATACAAAGATCAAGACCAAAGAATTTTATATAATCCTTTCACACATTTTAAGAGAATATGTTGAAAATAGTGTTTATATCAAATCTTTAGAAATGACAACTGAGGAAATAAGTAGAAATAGAGATTCTTTTCCATTTAATAAGGAAGAAATTAATAGGTGGTTGGACATCTTGAATCGTGCAGATCTTAGCAAATATGCAAAGTCTAATCCTGAGAAAAATATATGTGATGATGATTTAAATGCAGGAAAGGAATTTGTTATCAATACTGCTTCATCATGGAAAGTATTAAATGATTAATTATTTTATAAATAACTAAAATTTGAGATATTACAGGAATAAGTTAAATTCAAAATGAAATAAGGAATGCAAATGGCGACGACAAGCGATATTAAAAATGGTGTTGTTTTACTTGAGAATGGCAAAAGAATGAAAGTTATGGAATTTTTACATGTGAAACCTGGAAAGGGTAATGCATTTGTGCGTACTAAACTTCGCGATTTACAATCTGGTAAAATTATTGAAAAAAGATTTAATGCTGGTGCAAAAATTGAATTGATTAGAATTGATGCTAAAGAAATGCAGTATCTTTATAATGATGATGATATTCATATTTTTATGGATAATCAGACTTATGATCAGATAAATATTTTAAATGACGTAATAGGTAATAAAATAAATTATCTGAAGGCAGGGCAGAATGTTGATATTTTATTTGATGATGAGTTAATAATTGATATCAGATTACCTGCACATGTACATCTGGAAGTTGTCAGTACAGAACCAGGAGAAAAAGGCAACACAGCAACTGGAGCTACAAAGCCCGCTACTTTAGAAACACATTATACGGTAAATGTTCCTTTATTTATTGATAATGGTGATATATTAAAAGTTGATACAAGAAGTGGAGAATATATTGAAAGAACTAAATCTTAATGTTATACTATTATTTAAACTATGTGGAAAAATAGATTAAAAGAATTATTGTATATACTGGAGAATAGTAAGGTCAATGAAATTGATGTTACATTTTTTGGGGTTCGTTATAGGGTAGTAAAAGAACCAAGCGTTCATGATGAGTCATTGCCAGCTGCAGAAAATGAAGTCAGTAATGATTCAAAACAAACTATTGATTCAGATGAAAGCGTAGATCAAAATGCTGAGGAAACAAAAGAAATTGATGGTGTTAAAGTCTTATCTCCCATGCCTGGAACATTTTATATATCACCCTCACTTGATGAAGCCTCTTTTGTAAATGAAGGAGATTCTATTAATAAAGGCGATACTTTATGTATTATAGAAGCAATGAAAATAATGAATGAAATTGAAGCTGAAGAAAATGGGATAATTCATAAGATTCTTGTAGAAAATGGTCATGCTGTTGAATTCAATCAGCCATTATTTCTAATTAATCCTAAATAATTCAATTATGTATAAAAAGATTTTGATAGCTAATCGGGGCGAAATTGCTCTCCGTATAATAAGAGCTTGCCATGAGCTTGGGATTAAAACCGTTGCAGTTTATTCTACAGCAGATGAATTTTCTCTTCATGTTAAATTCTCTGATGAAGCAGTTTGTATTGGCCCACCTCCAAGCAATGAAAGTTACTTAAATATTCCTCGAATTATTGCAGCTGCTGAAATAACTCATGCTGACGCAATACACCCTGGTTATGGATTTTTAGCTGAAAATGCAGAATTTTCGAATATCTGTGAAGAAAATGGATTTTCTTTTATTGGTCCAACAGCAAAAATTATTAATGCAATGGGAGATAAGTCAGAAGCAAGGAATACTATGAAAAATTCCGGTGTTCCTGTTATTCTTGGAAGTGATGGAGTTCTAAAAGATGTTACTGAAGCTGAAAAATTTGCAGAAAAAGTTGGATACCCAGTGATGCTTAAAGCCTCTGCTGGAGGAGGGGGGCGAGGTATGAGGCTTGTTAAATCACAAAAAGAATTGGAATCAGCGTTTAGTTCTGCTCAGGCAGAATCAAAGAGTGCATTTAACAATGATGATTTATATTTAGAAAAGTTTGTTGAAAATCCCCGGCATATTGAAGTTCAAATATTGGCTGATAGTCAAGGTAATACTATTCATCTAGGTGAGAGGGAGTGCACAATTCAAAGACGTCACCAAAAATTGATTGAGGAGAGTCCATCTGTTGTTATTGATGATAAACTTAGAAATAAATTAGGAACAGCTGCTATTAATGCTGCAAAAACAGTTAATTATGTTGGTGTTGGTACCGTTGAGTTCCTTATTGACAAAAACCTAGATTACTACTTTATGGAAATGAATACTAGAATTCAGGTTGAACACCCGGTTACTGAAATGGTGACAGGTGTTGATCTAATTAAACAACAAATAAGAATGCATACAGGTAAGTCATATCCAAAATTTTTAGAAAATTTTCAATTAAGAGGACATTCAATTGAATGCCGTATTAACGCTGAAGATCCAGCGAATGATTTTATTCCATCCCCAATGAAAATAACAAGTTTTCATATGCCTGGAGGTAAGGGTGTTAGAATAGATAGTCACGCCTACGCAGGATATCAAATCCCAACAAATTATGATTCTATGATAGGTAAATTAATTGTCTTTTCTAGTTCAAGAAAACGAGCAATTAATCGTATGGCTAGAGCTCTTGAAGAATGCATTATTGAAGGTCCAAAAACAACCATACCTTTTCATCAAGCAATAATGAACAATGAGTTATTTATAAAGGGTGAATTTGATACAGGGTTTTTAGATAATTTTGAATTTATTGATATGGAAGAATAATTATGAATGTTCCGGAAAATTTATTGTATACAGATGAACATGAATGGGTAAAAATAGATAATGCTATAGCAACTATTGGAATTACAGATTATGCACAAGGGGAACTTGGAGATATTGTTTTTATTGAATTCCCTAATTTGAATTCAAAATTTAAAAAAGGGGAATCAATGGGTACAATAGAAGCTGTCAAGACTGTATCTGATATTTACATGCCAATATCTGGTAAAATAGTAGAATTGAATGATGCACTTAATGATAGGCCTGAAACAGTAAATAATAATCCTTTTAATAATGGATGGATGCTAAGGGTGCAAATAACGGATATGGATGAAGTTTCAGAACTTATGAATTCGAAACAATATATAACTTTTATATCTTAACTTTTTATGAAAGAAACAATCTTTAATTATTTGCTATCGGTTAAGGAAGAAAAAGGTGCTGGATATATAGTCCTCATTGATCCAGATAAGAATAGTGAAAAGAAGTTAGAAGAAAAAATTTCTAAAATAAATCAATCTGGTGTCGATGCAATTTTCGTAGGGGGCAGTTTAATTCTTGATAATAATTGTGAGAAAAGAGTTGCGATGATTAAATCATTATCAGAATTACCGGTAATCTTTTTTCCAGGTGGGATAAGTCAGTTAAATAAACATTACGATGCGATGTTGTTTATTTCAATTTTGTCAGGAAGAAATCCTCATTATCTTATTGGTGAACAAGTAGTTGCTGCGCCAATAGTAAAAGATTTAGGTATTGAAGTGATTCCAACAGGTTATTTAATTGTTGATGGTGGTAGTAATTCATCAGTACAGTTTATGAGTGGTTCAAATCCTATTCCTATTGAAAAACCAGATATTCTTATTGCACATGCATTAGCAGCTCAATATTTAGGGAAAAAACTTGTGTATTTAGAATCAGGAAGTGGGGCAAAAAATCCTATTCCTAATCAGTTGGTAGAAGCTGTTAATAATTATATAGATATTCCCATAATTGTTGGTGGCGGTGTTCGAACACCTGAATCTGCATATGAGAAAGTCCAATCTGGTGCTAGTTTTATTGTCACTGGTACTGTTATTGAAGATGATAATACAAATATAATTAAAGAGTTTGCAGATGCTATTCATAGGAGTTAAATAATGAGCGATAAATTGGACCCTAAACAAATAATTATTTCAAACAATGAAGTAACTAACGCTATGTTAACTACTTGTATTGATGATATTTTAATTGCATCAGAAATTTTGATTGATGCGATAAACAATGGCAATAAAGTTCTATGGTGTGGTAATGGTGGTAGTGCTGCAGATTCTCAGCATATGTCAACAGAGTTAATGGGGGGATTAAGAAATCATGATCGCCCGCCAATTCCATCGTTAGCATTAACAACAGATTCATCTTTTTTAACTGCATGGTCAAATGATACTGATTTCAATACAGTATTTTCACGACAAATTGAAGCTATTGGAGATTCAGGTGATGCTCTAATTGCTATTTCAACCAGCGGAAATTCTGAGAATATAGTTGAAGCAGTAAATATGGCAGAGAAAATGAAAATGAAAATAATTATTTTGACTGGAAAAAATGGAGGAAAGTTGAATGGACGAGGTGATATTGTTATAAATATACCTAGTAATGATACTCAACGAATCCAAGAAGGGCATTTGTTAACAGAACATATTTTATGTGAAATGCTAGAATCTTCCTTATAAGTTTCTTTAATTACTGATTTGTATACTTATCTAGAAGATTATCTTACAATGTTGCGTGTTGAGAAAAATCTTTCGACTAATTCAATTACATCTTATAAGACTGATTTAAAACGTTATATAAATTTTCTTTTTAATAAAGAATCAATTCAAGATCTTAATTCTATACGCCAGATTCATATACGAAATTTTATTCGTCATTTAAATGATCAAAATTTATCATCTGCAAGTATCAATCGATCATTTTCTTCTATTCGCTCTTACCATAAATATTTATCTAGTGAAGAAAAGATATCGCATAATCCTACTCAGTTACTTGAGCCTCCTAAAATATCTAAAAAATTACCGAAGGTTTTATCTATTCAGGAAGTCGATGTAATAATTAATTCTGTTAAACTTGAAGAATTTATGGGCTATAGGGATAAAGCCATTCTAGAAACTTTATATTCAGCAGGATTAAGAGCATCAGAATTGTGTGCTTTGGAAATGAATAATATATTATTTGATTCCACAATGTTAAGAGTAGTGGGAAAAGGGAATAAAGAAAGATATGTTCCTTTAGGAAGCAAAGCGATAAAATTAATTAATGAATATTGTAAATATATCCGATCTTTACTTATTAATAAGAAAAAGACTGATGGAAATGTGTTTTTAAGTAAGAATGGTAAACAATTAACTAGAATGACAATTTTCAACATAATGAAGAAATGGACCCAAATTTCTGGAATAAATAAGGATATTAGCCCTCATACTTTTAGACATTCTTTTGCAACACACTTATTAGAGGGAGGGGCAGATTTAAGAGCAGTTCAAGAGATGTTAGGCCATTCAGATATTTCAACTACTCAGATCTACACGCACCTTGATAATGAATATTTAAAAGAAGTGCATCGGACATTTCATCCAAGGGCATAGCATATGCTTTTTCGTTTACCGCCTGAAGTTTTAGTTCTTTTGATTCCTGTTTTATTATTTGCTTTAGTATTTCATGAATTTTCACATGCGTGGGTTGCAAATAAACTAGGAGACCCCACAGCTCGTTATGCAGGTCGTCTTACTCTAAATCCTATAGCCCACCTTGATCCAATTGGTGGATTAATGATTTTATTTGTTGGATTTGGTTGGGCAAAACCAGTTCCTGTAGATCCAAGGTATTTAAAAAACCCTAGAGAAGATATGATGAAAATTGCTTTTGCAGGTCCAGCATCTAATCTATTATTAGCTTTCATTGCAGGAATAATTCTTCGATCTGGTTATGTTCAGGGAAGCATAGCGATGATGATAATTTTATTTACACAAATAAATATAATGTTAGCCGTATTTAATATGATTCCTGTTTCACCATTAGATGGCTCACAGATTTTTTCAGGATTATTAATAAGAACTAACCCTGAGCTTGTAAGAAATTTACAAATTTATGGACCTCAAATATTATTGGGTGCAATCCTAATTGGTTATTTCACACCTATTTCTCCTATTAGTTGGATAATGCGACCATTTATAAATTTCTTTCTTTTTCTATTTGCTGGCATTTAAAAGCTCTTGAAACAAATAAATATAAGAAAAATCAATAGATATAAAAAAGATAGATCTATTATAAGGATAGGATTTATTTTAGCTATTGTTATCTGGTTAATTCATTATTTAAATCAAATAAATTAATAATTCTAGTTATGCAGCAATTAGTTGAATGTGTTCCAAATTTTAGTGAAGGGCGTGACTCTAATAAAATAGGACTTATTATTTCAGAAATTAAGAAAATTTCTGGGGTATCATTGTTAGATGTTTCATCTGGAATTGATACTAATAGAACAGTAATGACGTTTGTAGGATCAATCTCTTGTGTAGAAGAAGCTGCTTTTCATGCAATTAGATCTGCTTCAGAAATTATTGATATGCGAAAACATAAGGGGACGCATGCTCGTCTTGGATCTACAGATGTTTGTCCTTTTATTCCAGTAAATAATGTTACCATGGATGATTGTATATCTCTTTCACATCGCGTTGCAAAACGAGTAGGTGATGATTTATCTATTCCAGTTTATCTTTATGAAGACTCTGCCCAAATGCCTGAAAGAAAGAATTTAGCTAATGTTCGATATGGAGAATATGAAGGATTGAGCAAAAAGCTTTCTGATAAATCATGGGTTCCTGATTATGGGCCATCCAAATTAAATGTAATATCTGGTGCTACCGTTATGGGAGCAAGAGAATTTCTTATAGCATACAATATAAATCTTAACACATTGGATAAACGAATGGCAACAGATATTGCTTTTGAAATAAGAGAGAAGGGCCGCGCAAAAAGAAAAGACAATACATATTCACCCAATTCATTGGATGGTGAAATTATTCGTTATATAAAAGAAGAATATCCATGTGGAATTTGTGAATATGTTTCTAATAATTATAAAAATATCATTAATCACAATGAAAAAGACCATAGTTATGATCTTAAATCATTATTTTTAGAACAGGGTTATAATAAAAGTAATATATTTGGCAAACCCGTTATTCAACCAGGTATGTTTAATCATATAAAAGCGGTAGGTTGGATAGTAGATGAATATTATAGGGCACAAATTTCTATTAATTTTACAAATTTCAATAAAACACCTATACATGAAGTATTTGATACTGTATGCGAACTAGCAGAAAAAAGAGGTATTAGAGTTACTGGGAGTGAATTAGTAGGTTTAGTTCCATTAAATGCAATGCTTATGGCTGGGAAACACTATCTAAACAAACAGCATACTACAATTGGAGTCCCAGAATCAAGACTAGTTGAAGTTGCAGTTCAAACTTTTGGTCTTTGTGATGTAGCTTCTTTTAACCCTAAAGATAAAATTATTGATTATGCTGTGAAGAATTCTGATAAAAAACTAGTAGAAATGTCTTTAAATGAATTCGGTGATGAATTATCTACAAATTCGGTTGCACCTGGAGGCGGAAGCGTTTCGGCTTTAGTTGGTAACCTTGGTTCAGCTCTTATATCAATGGTGGCAGCGTTAACCTTTGAAAAAAAAGGATTTGAAGATAGTAGAAAAAAGATGGAGCTAGCTGGAATTAAAGCACAATTAATAAAACAAAAACTTACAAATTTTATCGATGATGATACAAATGCGTTTAATAAAGTAATTGAAGCATCAAGATTACCTGATTCCAATAAAAATGAAAAGGATGCGAGGGATTTAGCCTTACTAAAAGCAAATATGAACGCGATAAATATTCCTCTTGAAGTTTCAAGGCTATCTCTTGATATACTTGAACTATCTTATGATTTAATTAATGATATTAATCCAAATTCAATTAGTGATCTGGCAGTTGCAAGTGAGGTATCTTTTGCAGCATTTAGAGGAGGGATACTAAATATTTACATTAACATGAATGAAGTTAAATCAGATAGAGAATTTGCTGATACTGTGATGAAAGAAGTAGATGCTATGCTTAGTAAAGCAACTGAACTAAAGGATAAAATATTTAAAGAATCTATTCAATTAATTAATTCATAATGAATCCGATAATATCTTTACCGGAAGATCTCCGTAATAAAATTTCTGCAGGAGAAGTTGTTGAAAGACCCGCTTCAGTAGTTAAAGAGCTTTTAGAAAACAGTCTAGATGCCGGTGCATCAGAAATTACTATCGTTATTGAAAAAGGAGGACATCAACTTATTCAAGTTAGAGATAATGGACATGGCATTAGCTCAGATGGTCTTTCACAAGCTTTTCAAAGATATACTACAAATAAAATATCTAATATAGATGATTTATTTAATATAAATACTCTTGGATTTCGTGGAGAGGCACTGGCAAGTATTGCTTCAGTTTCAGAAATTAGTGCGACTTCTTCCGTAGATGAAAAATCTGGACACCAAATGAGTCTAGCAAATGGAGTTACTAGTGATATAAAAGCGGCTCCACCAATAGGCGGAACAGATATAACTGTTAGGAATATATTCTACAATACTCCTGCTAGAAAAAAATTTCTTAAGTCAATTAATTCTGAGTTCAGGCAAATTGTCAAAATGGTTAGAAGATTCGGTCTGGATTTTCCAGATGTATCTTTTATGCTTGAACATAATAATAAAAATATTTTAAACCTTACACCTGAAAGTTTGGAAAATCGTATTGTTTCTCTAAATGATCCTACATTTCGTGATCAGTTATTAAAAGTAGAATTAACAAAAGGAGATTATACTATATCTGGTTTTGTTGGAACATTAAACCTTATTCGGAAAAGACCTGGGCAACAATATCTCTTTGTCAATCGTAGATATATTCAAAATAGATTATTGAATTCTGCAGTCTATTCTGCTTATGAGTCTCTTGTAAAAAGAGGTGAGTATCCTTTCTCATTATTAAATATTACAATTCCGTTTGATCAATTAGATGTTAATGTGCATCCTATGAAGATTGAAGTAAAGTTTATTGATGAGTGGAGAGTATATCATGTTGTTAAATCTGCAGTAAGAGATTCTATATCAAGTATTTTATCCACAATCCCATCATTTCAACATAACCAGCAATTTCATGGATTCAATAAAAGTTTTGAACCAAATCAAAATCAGGAACCAATAAATTTTAATATTTTTTCTGAATCAAAAACTGAAAATAATATTCAGGGTGCCAAAGATTATATAAATAGTTTTCAAATTCAAACAAAAGAATCTTCAGTTTATGACGGATCCACTTTATGGCAAGTTCATAATAAATATATTATTAGTCAGATTAATAGTGGGTTAGTAATAATAGATCAACATGTTGCACATGAAAGAGTATTATATGAGGAAGCATTAAATGCTTTTGACAATACACCTTTATCTGCACAAACACTTTTATTCTCAGAAGAGCTAGAATTTTCTCCAGATGAATTCACTGTACTTCTTGAAATATTTCCTTATTTAAAAAAATTAGGATTTCGTATAAAAGAGAATGGTCAAAATAAAATTTTACTTGAAGCTATTCCCTCCGATATGGGATGGGGAAATGAAAATACAGTAATTAAGGATATAATAGATAATTATATAGCAAATAGAAAAAATTCAAGCTCTTTTATGGAAGACCTTGCAGCTTCATTTGCATGTCATGCAGCAGTTAAGGCAGGGGACACTCTATCTATGGAAGAAATGCAAATCTTAGTTAATCATCTTTTTTCTACAAAGCATCCTTATTATTGTCCTCATGGTAGACCTATTATTGTTCAGTTGTCGCTTGAAGAATTAGATAAGCGATTTGAGCGTATCTAAAAAACAATATATGAATTATATCTATCCTGAACCTATTATAACAATTGTAGGGCCTACAGCAGTAGGAAAAACATCTATTTCAATTAAGGTTGCAAAAAAAATTAACGGAGAAATTATTGGACTTGATTCTAGACAAATTTATAAGGATATGTTAATTGGAACAGCCCAGCCTTCTAGAGAAGAATTAAGTTTAATTCCTCATCACCTAATTGGAATAAAAGATCCAAATTTTATTATATCATCCGGTCAATATGCAGATTTAGTTACAAAAGCAGTATTGGATATTGTTAGTCGTAAGAAGGAACCAATAATATGTGGTGGAGCAGGTTTATATCATCAAGCTATTTCAAAAGGAATATTTTCTGGTAGTAAAACAGATTTAAATATTCGAGCATCATTATATGATGAATATGACCAATTAGGCGCAGAAAATATGTTTTCTCAATTGGAAGCAATAGACCCTATTTATTCTAAAAAAGTTCATATAAATAATAAGAAACGATTAATTAGAGCTTTAGAAATTTATAAGTCTACAGGTAAAACACCATCAGAGCATTTTGATTTACAGAAAAAAGAATCCAGATCAATATTAAATCTATTTACTGTATTACTAACAATTGATAATGAGAAGTTGCGTAAGATGATAGAAATAAGAACCAATATGATGATTAATTGCGGGTGGATTAATGAGACTAAGAAACTTATTTCAACTAGAAAGAAGGTAGAAATGCATCCGATGGACTCAATTGGATACCAGCAGATTATCTCCTATATAAATGGTGAAATTTCAGAAAAAGAATTAAAGGAGGAAATAACTCTTAGGACTAGTAAATATGCTAAAAAACAGATTAAATGGTTTAGAAAAGATAAAATAGATTTAGAAATTAATATGAGTAGAAAACCCGATTTTGTAGTTAAAAAAATTCTTGAAAACTTTTATGATACAAAGTCATCTTTTATGAAGAATTGATTTGTTAGGTAATTATCTTAATTGTATTATATCATGAATTTTGACCCTTTTAATAAGCTACTGAGATAGCAAAAAGGGCAGTATGATGGCCTCTGGTCTTTCAATGCATTCAAATGTAATTGAAGCTGCCCAGGGGTTTTTTTTTGGAAAATGATTTGATGAAAAAAGAATACTCAGTTATCCTTGATAAAAAAACAATATCTAGTTCTATTATTCGATTAACTCATGAGATATATGAAAGAAATAAGAATCTAGATAATTTAGTTTTAATTGGTATTCAAACAAGAGGAATGCCATTATCAAAAAGAATTCAAATGGAACTATTTAAAATTTCCAATATCGAAGTTCCTATAGGATCACTTGATATTACTTTCTATCGTGATGATTTTAGAGAAAGATTATTAGTCCCGCAAGTACATGGAACTGATATTTTGTTTTCTTTAGATGACAAAGTTGTCGTTTTAGTTGATGATGTTTTGTTTACTGGTAGAACTATTAGAGCTGCGATTGATTCGTTAAATGCATTTGGTAGAGCTAGTGCTATACAATTAGCAGTTTTAGTAGATAGAGGGCATAGAGAGATGCCTATAAGAGCTGACTATGTAGGTAAGAATATTCCAACTAATGATGGAGAGCATATTGCTGTTCGATTAGAAGAGACAGATAAAAAGGATGCCGTGATAATTATAAAACATGATCAATTGGATAAATCATGATGAAGCAAAAACATCTTTTAGGTCTTGAGCATTTCCCTGCTGATGATTTAGCAAAGATAATAGAAACATCTTTCAGCTTTAAAGAAATCCTTGATAGACCAATAAAAAAAGTTCCTTCTTTGCAGGGAAAAACCATTGTAAATCTTTTTTTTGAAAATTCAACACGTACTCGAATAAGCTTTGAATTGGCTCAAAAACGTTTAAGTGCAGATACTGTTAATTTTTCAGCCTCATCGAGTAGCTTAAAAAAAGGTGAAAGTTTTAAAGATACTGTTCAAAATATCGAAGCAATGAAAATTGATGCAGTAGTTATGAGACATCCAAGCCCAGGTTCTTCATTACATTTAACAAAATATATTGATTCTGTTGTTATAAATGCAGGAGATGGGACCCATGAACATCCAACACAAGCTATTCTTGATATGACAAGTCTAAAAGAAAGGTTTGGAAAGATTGAAGGTCTTAAAATAGGAATTATTGGAGATATTGCTCATAGTCGTGTGGCAAGAAGTAATATATATGGTTTGAATAAGATGGGAGCTGAAGTAATGGTTTGCGGTCCTCCGACACTAGTTCCGTATGATATACAGTCATTAGGAGTGCAGATTACACATAACCTAGATGAAATATTGGATTGGGCGGATGCAATTAATGTCTTGAGAATTCAGTTAGAGAGGATGGATCGCGGATTATTTCCTTCAGTGAGGGAATATAGAAATTTATTCGGCATAACAAATGAAAGATTACAAAAACATAATAAAGAAATAGTGATAATGCATCCTGGGCCAATGAATCGTGGAGTGGAGATTGATAGTGCTGCTGCTGATGGAAAATCTGCAATTATTTTAGATCAGGTTCTAAACGGGGTAGCTTCAAGAATGGCTATTTTATATTTATTTTTAGGTGGAAATCAAAATGAATCTTAAAAAAATACCAAAAAAATTATTACTTAGAGGTGGCAAAATTCTTGATCCAACTTTAGACAAGTTGAAAAAAGCTGATATATTAATTGAAAAAAATAAAATTGCAGCAATAGGTTCAAAAATTAAAGATGATAATGCAAGTATAATTGATTGTAATGGTCTTGTTATTACTCATGGATTCTGTGATCTTCATGTTCATTTCAGAGAGCCTGGTCAAGAGGATAAAGAGACACTGGCAACAGGATCTCTAGCAGCATTAGCGGGTGGATTCACTCGTGTTTGTGCTATGCCAAATACTAGTCCACCATTAGACTCACCTGAGGCAATTAATTTTATTGTTGATAAATCTGTTGATTGTCCGATATTTATTCATCCTATTGGGGCAGTAACCAAAAATCAAAAAGGTGAAGAATTAACTGAAATCCAAGGCATGATTAAAGAAGGAGCTGTTGCCATAAGTGATGATGGAATCCCAATATCTGATGCTCAAGTCATGAGATTGGCCTTAGAATATACTTCTATGTTTGATATTCCAGTTATTAATCATGCAGAGGATGAATCTTTACGGAATAATGGTGTAATGAATGAAGGAGATAATTCAATAAGACTCGGGCTTAAAGGGAATCCCTCTCTGTCAGAATCTATAATGATCCAGAGAGATCTTGAGCTTGCAAATCTTGTAAATACAAAAATTCATATTCCTCATGTTTCCACAAGTAAAGCTGTATCCAATATAAAAAGAATGAAAAAAATCAATCCTAAAATAACAGCAGAAGTAACACCTCATCACTTGTACTTTAATGATCAAGCCCTATCTGGCTATAATACAAATTTTAAAGTTGCTCCACCTATCCGTTCTGAAGATGATCGAAAGGCCTTGATTAAGGGAATAAAAGACGGAACTATAGATTGTGTTGCTACAGATCATGCACCACATACTATTGAGGAGAAGGAAGATTTATTTGATATGGCTCCTTTTGGCATGATTGGTTTGGAAAGTTGCTTTGGAGTTATAAATAAAATTCTGGATATACCCATTAACCTAATAATTAAGCTTATCACGAAAAGCCCTAGAGAGATTATGGGCTTTAATAATAATTTATTTGAAATAGGATCTTATATAGAATTAACAATAGTTGATCCTAATTTAGAATGGGTATTCAATAAGAATAATATTTATTCAAAATCTAAAAACTCACCCTTTATTGGAGAAACATTAAAGGGTAAAGTCCTTTATACCTTATCAAAAGGCTATTTAGCTGATTTGAATACAATAAATTAGCACTTAATTAAAAAGTTATTATTTATTGACATAAATAAATGTAATAAGCTATCTTCAGCGGCTTTATTCGAACTGAAAAAAGATGAATACATTTTCGATAAAACAATCTGAAATAAAGAAATATTGGCTTATAGTTGACGCCAATGGAAAGACTCTTGGGAGATTTGCATCTAAAATTGCACAGTTACTTAAGGGTAAACATAAGCCAACATACACGCCACATATGGATATGGGAGATTGTGTTATTGTAATCAATGCTGAAAAAATCATTCTTTCAGGTTCAAAAGAAAAAGATAAAACTTATTTTAGCCATTCGGGCTATCCTGGCGCTACTTCTTTTATTGGAGTATCTCATGTGCGCAAACATCATCCTGAAAGAATTTTAGAATCAGCGATTAAAGGGATGCTTCCTAAAAATAAATTGGGTCGTAAAATGATTACTCATCTTCGCATATATAGTGGATCAACGCACCCTCATTTTGCTCAAATTCCAAAGGAAATTGATTTATAATGCCTTCATTATTTAAGAATGGTACAGGTAGAAGAAAATCTGCTGTCGCAAGAGTGTATCTTTCATCTGGGAAAGGGAAGATTACGGTAAATGGAAAAGATTTTAGGAAATATTTATGTCGCAAAACTCTGGCGAATGTTGTTTTAGAACCTTTAGAAGCTATTGATAAAATTGAAGCCTATGATTTCAATATTAATGTAAGGGGGGGTGGATTAACCGGACAAGCGGGTGCAATTCGTTTAGGAATAGCAAGAGCATTAATTGAAGAAAATATTGATTATCGATCTTTACTAAAGCCAGGAGGCTTTTTAAGGAGAGATTCACGTAAAGTAGAAAGAAAAAAATATGGCCAACCTGGAGCCCGAAAAAGATTTCAATTTTCTAAACGATAAACTATTATGTCTGAAGTAAACTTCGAAAATTTATTAAGTACTGGAGCCCATTTTGGTCATGTAACAAGAAAATGGCATCCTGCATATGAACCATATATTCTTATGGAAAGAAATGGTGTTCATATTATTAATTTAGAGGAAACATTGACTGGATTGAAAAAAGCCCAAGATTTTCTTTCTCAAGTTATAAAGAAAAATGGAGAAGTTCTTTTTGTAGGGACTAAAAAACAAGCAAAAGACATTGTTCAGCAAGAAGCTGATCGTTGTGGGATGTTTTATGTTGTAGAAAGATGGTTGGGTGGTACTCTTACTAATTACTCAACAATTAAAAAAAGTATTAAACGGTTGCAAATGCTTGAAAAAGAAGGTTCAAGTATCTATCACAATTTAACAAAAAAAGAGATCCAAATGTTAAATCGTGAGCGTGTTAAACTAGCGGATCAACATCGTGGTATCAAAGATATGCGAAGAGTACCTGATGTATTAATAGTAGTTGATGCTAATTTTGAGTCTACTGCAATACAAGAAGCATTAAGATTAGAAATTCCAGTAATAGCTATTGTTGATAGCAATACAGATCCTTCACTCGTAAGTCATGTTATTCCAGCCAATGATGATTCTATTAGAACTATACAATTAATATTATCTGCACTTACTAACACAATTTTATCTGCACAAGTAAAGGATATTGATAAACAAAATGATAAAGTTAAAGATAGTGAATCTCCTAAAAAGTACGATCATCCAGTGTTAAAAAAATCTGTTAATTTTGAAAAAGATGTATCGTTGGATGATAAGGAAGAAAATGTTAAAGATAGTAGTGATGGTAGTGATAAAACTAATGATATAGTGGGATCTGATTAATGAGTATTGATGCTAAAACTGTAAAAGTTTTACGTGAGAAAACTGGCGCAGGAATGATGGATTGTAAAAGAGCTCTTGTTGAAACAGATGGAAATCTTGAAAAAGCCGTTGAAGCTTTGAGAAAAGCTGGAGTAGCAAAGGCAGTAAAAAAAGGGTCTAGATCTGCTCAAGAAGGGCTTATATATTCCTATATTCATCATGGTGGAAGATTAGGAGTCCTCTTGGAAGTAAACTGTGAAACTGATTTTGTAGCTAAAACAGAAGGTTTTAAAGAACTTATTCATAATCTTTCAATACAAATTGCAGCTACTAGCCCAGCGTCTGTTAGTAGAGATACTGTTTCTAAGGATTTGATCGAAAAAGAAAAAAATATCTATATAGAACAAGTGAAAAGTTCTAAAAAGCCAGATAATGTTATTGAAAAAATTGTTGAAGGTAAAATGGACAAGTATTTTCAAGAAATTTGCTTACTTGAACAGCCATTTATTAAAGATCCAGATAAGATAGTAAAGGATCTAATTACTGAATCTATTGCAACGTTAGGTGAAAATATTACTGTAGGTAGGTATACGCGTTTTGCGATAGGTGAATCTCATAACGAAAACTAATAATAATTATTAATGTCTGATATTGCTTATCGGCGGCTTGTACTCAAATTATCAGGTGAGGTACTTGCTGGTGATGAAGGTTTTGGTATTGATCCAACTAAAGCGAATAATTTAGCTCAAGAAATTAAATCAATTCATGATATGGGTATTTCTATAGGATTAATCATTGGAGCAGGTAATATTTTTAGAGGTATTCAAGCTGCTTCTAAAGGCATGCAACGTGTAACAGGTGATTATTTAGGAATGCTTGCAACTATTATGAATGCAGTATGTGTTCAAGATGCCTTAGAAAATTTAGGCTCTGACACTAGGACTTTATCAGCAATAACTGTAGCTCAAATTGCAGAACCTTATATCAGGCGTCGAGCTTTGCGACATTTAGAAAAAGGAAGAATTGTAATTGTTGCAGGCGGAACAGGAAACCCATATTTTACTACGGATACAGCTGCGGCCTTAAGAGCAACAGAACTTGGTGCAGAAGTATTAATAAAAGGAACAAAAGTTGATGGTGTATATAATAAAGATCCTTTCTTGCATTCTGATGCTAAAATGTATAAACAAATTTCATTTAAAGAAGCAATTCAGAAAGAACTTCGAGTTATGGATATGACAGCAATATCTTTATGCAAGGAAAACTCCCTACCCATTAAAGTATTTAATATTAATAAAAGCGGAGAATTAAAAAAATTGGTTCAAGGTGAACCAATTGGAACTTTAGTAATAGATTAATATTATGATTAAGGATATTACTCAAGATGCGTTACACCGTATGGATCAAGCTGTTGTTCATACTAGAACAGAAATGAGTAAAGTTCGTACCGGCAGAGCCAATACCGAATTGGTTGAATCGATAAAAATATCTTATTATGGTTCTTTAACCCCTTTAAACCAACTTTCTACAATTTCTATTCCTGAACCTAGATTAATTACTATTCATCCATTTGATAAATCTGTTATAGATGAAATAGAGAAAGCTATTATGGAAAGCAACCTTGGTCTTATGCCAAATAATAATGGTGATCTCATACTTGTCCCTATTCCGCCATTATCAGAAGAAAGACGGGTTGATTTAACTAAATATATTCACCAATTAGCTGAAGATGGTAGAATTGCTGTAAGAAACGTAAGGAAAGATGCCATAAATCATCTTAGGATCCTTCAAAAAGAAGACCATATATCAGAAGATGAAATTAAATTTTCTGAAACAGAAATTCAGAATTTTACAGATAGCCATGTAAATACTTTAAATGAAATTATGGAGAGCAAAGAAAAGGAAATAATGCTCGTTTAGAGTTTCAAATTAAATATTTAACCTATTAAAATATTAGTCACATTTTGACCAGCCACATTGCCTACATACAATACAACCATTTTCATTAACTAAATCATGAGCTCCTTCTTCGCAGCTGCTAATCTGCTCCTCAGAGCTAGTAGGCGCCATTGTAATTAGTGGTTTTTGATCATTATAAGAAAGGTCATTTATACCATTTAACTGACGCTCCCCTTCCTTTAAGTAATCATCTAGTGCTTTACCAATTGCATCTGGTGTTGATAATATTAAGCGACCATTTTCCCATGTTGGATTAGGACCAGAAATCCCTTTTAATTGACGGACTATAGAATGCGGGTTAACACCGGAACGTAATGCTAACGATATTAATCTACTAATGGCTTCAGATTGGGCTGCAGCATTTCCTCCTGCTTTCCCAATAGTTGTGAATACTTCACATAAGCCTTGTTGATCTTCATTTATTGTAATATATAATGAGCCTTCACCTGTACGTATACGACGTGTTTCACCATTTGTAGCCACTGGACGAACTCTAGGTGTTGGTGATACTTGCGATTCTGTTTCTGAATAATTATTACTGATTTCTTTTTCTTCTTTGACTTCTTTTTTTTCAGTAACTAGAATTCCTTCTCTTGAACCTTCTCTATATACGGTAATACCTTTTAGTCCAGATTTATATGCTGTCATATAAATCTCTGCAACTGTTTCAACTTTAATATCTTCTGCTAGGTTTACAGTTGAGGATATAGAACTATCAATGTAATTTTGAACAACACCTTGCATTTTAACACGGAAGAACGGATCTATATTATGAGCAGTAACAACGTATTCAGGTAAAGATTCATCAGTACCAAATAATTTCTTTATTATAGGATGATAAACTTTATATTCATCAAATTCTTTACCATAACTATCATTTTTCTTTACTCTTCTTTTATAACTTGTTGCAAATATAGGTTCAAGACCAGAAGTAACTCTTGCAACGATTGCACCGCTTCCTGTTGGTGCAACAGTTGTAATTGTGGAATTTCGTATACCAGTTTTGCGAATATTATCACGTATTATTTTTGGCAGACTTTTCACAAACTTACTTTTACTATATCCTGACCAATCATATTTAGGGAAAGCACCTTTTTCTTGTGCTAATGAATTACTTGTTTCATATGATGTATCCCGAAAAATTTTCATAATCTGATCTGTGGTCTGTAAAGCATCTTCACTATCATATTTAATACCCATTTTAAGTAACAGATCACCAAGACCAAGTATTCCAAGTCCAATTCTACGATCATTTGTAGCATTTTCTTTTTGCACATCTAGAGCATGACGATCAAGATTGTAGTCAATAACATTATCAAGAAATCTAGTTCCAATGGAAACTGTTTCCTTGAACTCATCAATCATAAAATTACCTGATTCATCCACAAAACGTTCGAGATTAATTGCGCCAAGATTACAACATCCACCATCAGGAAGCGGTTGTTCTGCGCATGGATTTGTCGATACTAAAGGACTGCAATATTCTGCATTATGATAGTCTTTCATTGTATCCCAAAAAAGCAGTCCTGGCTCTGCGCTTTTGTGAGCATTTTCAATTATTTGTTTCCAGATATCCCTTGCTGGTATTGTTTTATAAACCTTATTATCCCAACATAGATCAAAATCTGAATCTTCATCAACTGCTTTCATGAAATCATGTGTTAGTAAGACTGATATATTTGAATATTTAACCATATCAATATCACCAGTTTTTATACTAATGAATTTTTCTATATCCGGGTGATCTACTCGTAAAGTTTGCATATTGGCACCACGGCGTCCATGCTGTGCAATGGTATTAGTATTTTCAGAAAAAAGATTCATAAACCCTGTTGGGCCACAAGATTCTCCACCTGTTCCATTTATTGGTTCTCCTGATGGTCTTAGAACTGAAAGATCATGCCCACATCCACCACCATATTTGTATGTTAAGGCTTCATCTACTACTGTTTTATATATATCATTAATTTGATCATCTTTGATTGCTACAACATAGCAATTATTCAATGTTGTAGTAATATCATCACGACCTGCACCATGCATGATCCTTCCGCCTGGAACAAATTTAAAATCTTCAAGTACAGTATAAAATTTCTTTTCCCAATGATTTTGTAGCTTTTTATTTTTCTCAACAGAAGCAAGCGCCTTGGCCTGTCTTTTCCATATTTCTATAGGATGATTTTCCCAAGGAGCCAAGTACTTATTCTTTAAAACATCTGCACCTAAGTCATCATCTGTATAATATGATTCTATGGTGAACTCTTCAGGTATATCTGTTATAGATGATTTACCATTAGCCTCTTCTTGAATCCTTTTAACTTTCTCTACAAGTTCAGGATCAAACTTTTTTCCTTCATTTGAAGGAAGTGAAAAATCAAATTCCATTGCTTCTGCCATATATGCCCTCTTAATTGGTATGTGGTGTTAAAATTTTAAAAAAACTTGGCTGGTAAGTGAATAAGCGATTTATCGCTTGGTTGGCTACCATCAATATATTTTACAAAGATTATTTGTTCAAGTATAAAAGTAAATTTATACTCTTTATAGAGGAAAAATTATTGAAAATAATATCAAATTATAATGAAAAACTTAGTCTATCATCATCATTTATATTTGTAAATATTAATCAATGTATTTTGAAATAAATGCTATCGACGATAGAATAATTATCTTAAATAAAAGTTGGATTAGAAACTAAAATTTATATTATTTAATACGTTTACCTTTTGGATCTCGTGGTTTGAAGGGCATAAATGGATAGGAGTTTGGTGAGACTAGTGTACCTGTTGTAAATACAAAAGGATAATTACCTCCAGAATCAATAGTGATTTCTAATAAGCCAGCTTTATACCCAGTTTTAGGCTTACTAACATGGAGGTAATATTTATGATTAAATGTTATATTTATTTCATCTGACTTCCAGGACCTTCCAATAACCGGCACACGAAAGTCGCGAGTATTTTCATTAATAGCTTCCCAACTCTTGACCATATAATTAGCATCAGCATTAACTTCTAAATAAATGCTATCATTGCTAACATGCCAATTGAATTTAGGAATTTTACTATTTGTAATTATTGCATTATAAAAGGCAATAAGACTTCCTGGATTATATGTACCAGTTAATCCATGGTTACCATTTGGAACATATTGTAAATATTTATCACCATTAAGCCTATCCCAATAAAATTTCCAGGAATCTGTTACAAAAAATTCGTCCCCAGTTGCATTTATAAGAAATTTTGGAATCAGTAATTGATCAGTAAAAGAGTAAGGTTCAACAAGTTCTAAAAGCCTGTTATACTCTTTTGATCCCATCCATTCTGTTATTCCTTCATTTACATAATCATCAATTGCGGCGGACCATTCTCCATAGCAGCGCCAATGATGATCAAATGATGGAACGACATTTAACAAGTCAATAACAATTGGAACGATTGCAATAACTCGATCATCTACTACTGCTGTTGTCCAAGTAGCCCAACCCCTTTTTGATGCTCCTGCAACAACAAATTCATCAATTTTTATGTTAATATCGCTTGCAACCTTCTGAATCACATCCATTCCTTTTACTACTGCACGTGTCATAGGTAAACGCGCAAGCCATGTAACATCATTATTTTTAGCTCCACCTTCTAAAAACTTCCTCCATCCGTAGGCAATTAGATCGTCTTCATATCTATCATGTTTACTGTCATTAGTATAATTAAGGGGTTGAAAGGGGATATTACTAATTTCTGCAACAATTGACTTTGTTTCTAAAGCAGCATTTATGAGTAGTTCAGATGCTTTTTTTGGCTCCTGATCTTTACTTGATCCGCCACCAATTATTAGGAGCGCCTCAGTTTCTAATACATTGTTTGGTACAATTATTGTTATCCAATGCCACCATTCAGTATGGTTTACTTCCTTTTCTGTTAACCAAGTACCAGAAACCATTTTAATCTTGTACTCTTTCCATGTATCAGCGGATAATGTCTCCACAATTTCATATTTAAATGCAGAATCTTTTTTATGAACATATTCCTTTAGTTGATCATTGTCACTTTTCTCACAACTGGATATAGTTATTATTAGAAAAAGTATAAATGATATGTTAAAAACTAATTTTTTGATCATAGATATTCTCCATTAGTATAGTTTAAATAATAAATACAAATATTTTATGATAAAGATACGCAAGAAACTACATTCAGCTATGGTTAATCCTTTTCATTTAGCCATAGAAGTTCACAGCTTGGATGAAGCTAGAGAATTTTATGGTAATATTCTAGGATGTAAAGAAGGAAGAAGTGATTCAAAATGGATAGATTTTAACCTATATGGACATCAATTGGTATGTCATCGTAATGAAAAAATGAACGTGCCCAACACATCAAACTATGTTGATGGGAATCAAATCCCCATACCGCATTTTGGCGTTATACTAAAAATGGATGATTGGAATATCTTAGCTGATCGTTTAGTTAGATTTAACATCATTTTTATTATTAAACCATATATACGTTTTAAAGATTTTCCTGGGGAACAGGCCACAATGTTTTTTTGTGATCCAAGTGGTAATTCGATTGAGTTTAAAGCGTTTAAGGATATACAGGGGCAATTATTTAAAAAATAATAATATTAATTATTGTTTTAACAAGAATATTTAAAGTTACATATCTAAAATTAAAAGCATAATTATTGTTTAGAAAAAATATTATGTAAACTTACAGATGGTTAATAAATATATTTTTAGAGAGTATGATATAAGAGGTAAGGTCATAGATGATTTTCCTCCTGAAATTGTTGTCCAATTAGGTAAAGGATTTGGAACTTTTGTAAAAAGAAATGGCTTTCATGAAATAGCTTTGAGTGGTGATATTCGTTTAACGACACCACAACTTATGGATAACTTTAAAAAGGGAGTATTATCTACTGGAGTTGATGTAATTAATTTGGGCATATTACCAACACCAGCTAATTATTATAGTATGTTTAAATTAGAAGTAGGAGGAGCGGTACAGATCACTGGTAGTCATAACCCACCAGAATTTAATGGATTTAAAATGTCTCTTGATCGTAAAGCCGTATATGGTAAAAGCATACAAGTTTTAAGACAATATATTGATAGTGCTGATTTTGATATTGGTGAAGGAAACGAAACCAAATTTGATATAAAAGCAGATTACAAGTCTATGATAATTGAAAAAATTAACATTGAGCGTAAGATGAAAGTCGTAATGGATTGTGGAAATGCAGCAGGCGCAATTAATGCTCCCGATATTTTCAAGAGTTTAAATTTAGAGCTAACAGAACTTTATTGTGAGCCAGATGGCACCTTTCCAAATCACCACCCAGATCCAACAGTAGAAGAAAATTTATATGATTTGATCGGTATAATGAAATTAGGAAACCATGATATTGGTATCGCATTTGATGGCGATGCAGATCGTGTTGGGGTTGTTGATGAAACTGGAGATATTATATGGGCTGACCAATTAATGGCTTTATTTTTACCAGAAGTGATACAAAATGGGGATACGATTTTATTTGATGTAAAGTGTTCGCAAGCTTTAGAGGATACGATTATTAAGTTTGGAGGGAAACCGGTAATGTGGAAAACGGGTCATTCATTGATAAAGCAAAAAATGAATGAATTGGGATGTAAATTAGGAGGAGAAATGAGTGGCCATATCTTTTTTGCTGATGATTACTATGGTTATGATGATGCAATATATGTCGCAGCGAGAATTGTTCAGACCTTATCCCGAACTGATAAAAAACTTTCTGAATTAAAAGAAGAATTACCAAAATATTATTCTACTCCAGAGATGAGAATCGATTGTGAATCTGATGAAGAAAAATTTAGAATTGCCAATGAGGCTATTAATTTTTTTAAAGATAACTATGATTGTATAACAGTTGATGGAGTACGTATTAAATTTGGAGATGGATGGGGGCTTGTTAGGTCATCTAATACGCAACCAGCAATAGTATGTAGATTTGAAGCAAATTCCCTTGAAAGAATGGAGGAAATAAAGCATCTAGTACTAAATAAATTACAAACAATGGGTAATATTAAATTAGATGACCATTGATAAAAATTATTTATCCAATATAAAGAAGATACAAAAAGACATAGATAAAATCTTAATTTCGTATCCCTTTCCAGATAGACCAAAATATTTATATGATCCAATAAAGTACGTTCTTAATGGCAAAGGCAAACGGCTTCGCCCAGTATTATTAATCCTTACAGGTAATGCGTTTGGAGTAGAGGATATAGACCTTAAAAATGCTGCTCTCGCTGTAGAGCTATTACATAACTTTACTCTTGTGCATGATGATATAATGGATAATGATCAAATGCGACATGGTCAACTAACTGTTCAAAAAAAATGGGATACTTCTACATCAATTTTAGCTGGAGATGCTATTTTTGTTGAAGCACAAAGATTGATTGGTAAGATTAATACCAATTCTCAAATTATTTTTAAAAGATTCAATGATGTTGCATTAGATGTTTGTATTGGTCAGGCTTATGATAAAGAAAATGAAGGCAATGAGGAAATTACATTAGATGAATATTTACATATGATTCAAAATAAGACTGGTGCTTTAATAGGGCTTTGCGTTGAAATACCAGCTCTTTTATCTAGTCAAGATAGTAAGGTATGTGAGCAACTTAGAGAATTCGGTTATAATATTGGTAAAGCTTTTCAAATTCAAGATGATATTTTGGAGATATTCAATGATGCTAAATCTATGGGGAAAAGTCTTGGAAGCGATATTCTTTTAAAAAAGCAAACTGCTTTAACAATTACAGCTCGCAAGATAGTTCCCAAAGAGTGGTCTGAGTTTTGTTATAATATAGAAAATTATACTATAGAAAAAATGATTAACATGTTACGTTCCTTTTTTGATCAGCATAATATTTATTCTGAAGCTCAGTCTTTATCAGATAAATATCTTCAAGATGGATTAGATAACTTATCATTTGTTCCTGAATCCAACAGGGAAGAATTAAAGTTGTTTACTAATTATTTAAAAAATAGGGAATATTAAAATGAGCAAGTTTAAAGATCCGCAAGGCATGAAAGATGCTATTTATTATTTTGCGGATGATATTGATGCAGCAGCCGAAATTGGTAAAAAAATTGTATTAAATAAGAAATATAATGCTATAAATAATATTATTGTCGCAGGTATGGGTGGATCAGCAATTGGCGGAGACATAAATAAAATGCTTCTTAATAATGACCTATCCATTCCATTGGTCATCTCGCGAAATTATAATATTCCTAAATGGGCAAATAAACATACGCTGGTAGTTGTATCATCTTATTCTGGAGAGACTGAAGAAACTTTGAGTGCATTTGAGAATGCATCATCAAAAGAATGTAAAATTTTTGGTATAACTACAGGTGGGTCTTTATCAAAAAAACTTAGTAGTAATAATCTTGATTTTATACTTATTCCCTCAGGGATGCAACCAAGAGCAGCTTTGGCATACTCTTTTGTACCAATGCTATATTTATTCTTACATCTTGGATTTATTAAAATTGATCTTAATAACAAACTTATGAATTCAGTTAGTTTATTAAAATCTGTAAGAGATAATTATAAGCGTATCGATCAAAACAATAAGACTTGGTTGTTATCTAATGAAATTTATAATACCATACCAATTATATATGCTGAAACAGATAACACATCGATAGTTGCATTAAGATGGTCTAATCAGTTATCAGAAAACAGTAAAATGTTAGCTTTTTGGAATGAATTTCCTGAGTTTAATCATAATGAAATTGTTGGATGGGAAAATAATCCTAAACTAATAGAAAAACTTAGTATCATTTGGTTAAATGATGAAAGTAACCATGAAAGAATATCAGTCAGACAGCGAATAACAAATAAAATACTAGAAAGGATGGTAAAAAATAAATTTGAAATTTCACTACATGGTAGTACAAGATTTGAGCGATTACTCCATCTGATTCATTTTGGAGATTGGGTAAGCTTATGGTGCGCTTATTTACATGGCACTGATCCATCGCCTGTGGAAAAAATATCGAAATTAAAAGAAGAACTAACAAAACAATAAAAATTACTTTTTTATTAAAAAAAGATTAGCTAACCGAGGTTTTGATATCCTAAATTGAATCCATAAATGGTACCTGTTAAAGTTCAAAAAATCTCATTTCATCCACCAAGTCGAAGTTATGCTGTCATTTTAAGAGAAATTAATGGAGAAAGAAAATTGCCGGTAATAGTTGGACCATTTGAAGCACAATCTATAGCACTAGCTTTAGAAGCAATGGAGACGCCTCGCCCTCTAACACACGATCTCATTGGCCTTTTAATTAATGAAATTGATGCTAACTTAGTGGCTGTTAGAATTACAAATATAGAAGACGGTGTTTTCTATGCTTCATTAGATATAAATGGTGAAATGACAGGCAAACGTTCTATAGACTCTAGGCCAAGTGATGCAATCGCAGTAGGTTTAAGAATGAAAGCGCCCATTATGATTTCTGATGAATTATTTGAAGAAGCTGGTTTATCAGAAACCAATTATGAAATAGGTCAAAATTCAGAAAAAGTATTATCTGTTAAAGAGCTAGAAGATCGTTTACAAATTGCTGTTGATAATGAAAAATATGAAGTTGCTGCAAAAATAAGGGATCAAATCAACGAGTTAAAAGAATAATTATCCTATCAGGCTCATTAGAGCATTCTGAGCTGCTGATTGTTCAGCTGTCTTCTTATCTGTTCCAATTCCAGTTGGATATTCATTCCCATTAATTGAAACATGTATTTCAAAAGTTTTTTGGTGATCAGGACCTGAAACATTAACAATATGAAACTTCGGATTATTAATTCCATTTGCATGGCAATATTCAATTAATTGTCCTTTATAATTAATTGCTTTCCAAGCCTCTTCTCTATATTTCCAAATTGTATTTATAATCATGATTTTTGCAGGTTTTATTCCACCATCAAGATATATTGCTCCTATCAATGCTTCAACTAGGTTAGCCTGTTGTTTATTCACTACTTTTTCATTATTTAGGTCTACATTGGGTTCCACAATTAAATAATCAATAATATCTAACATATTTCCTATTATAGATAAAAATGACTGTTGTACAAGAGCAGCCCTTTTTTTTGTTAATAGACCCTCATCGCCATCAGGATAATAGCGCATTAATTCTCTACTAATTATTATATCTATAACCGCATCACCTAAAAATTCAAGACGTTCATAATTTTCTCGAGGTTCTGATGAAAGAGACCGATGTGTAAAAGCCTGTTCAAGATATTCTATATTATTAAAACGATAGTCGATTATTACTGTCAATTTTGAAAAACGACCTAAAGCAGTAGGAAAAAGGAGGGACTTTAAAAAACTAATGATATAACTAACTGCGCCATTTGCGCAGAGCTATAACTGCATTATGGCCACCAAAACCAAACGTATTAGATAATACGAAATCAACTTTTTCTTTTTGAGCTGTATTAGGTACATAGTCCAAATCGCATTCTGGATCAGGTGAATTATAATTTATTGTTGGTGGAACAATCTGTTCTTCTAGTACTTTTAATCCAGCAATTGCTTCTATACCTCCACTTGCACCTAATAAATGTCCTGTCATTGATTTTGATGAACTAATTTTTAATTTATGAGCATGGCTACCAAAAACTGTTTTTATTGCATAAGTTTCATTTTTATCATTAAAGGGCGTGGATGTCCCATGAGCATTAATATAATGAACATCTTCTGGTTTAGCTTTAGCATCTTCAATTGCTAATCGCATTGCTGAAACAGCTCCTGCACCTCCTTCAGCAGGTTGAGTTACATGATAAGCATCATTTGTAGCACCATAACCAGCAAGCTCTCCTAAGATTTTTGCACCACGAGATAGTGCGTGCTCTTCTGTTTCCAAAACGAGCATACCTGATCCTTCACCCATTACAAAGCCGCTTCTATCTTTATCAAATGGACGACTTGCACTTTGAGGAGGATCAGCGTCATTACACAGGGCACGTATCTTTGAAAATCCAGCTAATGGCAAATCACAAATTGATGCTTCCGTTCCACCAGCTATCATAATATCTGCCATTCCACTTTGAATAACACGTAAAGCCATTCCAATTGCGTCAGTAGCTGAAGCGCATGCAGAAACAACAGTTTGATTTGGACCTTTTAAATTCCATTTTATGGCAATTTGAGCACCAGCTATATTTACAATTAATTTAGTTACAAAAAATGGACTTATACGCCTAGCACCGTTATTATTAAGAACATCATGCTCATGTAATAATGTATTAATTCCACCTATTCCACAGCCTATCATAACACCCGCACGATTTTGATCAAAACTATATGAATCTAATCCAGCCATCTGCACTGCTTCATTACAAGCTACAAGGGCATATATACTGAACGGATCCAACTTTCGCACTTCTTTACGCTCAAAATGATCTTCCGGATTAAAGTTGCTTATTTCACCAGCAATTTTTACTGGGAAATCTGTGGTATCAAAATAAGTAATGTAATCAATACCGCTTTTTCCAGAGATTAAAGAATTCCAGTATTTTGATACGGTATTTCCGTTAGGGGCTAATGCCCCCATTCCTGTAACGACAACACGCATAGATGAGTTTTTAACTATTTGATTCTATATATTTTACAGCATCTCCAACTGTAGCTAATTTTTCGGCTTCTTCATCTGGTATTTCAAGACCAAATTTTTCCTCTAGTTCCATAATAAGTTCAACTGTATCAAGAGAGTCTGCTCCGAGATCATCCATAAAAGATGCACTTTCGGTGATTTTGTCATCCTCAGCTCCAAGTTTATCTATTACAATATCTTTTACTTTGTCAAATGTAGACATATTGTTTTTCTCCTTTTATTAAGTTACATAACTATACCACCATCAACAGCAAGGGTTTGCCCAGTAATATAGCTCGCTTCATCAGAAGCTAAAAAAGCAACTGCATATGCTATATCTTCTACATTACCAATTCTGCCAAGAGGTATTTGTTCATTTAATGATGATTTAACTTCATCTGTAAGTTTATTAGTCATCTCAGTTTCCACATAGCCAGGTGCAATGCAATTTGCCGTTATTCCACGAGATGCAAGCTCTCTGGCAACAGATTTTGTCATACCGATAAGACCTGCTTTAGAGGCAGCATAATTTACTTGTCCAGCATTTCCCATGAGACCGACCACGGATGAGATATTAATAATTCTTCCACTGCGCTGTTTTATCATGGAACGTGAAGCTGCCTTAATTGCAGTAAAAGCTGCTTTTAAGTTTACATTTATAACTTCATTCCAATCATCTTCTGACATTCTCATTAATAGATTATCTCTAGTAATACCAGCATTATTGATTAAGATATCAATACGACCATGTTTTTCAATTATATCTTTAACTAATTCAGTCACATTATTTGAATCAGAGATATCACAGGATGCCGCACTTGCACTAAATTTTTGATGTGTAATATTATCTGCAACAGACTGCACATCATTTATATTTCGACTAACGCAAACAACATGAGCTCCATTTTGCGCAAGAATCATGGAAATAGATTGACCAATGCCTCTGGATGCACCAGTTACTAATGCAATTTTATCAGATAGATCAATCATAATCAAACTCGTTTATTTGATCAAAATTTTCTATTCCCATAGAGTGAAGATCTTTATCTATTTTTCGTGTCAATCCTTGTAATACTTTTCCTGGCCCAACCTCGATCATTCTTGATGCTTTATCATTCTTCATATTGCTAATTGTCTTACACCAAAGAACAGGTGAGTCAATTTGATTTTTTAAGTTTAATCTAATCTCATCTGATTCTGTCGTTGCTTTTGCGCTTACGTTTGAATATACTGGAATATTAGCATTATTTATTTTTGTGTTATCTAATGCTTGAGAAAGTGCAAACTTAGCGCTCTTCATTAATGGAGAATGAAATGCTCCACTTACATTTAATTCTTTTACCAGTCTTGCTCCAGAATTACGAGCATGTTCCATAGCTTCTTTTACAACAGATTTATCTCCTGAAATTACTATTTGATTAGGAGAATTATGATTTGCTGGCACTACAATACAGTTTTCATTTGATGTGGTTGTGCAAATATGTTGAATATCTTCAAAAGATATTCCAATAATCGCTGCCATGGCTCCGGGTTTTGTTTTTCCAGCAATTTGCATATTTTCAGCACGTAATTTTACCAATGATAATCCATTCTCAAAAGAAAAGGATCCAGAAATTGTACAAGCTGAATATTCACCTAGACTATGACCTGCAACCATTGCTGGTTTGCATCCATTATCTAACAATATCTTTCCTATTATAACGCTTACAATATAAATAGCAGGTTGTGTATAAAGTGTTTCTTTTAATTTTTCATCAGGACCATTAAAAATTATATCCTTTATATCACTTTCCATAATATCATTTGCTAGATTAAAATATTCTTTTCCAATATCAGTTTGTTTATAGAGATCATACCCCATAGAAACTTTTTGTGATCCTTGACCCGGAAATAAAAAAGCAGTAAACATTCTTATTTTCCCCAACGGATAAGCATGCTGCCCCAAGTAAACCCAGCGCCAAAAGCAGCTAGTAAAATAAGATACCCTTCTTTAATTTTTCCTAGTTCAACAGCTTCGTCTAAACAAATTGGAATTGTGCCAGCAGTAGTATTACCATATCGATTAATATTAATATAAACTTGATCATCATTAAAACCACATCGTTGAGCAGCGCTATCTATTATACGTTTATTGGCTTGATGAGGAACATATAAATCAACTGATCTGCTCTCTATATTATTTTTAATTAGTATATCCTCACTAATATCTGCCATACACTTTACAGCATATTTGAAAACTACCTTACCATCTTGTCTAATATAATGTAGATTTTGATCAACAGTCTCATGAGAGGCAGGATGGAGGCTCCCTCCACCAGGAATTTTTAAATAGTCTCCTCCAGAACCATCTGTACGCAATATAGAGTCAATAATACCATTTTCTGCATTTTCTGCAGGTTCAAGCATTATACCACCACCACCATCCCCAAATAAAACACAAGTATTACGATCTGTATAATCTAATACAGAGCTCATAGTGTCAACGCCAATAACCATAACTTTTTTATATTTTCCTGATTCTATTAATCTAGATCCAGTATCTACAGCATATATAAATCCTGTACAAGCACCAGATAGGTCAAAGCCCCAAGCATTATTTGCTCCAATTCTATTTTGCACAAGTGAAGCTGTTGCTGGAGTAGGCATATCTGGGGTGACTGTTGCTATAATGATAACTTCAACATCATTTGGTTCTGAGTTAGAACGTTCCAACAGTTCTTTAGCAATATGTGTACACATATCTGAAGTAGTTTCACCTTCACTTACAACCCGACGTTCAACGATACCAGTTCTTGATTGTATCCATTCATCAGAGGTATCAACCATTTTTTCAAGATCATGATTTGTCATAATTTGCTTGGGTAAATAACGACTAGTTGCTGTAACTGCAGCTCTCAATTTGAACCTACCAAATGTTCTTTTATTCCATGCTGTATATCTCCAAGTAGGTTTTCAGATACGCATTTTTGTGCAGCAATAAGAGAATTCTTTACAGCTTTAGGGGAGGAGGTACCGTGCGAAACAATAATAACACCGTTTACACCAAGTAATGGGACACCGCCAAACTCTTCATAGTCATATAATTTTTTTAAGTTAGAAAAAACAGGTTCTAATATTCGTGCCGCCATTTGGTAATATTTCTTATGTGTAATTTGTTTATTTAATTGTTTAATGAATATATTCACCCAACTTTCTGCAAATTTTAGAATTGTATTTCCGACAAATCCATCACAAACCAATATATCTGCCTGAGAATCCAATAAATGTCTACCTTCAACATTTCCAATAAAATGGTCACTTAGTTCATTCTTTAATAGCTTGTGTGTTTCTTGGTAGAGTTCGCTTCCTTTGGTCGGTTCGGTTCCGATATTTACTAAGGCTATCTTTGGATTATTTTTTCTTTCAACATGATCAAAATATGTGGAAGCCATAATTGCAAATTGCAACATATGTTCTGGACGTGCGTCAGGGTTCGCACCAACATCACAAAGAATCTTTCCACCTTTAGGGGTTGGTATGTAAGCAGCTAATGCAGGTCTTCTTAAACCTTCAATACGGCCAAGTGTTAATAGGGAAGTAGCCATAATTGCTCCCGTGTGACCCGCGCTAACGAATGCATCTGCAACTCCATCTTTAACCAAATTTACTCCTTGGACTATTGATGAATCTGGTTTTGATTTAATTGCTTTTGAAGCATGATCATGCATACTTACAACCTGAGTAGTATGATGAATCCTAATACCATTAGGGATAGATCCCCCAAGTTCTTGATTTAAAATATTCTTATCTCCAACCAATATAACTTCTACATTAGAAGAAGAATTTTCTAAAAATTTTAAAGTACCTTTCACAGGGGAGCGAGGTGCGAAATCTCCTCCCATAGCATCTAAGGCAATTTTCATTAATAGTGCTTAATCAGCAGCCGAAATAACAGGACGTCCGCGATAATAACCGCAATTTGGACAAGCACGGTGTGGCATTTTTTTCTGGGTACATTGTGGACAACTCATTACTGCAACATGTCCAGCTTTGTAATGTGTCCTGCGTTTACGACCCCTTGCTCTTGATATTCTAGTTTTTGGAAGTGCCATTTAATTCTCCTAATATATATTATTAATCTATACTAATTCTTTCAAATTTTCCCAGCGGTTATCTGAATTTTGTTTTCTATTACAATTGCAAGACTCTTTATTTTGATTCCTGCCACAGTATTGACATATTCCCTTACAATCCCTATTACAGATCTTTTTTATTGGTTCTGTTGTCAAAATTTGGTCACGAATTATGGAGCCAATATCAATTAATTTTTCTGATTTATCAAACCATAAAGTATTATCATTTTCTTTTTGAATAAGATCACTAGAATTTGTCAGTAGTATATTAAAAGTAGTTTTTTGTTTATCTTCGTATTCTAATAAGCAGCGATCACACTGTTCAATGAATGAAAACGATATATCTCCTTTTAATTGATAGCCATGCCATTGTTTTTCCGATGAAAGGAGACATTCTATTTTATTATCATAAAAAGATAAAGAGCCGTCATCAAGATTATTACTTTGAAGTTCAAAGAGTTGTTGATCTAAACCAGATTCAAGATCCTCCCAGAATAAATTCAATTCAATCATATCTAATGCTATTTAAAAAAAAATAATTATCTAATTGATTCAATAATTATGAAATTTATTCAATATTATTATTGGCTTAGTTTTCTTTATCATTATTATCTGAATCTATATTTTCATCAATATCTTTGATAAACTCTTCATTAGTAAGAACATCATCATTATCGTCTTCATCGTTCTTTTCCAGAATATTATCATTGTCCGTCCGGTTTTTAAATATAATAAACATTAAAGTCTCTCCGACTGCAAAGATAGACATTGCATAAGATACAGCTGAGACCATAATTAGAAATAGAAAAATTGCCATAATCAATGCAGTAACTTGTTCTGTTCCAGTTAGATTAACTGCATTTGCGGACAATATTGATCCACAACTTAAACATCCAGAACTGCAAACGCTGCAAAGACTACAACTATTTCCAATCAATGAACAAAGAGCTTCTGGATGAACAGCTTGACTTGCCCAACCAACTATTTTCATTAGTTTAGTTCCCATAAACCAATCATGACCTAATACATTATTGATTAATTCATAACTGCTAATCCAAAAATGTGATAATAGATAACCACCAATAACAAGAATAGGTAGCAATACAAAATGATATGCAATCATACGCCAAGGTTGACCCCATGTGATGGAGAAATTATGCCAGATCGTTCCCATAGTATCTTCTTCATATGTAGCAACAATTGATGGGGTATATACAAGAGATACCAAGAAGACAATACCAGTGTATATAGTAAATACAGATCCAAAGAAGTATAATAAATATGGTAATACAAATAAAAATTCACCCAGATAAGGAATTTTCCCAATTAATCCAATAATACCAGCAATAACGAAAAGAAATACAAGTATTAATGCAAGCGAAATAGATGAAAATATAATTGGATGCCAATGCTTTTTTACATAACTGCATGCATCACTCCTAGAATAAAACTCATCTCCTTTTAATTGACGATATGTTACGCGAGAAACTGCAGTTGACCCTAAAGAAATGGCATAAAACCAGAAAACAATACCTATCCAAAATAATGCATATGAAAGAAGAGATAAAGATTCAATTCCCAATAAGCAAGGGTATAGCCCATAAATTGACCAAGCATCAGAAAAGGACATGCCATTTACCATAGCGCCCAAATAGTTAAAAATCCAGTATGCAAAATATCCCAAAAGATTAGCCTGGACAAATAAGATAATCTTTTTACCACTTAAAGCAAGTCTAGGTGCTCGAAAAATATCCCGTACATCAAAGTACAGTTTCATTGGTTGCATGTTAGTCTCCTTAGGTTTTGAAATATTTACTCTTCAAATCGAACAAAATCAATCCATACTTCAGTGGTCATAGCATCACCAATAACTTTTCCAACGGCAAGAGCAGTACCTCGATTATCATAGCTTCCTACCCTGACGCGGAACCATACTTCATCCGTATCACGAAAGTATGCTTTTTGAATATATGCATCATATCCAGATTCGATTAGGTTTGCTGCAATTTTTTCTGCATCATTTAAATTCTTTTTTGATGCCACTTGTATTGTAAAACGCGATTTATCAAAAGGAATAACATAGCGCGAACTTTTTTTCTTAACTGGAGATTTTGTTGCAGTAGTTTGTGTTTTAACAGGAGGAGGGGGAGAAGTATTCTCCTTTTTTGTAGCCATCTCTAATGTCATTAATTCCTCTTTTTCTACGTTTTCTTTACTGACCATCTCATTATTATCTGTATCATAATAATAAACACTATCTTCACTATCTAATTCATTGTATTCGTATTCATCATTGTCATCCATGTATTCATCCTCAGATTCATCATTAATATCTACATCATATTCTTCATCTAACCAATCTTCACTTTCATCAGATATTGCTCCTTCTTCGGATACATCAGCAACTAATGGTTCTATTGAATCAACAGTGTACGTAAACTTTTGCGTTTCTAATTCATCCCCATATTGAAACACTTCAAGTTCAAACTGATATTTTCCTGGAGCATCAGGCGTGAAAGACATCTCTGATTTATCTTCATTGAATTTAAGATCTTTCATGGAAAGCTTGCTAGCATCTGGTTGTCCTGTAATTCTCCAGAATAAATCAATAGATTCCGTTTCTTCAGGAAGTTTCCCTTGAATAAGAGTTACATCACCAACAGTACCTTCACCCTTGGTACCTCCACAGCTCACCAGTAAAAATGAACCGCAAATTAGATTTAGTAACACACGTGATTTCATAAATGTTTTATTGATTTCCCCTAAGTTCACTATCTGAGAAGAAAAAGGCAATCTCTTTTTGAGCATTTTCATTTGAGTCAGATCCGTGGACTGCATTCAATCCTACGTTAGTTGCGAAGTCTTTACGTATGGTTCCTTCTGCTGCTTCAGCAGGATTTGTTGCTCCAATAGTATTCCTCCATTCTTCAACAGCGTTTTCTTTTTCTAAGGCTAAAACCATACATTGACCTGAAGACATAAATTCAATTAACTCATCATAAAAGGGCTTTCCTTTGTGAATATCGTAAAACCCTTCCGCTTGTTGTAAACTGATATGTAATAATTTTCCGGCTAAGATATGAAAGCCAGCTTTCAGTATTCGATCTAAGATTAATCCTGTATCCTTATTCTTCACGGCATCAGGTTTAATAATCGCGAATGTTTGATTTTCCAAAATATGTTCCTTTTATATTATTTCTTTATTTCGGATACCATAGCTTGTCCAATATCAGCCGGACTTTCTACTACCGTTATACCTGCTTTGTTAAGTTCTACCATTTTTTCTACTGCTGTTCCTTTTCCACCTGCAATAATCGCACCAGCATGACCCATACGCCGACCTGGAGGAGCAGTTTGACCAGCAATAAATGAGACGATAGGCTTTGAGAAATTATTATCCATTACCCACTGAGCAGCTTCTTCTTCAGCAGTTCCTCCGATTTCGCCAATCATAACTACACCTTCTGTCCCTTCATCTGTAGCAAATAATTCGAGCATATCAATAAATGTTGTACCAATAATTGGATCACCTCCAATGCCTATAACCGTACTTTGGCCTAATCCATGGGCACCAATTTGGTGAACTGCTTCATAGGTAAGTGTGCCAGATCTTGACATGATACCAATATTCCCAGGAGTATGAATGAAACCTGGCATTATTCCAATCTTAGCCTGCCCAGGCGTTATAACTCCTGGACAATTTGGCCCTACAAGACGGGTCTTTTTATTTTCTAGTGCATGGTTTACTTTTACCATATCAGAAGCTGGTATACCTTCCGTTATACATATAATTAGATCTAAATTGGCATCTATTGATTCCATCATAGCACCTGCAGCAAATTTTGGAGGTACAAAAATAACGGAGGTATTTGCACTTTGTTTTTCAACAGCTTCTTGAACAGAGTTGAATACAGGAACATTTAATGCTTCTTGCCCACCTTTACCAGGAGTTACACCAGCGACAACATTGGTGCCATATTCAATCATTTGCTGACCATGAAATGTGCCCTCTGTACCAGTAATTCCTTGGATTACTAACCGAGTGTTATTTCCTACTAAAACACTCATCATACACCTCCATTTGTAGCAGCAACGGCTTTTTCTGCAGCATCACTTAAACTATTTGCAAGAATAAAATTAAGTGGAGACTGTTCTAATAAAATTGATGCTTCTTTGGCATTTGTTCCCTCTAAACGAATCACCACTGGTACATTGACACTTATAGTTTCCATTGCATTTATTACTCCTTGCGCAACTCGATCACAGCGCACAATGCCACCAAAAATATTTATAAGGATTGATTGAACATTAGGGTCAGACAAAATAATTTTAAATCCGTTTGCAACTGTCTCAGGGTTCGCTACACCACCTACATCTAAAAAGTTTGCAGGTTCACCACCTTTTAGTTTAATAATATCCATTGTTCCCATTGCTAATCCAGCACCATTTACCATACAACCAACATTTCCATCTAACTTTATATAATTTAAGTTATATGAACTCGCTTCTGCTTCTGCAGAGTCTTCTTCAGACTCATCTCGTAAATCAGATAATTCAGGATGACGAAAAAGACCATTGCCATCAAAATTTATTTTTGCATCTAAAGCTATTACTTCATCATTTTTAGTAAGCACTAATGGGTTAATTTCCATTAGAGAGCAATCAAGGCTACTAAATGCTTTCCACAAAGCAGTAAAAATTTCAATCCCGGAATCTAGTTGACTTCCTTTTAGACCCAGAGCATCACCTAACTTCTTTGCTTGATTTGTAGTTAACCCATCTTCAGGATGAATCCATTCTTTAATAATTTTTTCTGGAGATTTTTCAGCTACTTTTTCAATTTCAACTCCTCCTTCAGTTGAAACCATAAAAACAAATTTTTTCTCTTTCCGATCTAGCACTATTCCAGCATAAAATTCTTTCTCAATATCAATTCCAGTTTCGATTAACAGTCTCTGAACTTGTTTACCTTCAGGGCCTGTTTGATGTGTAACCAAATTCATTCCTAAGATCTGTGATGAAAGCGACTCCACATCATTTCGATTATGCGCGAGTTTTATACCGCCTCCTTTTCCACGACCGCCAGCATGAATCTGTGCTTTAACTACAACTGTTTCTGACCCCATTTCATCATAGGCTTGAAGAGCTTCTTTAACAGAAAAAGCTGGCTTTCCTTGTGGGACACGTACAGCATAATTTCTAAATATTTCTTTTGCTTGATACTCGTGAATTTTCATTTTTAACCAATCTCTGATTTAATTATTTCTGTTCCTGCTTTACCATTAATCGCCTTTTGTATAGAAGGTATAGAAGTAATAATGACTTTTTCTCCATAATGCTTGAGAAAATATAATGCAGCTTTTATTTTTGGAGCCATACTCCCTTTTTTGAATTCTCCATCGTTCAAATATTTTTCTGCTTCAAGTGTTGTCATTTGTGAAATAGCTTTTTGACCTTCTTTTTTGAATTGCAAATATACATAATCTATATCGGTTATTATCCATAGTTCCTGCGCTCGAATAACGCGACCAAGTTTTGCAGCTGTTAAATCTTTATCAATTACTGCATCTATTCCTTTTAATCGGTAATCTTTATCATTATAAACAGGTATACCTCCACCACCAGCAGCCAAAACAATCGTTCCTCTATCTACTAGAGCTTTAATACTTTTTCCATGCATTACATAAAGAGGTAGTGGGCTAGGAACAACACGTCGCCATTCACCAGGATTTTGCTCCGCGATATCCCAACCTAATTTATTTGCGTACGATTTTGCAGTTTCTTCTGAATACGTTTTTCCGATAAACTTTGTAGGATTAGAAATTGCCGAGTCATTTTCATCTATTCGTACTTGAGTAACTAATGTTACTACCTCGCGATCTAGTTCAAATGTTCGAAGTTTATTTTGTAACGATTGTTGAATCATATATCCAATTGTTCCTTGTGTTGCAGCTACACAAAGACCTAAAGGGAGAGGGGGTACCTGTTCATGTGTAAGATCCATTCGTAATAGTTCATTACCAACTTGGGGTCCATTTCCATGGGTGATACAAATATTATATCCTACATTAATAAACTCCATAATCCCATTGAGACTTTGCCTAGTCTTTTCAAATTGTTCTTTTATAGTACCTGTTTGATCTTTTGGTGAAAGGGCATTGCCGCCTAAAGCAACCATGATTGATTTGTTGGATGTCATGATCGATCCAACGGCATAGTAAGACAGCGTGGACCACCTCGGCCTCGTGGTAATTCTGAGCTGGAAATGGTGATCAGCATTTTGCGATCCTCAACAATATATTTTTTTGAATCGATGATAAAATCCTTAGCAGAAATTTTATCATACCCAACCTGTTGCAATGCATGAGAAGTTTTATGATTTCTTGAATAAGATATAATTTTACCGGGAGAAAGTGTAAATGCATTTGCTCCATCAGACCATTGTTCTCTTTCTTGATGAACAGGTTCATCTCCACCACAATGTATAGCTTGAAAGTTATATCCAAATTCTTTTAAACCATTTGATAAGGATTGCTGTACAGGATTAATATCAAAAATAGATTTACCTGTTTCAATACAATAGGTTTGAATTGTATGACCGTTAATTTCTTTATCATTATAAAGCGGTGGGAAGACAATAATTTCATCATTACTTATTCTGCTGAATAGAGTGTCCAGATGCATCATACTACGTGTTTTAGGTAAATCCACAACTAGTACGCGCTTAAATCCTTCACCAGAGGTTAAAGGTAAAATTGCTTCAATAGATTCTTTCGAGTTCCGTTCACTAAGTCCGATCAATAACGTCTCATCATCTAATACGATACAATCACCACCTTCCAAAAATAAATCGGGACATAATCCATGAAAGTTTAATTGTGTGTAATTTGAAAAAAGAGGGTGATACTTTGCAATATGACTCATTAATAGCATTTCTCTTTGTCTGGCTGGCCATTTTCCCCATGTTAATATCAATGCATTATTTAATGCCACCGCTATGTCTCGAGTAAAAATTAGATTTGGTAATGGCCATTTAAATACATTGCTAATTTCAGGTTTTGTAATTCTTCCTGATAATAATGTGGTCGCAAAATCAGCATCTTCCATTTCCAACATATAATTGGTATCTACAAAGTCATCTGTACCATATAATTTTTTATCTAATTGACAACAACTGCTAAATAACTCTTCACGTTGTTCCAAAGTCTTAATAGTATCTAATAGTAGATTTTGAAACTGGTAGGTTTCCCCAGAGCCAGTAAATGCAAGAAGAACCTGTTCAAGCTCGGAATGTTCATCGCTCATTCTTCCAGGTGAAATAATATCATCAAAAAGGAGGTAGTCGGGGTTCTGGATTAGTTTTCCATTTTCATCTCCAACCCATTCCTGAGTGTTTTTTGGCAGAGTAAAATTGTGTTCCGTTCCAGGCGAATGTATCAGTACCTGGCGGATGAAATCGATTTCTGATTGAACCGCCATGGATTAATTTTCTTCTAGAAATGGATAGCGATAATCTGTAGGGGGGTCAAAGTTTTCTTTGATCGTACGCTGCGATACCCATCGTGCTAAATTAAACATGGAACCAGCTTTATCATTTGTTCCTGATGCGCGACTTCCACCAAATGGTTGTTGTCCAACAACAGCTCCTGTTGGTTTATCATTAATGTAAAAGTTTCCTGCCGCATGTCTCAGTGTGGATGAAGCTTCCGCAATTGCATTAGAATCTTTAGCCATGACACAGCCCGTTAACGCATAAGGGGATGTAGAGTCAACTAATTCTAGCGTTTCTTTCCATTTTGAAGGATCATACAGATATATAGTAAGAACGGGTCCAAAAATTTCTTCACACATGGTACGAAACTTCGGGTTTTTGGTGAGGATGATTGTTGGTTCAATAAAATATCCAACCGAATCATCACATGTACCTCCAAAAATAATGTCTGCATCATCCGAATTGGACGCATCATCTATAAAGTCTTTTATAGAATCAAATGAGTTTTTATCTATTACTGCATTGACAAAATTAGAGAAATCACTGGGATCTCCCATTTTTATTGTCGCCATTTCTTTCAGTAAGTTATTTTCAATATTAGGCCAGATAGTCGAGGGAATATAGGCTCTGGACATAGCAGAACACTTTTGCCCCTGAAACTCAAATGCACCACGAACCATCGCTGCCACAAGAGCATCTTGATCCACAGACTCATGTGCAATACAAAAATCTTTACCACCTGTTTCTCCTACAATACGTGGATAGCTTGTATATTGTTTGATATTGCCCCCGATATGTTCCCACATATTTTGAAATACAGAAGTAGATCCAGTAAAGTGTACACCAGCAAGGTTCGGGTGATCCATGACTAATGGTCCCACCACTGACCCTCTACCTGGAACAAAGTTTATTACTCCATCCGGAAGTCCAGCTTCTTTAAAGAGTTGCATTATGAAGTATGCAGGGTACACTGCACTACTAGCAGGCTTCCAAATGGCAACATTCCCCATGAGAGCAGGAGCGGAGGGTAAGTTTGCTGCTATACTAGTAAAATTGAAGGGGGTCACTGCAAAAACGAATCCTTCTAAAGGCCGATGTTCCATGGAATTCTTTGTAGGTTCAGGAGAATACATTGGTTGATGATTATATAACTCTTGAGCAAACCAACAATTAAAGTTCCAGAAGTCTATTAATTCGCAAGCAGCATCAATTTCTGCCTGAAATACATTTTTACTCATATTGAGCATTGTTGCAGCATTAATGATATCTCGATATGGTCCTGTAAGTAATTCCGCCATTTTAAGAAAAATGGCTGCGCGCTCATTAAATGGTGTTGATGACCATTGTTTCCAGGCGGATTGCGCAGAATCAATTGCCTGTGATACTTCCTTTTCACCTGCTTGATGAAATGTTGCTAAAACATGTCCATGATTGTGGGGCATTATGCATTTCGCAGTGTCACCAGTATGAACTTCTTTTCCACCAATAATGAGTGGAATTTCAATTTCTTTTTGACTTAGTTCGGCAAGTTTTTCCTTTAAGCTTGACTTTTCCGGTGAACCAGATTCATAATTCCGAATTGGTTCATTAATAGGTTTTGGTATGTTGCTCATGAAGTTCCCAATAAATATTGATTGATTAAATGATGTCGGAATTTAGTCGCATCATAGACATTGATCAAGAAAGCTATATACGGATGAAAGAAATAATAAAAATAATTTATATGGGAAAATCAATAATAATAGTATTCTTGTACTATGAAAACAACACAACCACGCAATGATATCCTCACTTTACCTATGCATGCGTTGGTTAACAAAATCAAAAATAAGGAAATTTCTTCCCAAGAATTATTAGAATTACAATTAGAGCATATTTCCGAATACAATCCATCCATTAATGCTGTCGTTACAATAAATGAAGAGCATGCGCATGAAAAAGCAATGAAAGCGGATGAAGCGTTGCAAAAAGGGAAGGATTGGGGTCCGTTACACGGCTTACCGATTACCATAAAAGATGCATATGAAGTAAAGGGCATAACTAGCACAGGAGGTTCAGCCAAGTGGAAGGAGCATATTCCAAAAACAGATGCAGTGGTTGCAGATCGTTTGCGTAAAGCAGGCGCCATTGTGTTTGGCAAAACTAACGTTCCTTTTTTGTCCAGAGATTGGCAGACATATAATGAACTATTTGGAGTGACAAATAACCCTTGGGATATCAATAAAACTCCAGGAGGATCATCGGGAGGTTCAGCGGCAGCAGTTTCAACTGGTTTTTCTTCTTTGGAGGTTGGAAGTGATATTGGTGGATCTATACGTATACCCGCTCATTTTTGTGGAGTATATGGTCTGAAACCCAGCTATGGATTAATTCCTAAGTTAGGGCACCTACCGCCCCCACCAGGAATGCTAAGCCACCAAAATACTCTATCTGTAGCAGGTCCAATTGCTCGAAGTGCCAACGATATACAAATTGCTCTTTCCATTTTAGCTGGGCCAAGTCCCCTTGAAAAGAAAGGGTGGAAGTTGGATTTGCCCCCCGCAAGGCATCAAGATATCAAAAATTTCCGTGTAGCCATATGGCCTAACGATCCTTTTTGTACCGTAGAGAATGCGATTGCGGATTCCATAGAAGAATTGGCGACCGAAATTGGAAAGTTAGGTGCGACGGTTCGTGAAGCCAACCCTGGAGTAAGTCTGCAGATGAATGATGATATTTACTGGAATATCTCTACACCTATTATTGCTAGTGGATTCCCAAAATCCACATTGGATACAATGGAAAAATTACTGGAAGATAGTGACCCCAATGATACAAATCCTCGTGTTCGTCAAGCTCGAGGGGCTTTGTTGAAACAAACGTCTTGGTTATCATTCAATGAACGACGATTACGTATTCAAGCAATGTGGGAAGATTTTTTTACTTCTTTTGATGTCCTTATCTGCCCAGTGGTGTTTACGACAGCGTTTGATCATAATCATGAGCCTGATATGTTTAATCGTACCATTATGGTTGATGGAATCAAACGACACTATTCAGAAATTACAGTATGGCCAAGTGTTGCAACCTTACCTCAATTACCTTCACTAGTCATCCCTATAGGGCAGAATGCTAAGGGGCTTCCTATCGGTGTGCAGGTAATCGGTCCTTATCTAGAGGATTATACTCCCATTGCATTTGCGGAAGCGATTGAAGGTATCTGTAGCGGATATAATCCACCCTCTATTGTTCAGTAGAAATTATTATAAAATTCACGTAATTTCTTTTATGCCAATGTATGACTATCAATGTGCGCATTGTGGACATTTGTTTGAGGAACTAGTTTTCTCAAGCTCTGTAGCAGATACAAAAATTATTTGTCCGGAGTGCCATAAGCAGGAAGCAAAAAGACAATTATCCGCTCCAGCAGTTGCTGTCGGAGGCGGGAGCTTCGAGGCGGCCTGTGAAAAGCCCGGATGTGGTACGCCAGCTGGATTTACGTGAGCAAATTAATTTCTGCGGTCCGCAGAAATCCTAGGCACTTTCTTTAAGATATACACCCAAATTTTTCATTACATCCTGCAGAATTTCTTCCATTGCTTTTTGATCTTTTGCTGTGACGAGTTGCTGACGTAATGCAGCGGCACCTGCAAAGTTTTTAATATACCATCCAAAATGCTTGCGCATCATATTGGATCCTACAGTGGACCCCTTTGATTCTACCAATAACGCAAAGTGTCTTGAACAAGTCTCTAAACGTTCTTGAATCGTTGGTTCATCCGCTAAGGACCCTTTGGTAAGGTATGCGGAGAGCTGATTGAAGATCCATGGGTTGCCTAATGCGGCACGTCCAACCATTACGGCATCACAGCCAGTTTCCATAAACATTCGCTGGGCATCTTCCGGCGTATGAATGTCTCCATTTCCAATAACAGGAATAGAAACTGATTCTTTAAGTAAACGTATTAAATTCCAGTCTGATAGTCCTTTGTAGCTTTGTTTAGTCGTCCTTGGGTGTAACGCAATGGCTTGTACTCCATGAGCCTCTAATCGCGGTCCTGCTTCTGGAATCACAATCGAATTCGCATCCCATCCAGCGCGCATTTTTACGGTAACGGGCACTTCTGGAACGGCTTCTACAACGGCAATGGTGCTATCATCCATTAAGCATAAATCTCTAAGTGCGGCAGATCCGGCACCCTTTTTTGTCACTTTTGGAACAGGGCACCCGTAGTTAATATCTATCAGATCAGGCTGAAACATATCCACTACCATCCTGGCAGCTTGACCCATTACTTTTGGATCATCACCAAAAATTTGAATTCCTATGGGTCGTTCAAATTCCGTGAAACGAATCATATCTAGGGTTTTTTCATTTTTGCGAATAATACCATGGGCGGAGACAAATTCAGAGTATACCATTCCTGCACCTTGTTCTTTACAAAGGATCCGAAATGAATAGTCGGTCACTCCTGCCATGGGGGCTAAAAACACCGGATTTGATATATTTAAATGACCAATATGCATAACTGATATAAGATTGAAAGGTCAATTTAATCACTTTTATGAATGAAAAAATAATTTAACTAAATAATAATATATTATGTAAATAGAGGTTCAATAATTTATAATAAAACGTGAATTTGAAAGTGCGACTGATCACATTAATAATAAATGAATTGATTGACAATTCTTCAGTAAATACATTGAGAGCATATTTCCATTAAATACGGGAGGTTTTTATGGGAAAATTTTATAAATCTACTATCCTAACAATTTTAATCTCATTTTCTTTTGTTGATGCAGAACGTCCTGTAATTGACACTCAGTATAGCGATAATGAACTATTATCGTTATCCAAAAAAGAAATTATTGCCCAGCATAGGCATTTGTATGATGACTATGTTGTTGAGGGAGAAGATCTCCCTATTGATCGCCTTATCGAAGGAGATCTATACCCTATTTTGAAACGAAAAAAAGAATTAGAACAGACTAGCCAACTAGCCTCCCAAGTCTTTGGCTCTAACGGTACTGTTCGGTCTAACGATCTTGAAATTATTTCTACTGGTGATTATTTACCTGTTACAAGAAATATAAACCGTTCCATTGATGATACGTTGATGTATTACCCTGCAGATGGATCCTGGGAATCCTATTTCATTGGAAATCAAAACTTAGGCGATGTATTGATGACAGCTTTCCAAATGCCTGCAGATGGTACTATTAAAGGTCTAAATGTTCCAATAGCTCATTGGGGAACAGGTGACCAGGAAGTGACCATATCATTACATAAACTATCGTATCCAGTAGGTACTGATGGTCAAAATTATTCAACCGACTATGTTGATGGCAACGGATGGTTAGGCGGGTATGATATGGATGCAAATGGTCACATGTCTATTGAAGGTACTGATTATACTGCTGGAGGTACATCCGCTGTTTGTAGTGATCAAAGTGATACAGTTATCCCTTCTGCTCAAGACCCTTTAGGAACAACCGATGGAACCGGCCCTGCTGGCGTTCCAACAAAGGGTCTAGTATGGCCAGACGGTTTTACAGAAGCAGTTCTAACACCTGATGCTAACCCAGCAGAAGCAAATAACTGGATTGCTACAGTTGATCTGGGTACAGAACCTACATTGGAAGCTGGCGATTGGGTTGGCGTTTTGGTGCAACTTACTGGTGATGGCGGCGGTGATGATGCAACTACTGGTTTTTATTATGAATCTGCTCAAGGATTAGATGATAATTGGGTAGGATTAAAGTTCTATGGAGAATGTGGTGGTACATCAGGAAATGGTGGCTGGCACATTCGTCAATGGATGTTCAACATGCAGCTTGCTATTGAATATGATAACAGTCCACCACCCATTCATGTAGGTAGCGGAAACGTATATGGTAATTGGTCGGCGGATACCGTATTTGTGGATGGTGAAATTCATGTTGACAATAATCATTCACTAACAATTCAAGAGGGCGTTACTGTCCTTTTTACCGGGCATTATCGTTTTGATATTTATGGTAATCTTACAGTAAATGGTTCCCGTACGGATTCAGTAAAGTTCACTTCATATAATCATGCTTCACCAAATAGTTGGCAAGGAATAAGGATTTATAATCATAATTGGGATAGAAGGCAAGTAACCAATATCAATCATGCCATTATTGAAAATGGAGACAATGGAATTTATTACTATGGAAGTTCCTATCAAGACACAACACCATCCCATCATACATTAAGTAATAGTTTAATACAATATAACCGAGGCGATGGAATTGGTAGTGATGGATTTTTTGAACAATTAACCATTGATAACTGTACGGTTACTCGTAATGGCTGGTGGAACTATGGTGTTGGTGTATGGATGGGTTGGGAAGCGACAAATGTAAGCTTGACGAATAGTACGATTACCCATAATGGGTATGAAGATGAAGGAAGTAATTTTAATTATGGTTTAAGAATTCATAGAGGTGCTAATAATATTTTAGTAGATAATAATATGATCCAGTACAACCAGCCTCAATATTATTCGAGTGATGCTGGAGGAGGTAGGGGAACTGGAATATATTGGTACGACGCAGAGGCAACTATAACAAATAACACCATTACAAATAATGGAAGTGAAGACTATAGTGATCCAAATGGTAATGAGGATAATTGGAATAATTGGGGCATAAGAATTGCTCAAAATAGTGAATTCAACTATTTACCAGTATTTCAAAATAATATCATACACTCTAACGGGATACATGAAGTTTATTGTACACATTGGGATGATAACTGGTATGGAGTTGAGTTGGATTTTCGTAATAATGACTGGGGAGCGACTGTTAACGAAGAAATGACTAATGCAACAAGCCACCCAGCCCCCATTTCGGTTTTTCATGACCAATTTGCTGATGGCGATGGATTACCATTGATCAATTATGCATGCTGGGAAGGCGCAGACTGTGGATACACGGGTGATATTAGTTTCGCTAATTCCAGTGGAACAAACTATGATCTGGCGTTGCCTGCAAGCACGGAGACTCTGTTTATCCATGTCTATGATGAAGGAGATATTGGTGATGGAAATGAAGATACGGTGACAGTATATGTTACTTCGGATAGTGATAGTGATAATGAAGCAGTTGTTTGTGTGGGTACGGGAAGTTTATATGTTGGTAGTATTCCTATCAGCCTTAATGCTACTAGAGTCATGACAGAGGAAGAGGAAGAGGAATTGTATAACCAGTATGTCAATGAGGTTGCACAGCAGAATCCCGATTGGAGTGATTCAAGAGTTGAAGGATATGCGAGGCATCTATATAATAATGAATATCAACGCATGTATATTGAAGGAATTCGAGTTGAGAATCAACATGCACCTCGAAGTGATGGCTTGTTACAGGTGGGTCGAGGTGATCTGATAGTTTCAACGTATTACGATGCTGTAGGTGATTGGGGAGATGCAGATACCTCGATGGCTCATATTGTATTTGGAGGTTATGAAGGAAGGCTGCATGGAACCTGGACGGCAGAAAATAGTCCCTATGTGGTTACGGGTTATTCCTATGTTGGACCAAATGACACGTTAAATATTGGAGCAGGTACGGTAGTAAAATTTTTGAATAATACTTCCCTAAAAGTGGATGGAAATCTATGGGCTTTTGGTACACAAACGGATTCAATAAAGTTTATTCCATATGGCGATGTGAATCCAAATGGACAATCATGGCGAGGATTAAATATTGATTATAACTATTATGAGTTTGATGGTCATCAACGAGCCTTATTTGATTATTGTGTATTTAAAGATGCCCGAGAAGTTTATATCTATTTGGATAATCATGAAGATAATAATTCGGACAGTGTCGTTGTGCGCTTTAATCATTGCTTGGTTACCGAAAATGATCAATCAGGATTCTCAATCAGTTTCAATAGTCGCGAAAATCAGCACACTACAGGATATAGTGAAATCAAAATTTTAAACTCTACTATTGTAAAAAACAGAAATCATGGTATACATCTAAACAATGGATGGAATACTCCTTTATTAATTAACAATTGTATCATTCATCATAATGGATCTTATGATGAAGGTAGTGAACATAATTGGGGTATATGGCTTGAATCTTCAGGGAATAATGTGGTGATAAATGATTGTGATATTCGATATAACCAGTCGCAATGGTATGGCAATGATGATGTTGGTCAAGGACGTGGAAACGGTATTATGATGCGTTATTCAAATGCAATCGTAACCAATAATGTAATTCGAGATAATGGAGATCCAGATTATTCAGATCAATGGAGAAACTCTGGTATATGGATGGAAGGAATGCATGGAGGGGAAAACCCAGTAATAAATAATAATGAAATTTATGATAATGGTCCTGTTGAAGTTTGGGTTGATTGGGGAGATCGTGGGCATGAACTAAATCTTCGCTATAATGATTGGGGAACTGATATTACTGCGGAAATGGAATCGGGAACCAATCCTCAAAACATTTCCATTTTTCAAGATTGGTATGATGATAATAATAGACCGTATATCAATTATTCATGCTATGAAGGAAATACAAGTTCCTGCGGTGATGGTGGAGATGTGCATTTTGCCAATGAAAGTGGCGGTCATTTAGATGACACCTACCGTTTATGGGATATTGAAAATGATACAGATGTAGATAGTGTATTTGTTCATTTATATGATGCAGATCAGACCAATGCAACTAGTGTTTCCATTACGGTTACCAGTGAAACAGATACAACTGGGGAAACATTTGCTCTTGCTGCAACGGATTCTGCCGGATGGTTTTTTGGTGGCATTGGTTTTGCTTTAGAGTCAGCGCGGGCAATGACTTTGGAAGAAGAAGCCACGTTTATGGAAGACTTTGAACAGCAGCTTGCTGGCGAATATCCGGACAAGGATGAAGAAACAATTTCTCGTTTGGCTTCAGCGGAAGTAGCCCGTATTCGGATGGAACGCAATCTTAGCGGACATAGAGTATATGTTCCTCTGGGGAATTTTTCCCGGGATGATAATGTCTTACAAGTGCGTACTGGAGATTTGCTATATGCAACCTACAGTGATGCTTCGGATGATTGGGGTAGCGAAACGGATATTGTTGAAGATGTGGTATTTGGTGGCCTTGATGGAGGCTTGGAAGGACGTTTGACTGCTGCGAATAGTCCCTATGTTATTACAGGAGGCGTTCATGTAAGCAATCGTCTTCGAATTGATCCTGGCGTGACCATTAAGTTTTTTACATGGACAAATATTGACGTGTATGATAATTCTTCTCTTATTGCGATAGGAACGGAAGAGGACAGTATCACATTTGAACGTCATGAATTATATATGAACCCAGGTGATCATGTTTGGTATGGGATTCAGGAATACAACTGGTGCTGTAATGAAAATGATCGGGACACCTTAATATTAAAATATGTAAGTCTACATGATGCATCCGCCGGAGTAATGATTCGTGATTGGGAAGATAACAGTAGCGCTGTGGATCATGTTGAAATATCCAATAGTCGTTTTTCCCGTAATGGAAATGCTATTGAAATTCAAAAAGAAGATAATGGACATTCAGATATAATAATCAAAGATTCGGATATCTCGTGGAATGATAAAGGTTTTTATATTAGCGGTGGACGATACCGTGCAGATGAAATTGTTATTGATAACTGCAATGTGATGCATAATGGACAAATGGATGAATGGGGTAATAGTAACTATGGTTTTGAAATCAGAGACGAGTCTAAGGCTACCATCAAAGACAGCAGGATAATGTACAACCAGCCGCGTTATTTCTCCGAAGATGAGGGTGATGGTCGTGGAATTGGAATCTATATTCATCATGGACGTCCAACAATTATTGGAAATACGATTGCAGAAAATGGAGCGATGAATTTTAACAATGATAATGATCGTAATAATGGAATCTTTTTTGAAGGGATTTATGAGAATTATAATGATATAACGATCAATCACAATAATATTTATAACAATGGTCCTTATGATGCGTATTTCAATTATGGATGTTGCCAGGATGATTCAGTAGATATGTCTCAAAATTATTGGGGAGAATTCACCACCAATGAAATTGAGTCTGGAGATAACCCTCAAAACTTGACCCGTATTTATGATCGATATGAAGTAGGAGAAA